>JAYNPH010000010.1:0-25366 GCA_038113685.1 Gammaproteobacteria bacterium
ACGATACAACGTCACGAGTTTTGTCCGGCAACGACTGAGCGGACTGCTGCGCGGCGGCCCGTTCGGCCCCGTATTTCGTGCCAGTGTTTTAACTACATCACACCTTGAGCAAAGAGTTCAGCTTGGGCAGTGAAACCTAGCTGCCATGGGAATAGGTTAGCTGGGCGGCTGTCTCGTGAGGGTGCCAAATGTGGCGATGCTGCAAGAAATCATGATTTCTTATTCGGTCCTCAAAAGACGCCCGACACAGGTAAAAGTCTTCCTCAGCAAGACACTGGTAGGGCTCTAAAAAAGTCCAACTAGATGGGGAAAGGGATTATAATTTGCGCGCCTCGACACATAGCTTGTCGTGTCTGCAACCCAAATCGCTTATCAAACCATCGATGAAGATGGCTAGCGGAATCCCTCTGCCAGACGCGCTTGTGCGAAGGAAAAGTCAGATGCCCACGAACATATCTTGGCGTACCAAACGGGTAAGTAGAAATGCAAGAAGAAAAAAGAGTGAAGAATAACGTGTCTAAGGGTCACAGCCTGCAAGACCCCTATCTTAATGCGCTGAGGCGTGAACGTGTGCCCGTATCGATCTTTCTCGTTAACGGCATAAAGCTGCAGGGAGAAATTGAGTCATTCGATCAGTTTGTGATTTTGCTGAAAAATACGGTGAGTCAAATGGTCTACAAGCATGGTATATCCACGGTTGTGCCTGCACGCAACGTCACGGTGAATGATCGAGATTACGACTAGCCTCCCGAAGATTTCGGATCCGCATGCCGCAGCGAAGTTTCTGTCCCGCCAAAGTCACCGTTGTCGGCTTGAAATCTGCCAGTTTGATGCCACTGTGTGCTAGTGGCGACCCTGCTTATAGACATATCTGATGCTTTTTGAACGGCCAGAAGCTGGCCGAAGGGCTGTGCTGTTGCAGGTAGAACTGCGCCGGCAAGATAACCCGGACCAAGATGAATTTGTGGAGCTTGCACGTTCTGCAGAGATCGACGTTGTTCAAGTCGAAAACGCGAAGCGCGATGCCCCTCATCCCCGCTGGTTCATTGGCAGCGGCAAGGTAGATGAACTGAAAACGCTTCTCGCTTGGGCCGATGCGTCTTTGCTACTAATCAATCACGATCTTTCGCCGGGCCAACAGCGCAACCTAGAGCAGGCATTGAACTGCCGAATGATTACTCGGACAGAGTTGATATTGACCATTTTTGCCGAAAGGGCACGCAGTCACGAGGGCCAGCTTCAAGTAGAGCTTGCCCAGCTAAAGCATGCGCAGACGCGCTTGGTGCGCGGCTGGACGCACTTGGATCGACAAAAGGGCGGCATCGGTATGCGCGGTGCCGGTGAAAAACAAATTGAGTTGGATCAACGGATGTTGGCCGAGCGGGTGAAAGCGACAGAGCAGAAGCTGCAGGACGTGTCTCGGCGCCGGGTGCAGAGTCGGCGAGGCCGTGATCGCCGGGGTACGCCAACGGTGTCGCTTGTCGGCTATACCAATGCGGGTAAGTCCACGTTGTTTAACGCCATTACCCAGGCAGAGGTTTATGCGGAGAACCTTCTCTTTGCTACTTTGGATCCCACGACGCGGAAGATTGATGTGCCGGGCGCGGGAAATGTCGTTATGACCGATACCGTGGGTTTCGTTAGCGCATTGCCTCATGCACTGGTACAAGCGTTTAAGGCGACTCTTGAAGAAGTGGTGCATTCGGACCTACTACTGCACATTGTGGATGCGGCAGACCCGTTGCGGGATGAACGCATTGAACAGGTGCAAGGCGTGCTGGATGAGATTGGTGCCGGCGAGGTGCCGCAGTTGGTAGTTTTGAATAAGTCCGACCTGCTCAGTGCTCAACAAATACAAGACTGTAATGGCGCTGATCTGGTGTCGGCCGTGACCGGCGCAGGGGTTGATGCCCTGCTGAACAGAATAGGTGCTGCCCTTGGGGTTGTGGCCCCGCATCAGGTAAGGCTTGCCCCAGAGGACGGTAAAAATCGGGCTTGGCTGTATCAATCTGGTGCAGTGTTAAGTGAAACAATGCTGACAGATGGCAGCGTGCGGCTTACAGTACAGGCCGACGATAAGATGCTGGGTCAAATGCGGCAGCGTAAGGTTGTCATAGAACCCCCTGAGTCGTGCACTACTCACGAAATATCGAGCTTGGATCAGCGTAAATTGATCTAAGCTGATGGCAAAAGGACGAAGTCTGGTCACGTGGACCAGCAACACATTTAAACTTTCGGAGCAAAATTATGGCGTGGAATGAGTCAGGCGGTGGTGACAAAGACCCCTGGGGAAATCGCGGCAACAATAACGACGGTCCCCCAGATTTAGACGAGGCGATACGTAAACTGCAAGGCCAACTGTCGGGTATGTTCGGCGGCGGTGGCGGTCAAGGCGGCAAGGGTGAATCCGGTAACGGCCTGTCCACGGGTTCCATTGGACTGGTTATTTTGTTGGCACTTGGGCTGTATGCCTTTGCTGGTGTGTATCAGGTAGACGAACAGGAACGGGGCGTAGTTTTCCGCTTCGGTAAGGTCCTTCCCGAAGAAGTAGGGCCGGGGCTTCACTGGAACCCGCCGCTGATTGATCAGGTGGACTTGGTGAACGTAACTCAGGTTCAGTCGCACAGCCATCAGGCGCTGATGCTGACCGAGGACGAAAATATTGTAGACGTCAGCCTCACCGTGCAGTGGGTCATTGACAGTGCGCCGAGCTTTCTGGTGAACGTGCGCGAACCTCGGGACAGCTTGGCCCAGGCCACTGAAAGCGCCTTGCGTCACGTTGTGGGATCGGCGTCTATGGACGAGGTGATTACCGACGGTCGAGAAGCCATTGCTATTGAAGTGCAGGATCGTTTGCAGAGTTACCTGCGCAGCTACGGGGCCGGCATCGACGTTACTAAGGTCAACATCGACCGCAGCGCACCGCCAATGCAGGTGCAAGATGCTTTCAACGACGTCCAGAAAGCCAAGGAAGATCAGCAAAAATTCATCAACCAAGCGACGGCTTATGCCCAGCAGGTGGTGCCAGAAGCCCGAGGCCGGGCTCAGCGCCAGCTGGAGGAGGCGCAAGGATACCGTGATCGCGTTATTGCCCGGTCAGAAGGTGAAGCCGAACGCTTCGAGAAGCTGCTGGCGGAGTATTCTCAAGCCAAGCAAGTGACCCGTGATCGTTTGTACATTGATGCCATGGAGAATGTCTTTAAAAACTCCAGCAAGGTGATGGTGGACGTGAAAGGCGGCAATAACATGATGTATCTGCCGTTGGATAAAATCGGTCAGGGCACTACCAGCGGTGCCAGCAACGAGGTTCAAGTTTTGCGTCGGGAACTCGAACAGCTGCGTAGAGATCTGGCCACCAGCCGATCAACGAATAGCCGCGTGCGGGGCAACTGAGCGGCGCTCACAGCGCCCTTAGTCAATACGTACAGCATTTGGAGACATTGTGATGCCTATGAAAACCTTTTTATTAGCGGCCTTCCTACTGATTGGAGTGGGCTTGTTTAATCAGTCGGCCTATCGAGTGATGGAGACCGAAAAAGCGATCTTGCTGGAGTTCGGTAATTTGATCGATGCGGATATCGCGCCGGGCCTGCATTTCAAACTGCCGATCGCCCAGGAAGTGAAGAAATTCGACGCTCGGGTTTTGACCTTGGATTCCCAAGGGGAAACCTATTACACCCTTGAGAAGAAACCGTTAATTGTGGATTCCTTTGTGAAATGGCGTGTGGCGGATATCGAGCGCTTTTACACCGGCACATCCTTCGACGAGCGCCGGGCCCAGCGCCTGCTGCAAGAGCGCGTGAATGAAGGTCTGCGTAACCAGATTAGCCGACGGGACATGAGTGAAGTTATTTCCGGCCAGCGAGACGAACTCATGGACGAGCTGCGTGCGGATCTGGATACGGTGATGCGTGAGTCTGTCGGTCTTGAGGTGGTGGACGTGCGGGTTAAGAAAATCGACCTGCCCGCCGAAGTATCCACAACTGTATACGAGCGAATGAACTCAGAACGGGAAATCGAAGCTAAGCAGTACCGGGCTGAAGGCCAAGAGCGCGCTTTGGCGATTCGCGCCAAGGCGGACCGAGATGCGGTAGTAATCGAAGCCGAAGCATATCGGGAAAGCGAACAGTTGCGAGGCGACGGGGATGCCAAAGCAGCGGAGATTTATGCCGGTGCATTTAACCAAGACCCGGAGTTCTATGGCTTTTATCGCAGCATCAACGCCTATGGCGAGGTGTTTAAAGACAAGAGCGATCTGTTGGTTCTAGACCCTGACAGCGATTTCTTTAAGTATTTGGAAAGTGGCGGCGCTAAATGAGCCGCTACCAGTCCAATCACTAGACCGGCGCAAAACTTATGAGTACACATTGGCGTCTGCCCAAAGGGGTAGATGAAGTCCTGCCGCCTCAAGCTTGGGAGCTTGAGCTTCTGCGCCGCCGCGTGCTTGACGTGTTTGTCAGCTGGGGATACGACTATCTCGAGCCGCCGGTAATTGAGTATTTGGATGCGTTATTGGTCGGCAGTGGCGAGGACTTGGATCTGCAAACGCTCAAAGTGGTGGATCAATCCAGTGGCCGGCAGTTGGGTGTCCGAGCAGACATGACCTCTCAGGCGGTGCGCGTGGACGCCCACAGCCTTCCCAGTGACAACATTCAGCGTTTTTGTTACTCCGGCCCTGTGGTGTTCGCCAATCCCCAAGGAAATCAAACATCCAGAGTGCCATTGAAAGCCGGCGCAGAGATTTTTGGTGCCAGCGGCATAGCAGCGGATGCCGAAGTCATCGGACTAATGCTCCAGGCTCTAGATGCGGCAGGTATGCAGGCACCGGTGCTGTTGCTGGGACATATGGGGATTTATCGCGGCCTAGTAGCCCGGCTTATCGAAGAAGGAAGTCTTGATCCAATCGACCAAGGCCAGCTATTTAGCTGTATTCAGCGCAAGGGTGCCAGAGACATTGCCGCGCTGCTGGGCGAAGGCACAATGGCTGACATGATGATTGGCTTGCCTGACCTGATGGGCGATGCAGGCATTTTTCCGACAGCCCGGGCGCTGTTGCAGGCTGCTCCCCCGGCCGTGCAGACATCCCTAGCAGAGCTGGAAAGTCTAGCGGCGCTAGTGGCGCAGAATCATCCTCAGGTGGATATGCGGATTGACGTATCCGAACTCTCCGGATACGGCTACCATAACGGTCCGGTTTTCGCGGTCTATCATCCCGAACATGGCAGTGCGTTAGCACAAGGTGGACGCTACGATGGCGTTGGTGAAGTATTCGGTCGTGGTCGTCCGGCCACCGGCTTTGATCTGAACCTCAAAAAGTTGATGTCCAAGGATGCGGTGCCGTTGGGTGGGTACTTCGCACCCTATGTGAATGAGGATGAGCGCGAGGGTCTTAATACCTTTGTGCGAGCGCTGCGCGCCGAGGGCAATCGAGTGGTCGTAGCGGTGAATGAAGGTGCGCAGCCGACTGCCGGATGTGAAGGCGTGGTCGTTCAAGATCAGGGACAGTGGCAAATACAGGCGGCGGTTGAGAACACCGACAAAGGTTAAAACGAAAAACACAGGCCAGTCGCGGATAAATCGCGGGGCACGGCGGTGCGCGCGGAGTTTTTAAGGGGTCGCGAAAGCGACAAGGTGCGAAGAAGATGCAAGGAAGAACATGGGCCGCAATGTAGTAGTTATTGGTACCCAGTGGGGAGACGAGGGTAAGGGCAAAATCGTCGATCTGCTTACCGATCAAGTGGACGCGGTGGTGCGATTCCAAGGTGGGCACAACGCGGGACACACGCTCGTGATTGATGGCGAGAAAACGGTTCTGCACGTGATCCCGTCGGGGATCATGCACGATGGTGTGCAGTGTGTGATTGGTAACGGCGTGGTGCTAGAGCCCCACGAACTGCTCAAAGAGATCACCACCCTAGAAGCCAGAGGCGTTCCTGTGCGTGAGCGCCTGAAGATATCGCCAGCGTGTCCTTTGATACTGCCTCACCATGTGCAGTTAGATCTGGCCCGAGAAGAGGCTCGCGGCAAGAAAAAGATTGGCACCACCGGACGCGGTATTGGGCCAGCCTACGAAGATAAGGCGGCCCGTCGGGGATTGCGTCTAGGCGATATGTTCTACTGGCAGACCTTTGCGGATCGCCTAAACGAGGTGATGGAGTATCACAACTTCATGCTTACCGAGTATTACCGCAAGCCGGCCCTAGACTTTAACAAGACGCTGGAGGAATGCGCCGGCATTGCCGAGCAAATGAAGGCCATGTCGGTGGATGTGGTGCCGCTTCTGCACGACCTTCGGGAGCAAGGGAAAAATATCCTGTTCGAAGGGGCGCAAGGTGCCATGTTGGACGTGGATTTAGGTACCTATCCCTACGTGACTTCCTCCAACACCACCGCTGGAGGGACCGCGGTGGGTACCGGATTCGGCCCGCGTTACCTCGACTATGTGTTGGGTATTACCAAGGCCTATGCTACCCGGGTAGGTTCCGGTCCTTTCCCCACAGAGCTCTTCGACGACATCGGCCGAGGACTGGCGGAGCGGGGGCACGAGTTTGGAGCAACCACCGGACGACCACGTCGATGTGGTTGGTTCGATGCGGTGGCTCTGCGCCAAGCTGCGCAGGTAAACAGTATCTCAGGCCTATGTCTGACCAAGCTAGACGTGCTCGACGGTTTAGAGACCATCAAGATCTGCGTGGGTTATAAAGACGGTGGTATCAAGGACAGTGGGCCAAACTTTGGCAGCGAGTTCTACGACGATATAACGCCGATCTATGAGGAAGTGCCTGGCTGGAAGGAGACGACCCTTGGGGTTCGTGATGTGGCAGATTTGCCTGCGGCGGCCAGAGACTACATTCGAGTTGTTGAAGAAGCGGTTGGCGCGCCGGTAGACATCATCTCCACCGGGCCGGATCGAAATGAGACTATCGTGTTGAACGACCCCTTTGATAACGCCCGGAACCTGTAATGGATTCAAAACTGCTAGAGCTGTTGGTCTGCCCGGTGGCAAAGATGCCCCTAGTCTGGCAGCGGGACAAAGAAGAATTGTGGTGTGCCGCCAGTCGGCTCGCCTACCCGATTGACGACGGCATTCCCGTTCTAATTCCCGAAGAAGCACGGGAGCTACAGGACGACGAAGTGCAATCCCTGCAGTAATACAGCTGGCGGATCGGGGCGTTTACCGTGGGCTAATTTTGTCTTTGCTGGGTACGTTGCCTGTCCCATGACAACACCCAAGGATAAAATTGCATCAGTCCTCGACTGATACCGGGTCGCTAAAGAGTCAGCGCCTTCAATCGATTCGTTCACATTTCGTTGACCGCGCGCTACGTAGCCTGATCGTTCAACTAACACCTCGAAGCAGGATTTATTATGAGTACAGCAAAGCTGGTCTCCGTTCCCGACATGCCCGATATTGCCAACCGCGCACTGTCCGAGGCTCAAGCCACCCTAGACTGGGTGGGTATGAGCAACGTCCACCAACCGCTAAAAGTGAAAGATGGCGATCAAACCAAGGACGTTCACGCCAACATCCAAGTCTATGTAAATCTCGCAGACCCGCTGGCTAAGGGAATACACATGTCCCGGCTTTATCTGCTGTTGGACGAGCATGCGGCAACCCGACCGCTAACGGCTTCCGGGCTGAAGATGCTGTTAGGCTCGGTGCTCGAGTCACATCACGATCTCAGCACCAACGCCTTTGTGCAGTTTGAGTTTGATCACTTTGTGCGCCGGCGCGCACTGCTCAGCGATAACGTCGGCTGGGCTTCCTACCCGGTAATGGTCAAAGGCACGCTGATAAAGGGAGAAGTAGCCTTGGAGCTGTCGGTTGAGGTGCAGTATTCATCGACCTGTCCATGCTCCGCAGCTCTGGCTCGCCAGTTGATCCAAGAGCAGTTCAAGAAAGACTTTGGTGCTGCCGGTCAAGTGAGCATTGAGGATGTCAACGACTGGCTCGGAACAGAAGAAGGCATCTTAGCGACCCCGCATAGCCAGCGTAGTACCGCGAAGATCTTGGTGCGGCTGGACAGCAGTCATGACGAATTGCCCATTACCCAACTCATCAACCATGTTGAGGACTCACTGAAGACCCCGGTGCAAAGCGCCGTGAAACGAGAGGACGAGCAAGAATTCGCCCGCCTGAACGGTAAAAATCTGATGTTTATCGAAGATGCCGGCCGACGGCTGAAGACTGCGCTTGGCGAAGACGAGCGCTGGCGAGACTTCTGGGTGCGGATTGAGCACCACGAAAGCCTGCATGCGCACGATGCGGTAGGTGTCTTCACCAAGGGTGAGGAAGACGGATACTTGCCAATACCCTAGGGAAAGCTACTGGAGAGAACCCAACAGGGATCAAGGAGAGAAAAAGGGCCAAGCGGCCCTTTTTTTGTGATACCGGTTTCTGATACGCCTCAATCGGTCACTCGGGCGGTTCAGCGAGCGGCCTCAGTGTTTGGTCTGGGTCGGCAAGGACTCCAGGTCCAAACCGTCAGCGAGAGCGACTGCCCGCAGAGCGTCCTCGAAAATGGATCGAGCGTGGGCGGTCATATCCGCTAATTGGCCGTGCAAGGCGCTTTGAGTTGGATCGTCATCCACGCACTGCATGCAGTATTTTTCGAACCCGTTGATGTCAATCAGCAGCTTAGCAATGTGGTTGGGACACTCGCAGTTCAAGCTGGGCATCATATTGGCAATATGAGACAGCTGCTCTGGGTCAAAGGCGCTGACGCCAACCTGATAGCTGGTGCTGTAGGCCTTAGGCGCTTCGATATTCAGGTACGAGCGTATTTTTTCCGAGGTGGCCGGTGCCTTGATCGCTTGAATACCGTGGGAAGCCAGAAGTTGCTCAATACGTCGCGGCGCAAAGGCATAAATCACCACGATGCGCTGATAGTGCTTGCTTCGCAGAATCACCAACTGGTCGACAACGGCGTCGGGCAGCGTGTCGCTTTCCACCACCAAGGTACCGTGTTTACTGTTTTTTACGTGCTGAGGCTGATCCAGCCACTTTTCTAGGGTTTGTGAGAAGCCGCTAAACGATGGGGTCAGGGATGGCTCGGCCCGTTCAAACAAGGTGGTCAGGTTCAAACCGACCACGTCTGCGCCACCGTCGTGATTGGCTGCGCGACTTTGCTCGTGGCGAACTGCCAGAATATCCAGCTCGTCGTTATTCAACCGGGCTAACTCGGCTAAGGAATGGCCCTCGCCCATAAGGCGCTTAACGAGAAGCAGCCGCTGGACGTGCTCATTAGTGTAAAAACGCCGACCGGATTCGCTGCGGTTTGGCGTAACAATCGAATGCCGACTCTCCCACTTCCGAAGGGTATGTGTGGGAACTCCGGTTAGGTTGGCAACAGCGCCAATAGTTAGTCTTTCCATGTGGTTTTACCTCGATCAATCGATCGGTAGTTGTTGTTATCTAAGCTGCGGGTATCCAGGCATTGCACCAGCCGGGGCCGGCGACCAGCTTGCCGGGGATCGCCGTGCACGCGCCCAGCCCGTTTTCGCCCGCGGTGTATAAGGCGCAGTTGCTGCAAAATTGAGTAGCGCCCGCTGCCCCTGCCCGCTTGGGGTATTTGGCAACGTCAACAGACGCCGCGTCTTTTTTGTAACCAAGGGCCAAGGCAATAGGGTCCGATTCCAATAGCTCCGGTGGTCCTGCCGCGATGGTGGTGGCTGGAATCAGCGAGGCCGTCCATAGGGCGATGCCAGCATTCAAAAATTCACGTCTAGATTGCGTCATAGCTAAGTGCTCCGTTGAGTTAATCTGTCTAAACAAAATCTACTTTAAAGGCAGTATTGTCAACATTTATTTAGACAAATGAGGTTAAATTCAACAATCACGCCGATTTGACCACCTTTTGGTTAAGTTATTTTTCGACAAATCGTGATGTAAGAAAGGAAATCACAATGAACGTGATGATTTTGGGTGCGGCAGGAGACATCGGCAGGCATCTGATCGAGCAGTATTTGGCGCACCCAGAGGTGCAGACCATCTATGCCACCCACCACCGTGAAGTGAGCAGTCTTCATCCGGCCGTGCGCTGGTTAACCTTAGACATGGCCAACCCCAGTTCAATTGCTGATGCCGCTGCGGCCATAGACCAACCAATCCACCGGTGGATTTGCTGCACTGGCTTGCTGGCCGGTCCCCACGGTCAGCCGGAAAAAACCTTTCGGCGACTGGTGCCACAAAAACTCCAGCACGATTACGCGGTGAATGCCGTTGGCCCTATTACCCTATTTGGGCAGATGGCCGGCCAGCTTCGTTGCGATGATTTGCGTGCGGTGTTTTTATCAGCCCAAGTGGGCAGCATTGAAGACAATCGGTTGGGCGGTTGGTACGGCTATCGTATGTCCAAGGCAGCCTTGAACATGGGTGTGCGCTGCTTGGCCATCGAATGCGGGCGCTGGCGCAGCCAGCCCATCATCGTCGCAGTGCACCCGGGTACGACCGCATCGAATCTATCCAAGCCGTTTACGAAAACCCGAACCGCTCCTCTGCAAAGTCCGCAGCAGTGCGCCGCTGGGCTGTACCAACTGGTGGAGACATTAGAGCCGCAGCAAAACGGACAGTTTCTTAAACTCAGCGGTGAGGCACTGCCTTGGTAGCTCAACAGCCGTTTATTTGACGGCTGATGAGTCGCATAACGGCATTAAGATTTCGTTTTTGCGTAAAAACCAAGGCATGAAAGGCGGGTCGTACCTTGCCCAGCGGGGGCTGCCGCAGGTGCTAAGGTTCATCGCGTTTAAACCCGTTAGCAGCAATTGCTCGTGGGTCTCGTAGTTTTGCTGGCTCCAACCCCCTCTGTATTTGATGGCGGCAACCACCAACTCGGGCTGAGGGGTAATTTGCACACTGTTGTTCGATGGCGTCGGAACGTTTTGTTGGTCGAACTCGCTGGGCACCACAAACGAAACGAACCACTGGCTCTGCTGGCGCTGATCTGACGCGATGCTGGCCTGCTGCAGCACCGGGGCGGTCATGGCAATTTTCTCCGCCTCAGAATTTTTGCCGCTGATGTAGTCAAAGAGCGGACGAAAACCCTGGTTGCCCGCCTTGCTGAATTTACCCTCGACTTCCACCCTAGCGAGCAGATGCGGCTGGTAACGCCTTATTTCGATGTCGCCCACGGTTTTCAGCAGCTCGTAGGCGAGGGTCTCTATGGCGGTGGCTGCTGTAGAAAGCGTGCAAAGCAAAAGAAAACAAGCAATGGCGGCGTGACGCATGGTTTGGCCCCGTGCAAAAACCCCAACATCCCAAAGATCGGGTGAATGCAGGATGAAAAATTTGCAGTGAGCCCGTTACCGGAAACAGCCAAGGGCGGGCTAACGCCCTTGGCTATGGTACTCGGGGTTGGGCACCATGGCGGTGCCGCTGGCCACCCGATTGGTCATGTTGAAGAACGCGGCAACGCTGGTGATGTCCCAGATATCCCGATCTGAGAAGCCTTGGTCGCGCAGCGCTTGGCGGTGGCTCTCTTCTACCGAGGCGCTTGAGGTGGTCAGCAAGGCGGCAAAGTCCAGCATGGTCCGTTGTCGGTCATCCAATTCAGCGGCCTTGTAATTCATGACCAACTGCTCGCCAAGCAGAGCGCTGCCGGAGAGTTCACGAACCGCAGCGCCGTGGGCGGTGAGGCAGTAAAAGCAGCTGTTGATGGACGAGACCACCACGGCGATCATTTCCCGTTCCAACTTGCTCAGGCCGCTATTGCCGAGCATGAGATCGTTATAAAACGCCGTGAAAGCATTGAGTTTGTCGATATCAAAGGCATAGGCCTGAAGTACGTTGGGGATCATCCCAAGCTTGTCCTGACAAATGTCGAAGTACTTCTGAGTGGCCTCTGGCAGTGGGTCTGCCATAGGCAGATCTAGGGCGGTTGGGGTTTTCATACAATCTCCTCTCTAGTGCACGAGTGCTGAAATGTTCAGGGACGTTAAAGCAACTTGCGTGCCGTTGCGAGATATTGCTGGGTTACTTAGACCTCATCGCTCTGCCGGCGTGGTTGGCGAGGCTAGGTATAGGCGATAAGAGTCGCCACATTGAAACCGGCTTGCTGTATCGCGTTGCTGCCACCAAGGCCGGGCAAATCGATAAGTGCGAGCACCAAAATATTTTCCCGAACCACGCCGAAGTGCTCTGTAAGCAACTCGGCACAGGCCACTGCCGTACCCCCAGTGGCGATCAGGTCGTCTACAACGATGACGCGGTCTTGGTCGCTGAGATTGGTATTTTTCTGGACTTCCAAGGCGGTGCTGCCATATTCCAAATCAAAGGCTTTAGAAAAGGTGTCGTTAGGCAGTTTGCCCGGCTTTCTCGCCAGTACGAACGGCACACTTAGGCTGCTGGCGATGGCACCGGCAAAGATGAAGCCGCGACTTTCGATGCCGATGACAGTGGTTGGCGAAAATCCCTTGCTCAGCGCAGTCATCTCGTCACAGGCGGTGGCAAAAGCCGAGGGTGTTTCCAGCAGGCTTGTGATGTCGCGAAACTTGATGCCCGGAATGGGGTAATCATCGACACTTCGAATAAAGGGCTTCAGGTTCAGAGGGTCGTTCATGGTTAGAGTCCTGTTACTTCGCGTAGACGTGACAAGCAACTGCGATTAGGTGGCGTTAAATCCTTTATGCCGAGCCGTAGTTTCATTTGCGTGATAAGTGACGCAAAGGCTGCTGTCATGCTGTAAATTACTAGGCAGAAGGGCACAGGCAGACCGGAGTAGACTATTCCGCCGAAGACCTAAACAAACACACCTTTCAAGGGCGACTGTCTTAGATGGTGCCCAGGAGAGGACTTGAACCTCCACGGGGTTGCCCCCACTAGCACCTGAAGCTAGCGTGTCTACCAATTTCACCACCTGGGCATGCGCGGTCTGATAGGGTCGCGGACTTTACTGAACTCATACACAAGGTGTCAAACTTGACGAAACCTCGCGGCGAAAAAAACTCGTCCCCACGCAAGCTCAACGCGGAAACGCTGTTGGAATTGCTCACTAAACAACAACCCCAATCTTGGAAATCGTTGACAGCGTCGCTGCAGGCGAAAGCGCCCCACGAGATTAAAAGACTGCGTCAGCTGCTCAAGGGTCTGATTCGTCAGGGCCAGATCACCGAGCGTGATGGCCATATGTATAGCTTAGTACCTGATGATTCTATAAACGGTGCTGATGTCGCTGAAGCTGACAGGGCGCCCGGTTCCAATCAATCGTTGCGCGGTAGGGTCCAAGGCTATGGCGGCCGGCTCAGTGTCGGCGGCATACCAATACACGGAGGCGGTGCTCGCGACGCGATCGCGGTTAGGCAAGGCGATGAGGTCACCTATCGGTTGATCGGCGACGCCACTGATCCAGAGTCAAAGGTTAGCGCTGAGGTTGCATCCATCGAGCTACGCTCAGCTCAGCCCGCCGTCGGCATTGTGAACCTGCGTGGCCGAGTGCCTTATGTCGAGCCATTGGCCAGAAGTTTTAACGGCCGGCTGCGGTTAGTGGACGGTTCGGGTGATGCGGTTCATGGCGATGCGGTTCGGGTGCAGATTCTCGATCAAGATCGTGATGGCTTGGTCGGCCGCATGCTGGCCGTGCTGCCTAATGCTTCGGTGGTAGAGCAGGCCATTGACGCGACCCTAGAAAGTTTAGATATCCCAAGAGAGTGGCCCGAAGCTGTGACCCGGGCGGCGGCGAAGTTGCCGAAAACTGTACAACCCAAACAGCACGGGGATCGAGAAGACCTCACCGATCTGCCCTTGGTGACTATTGACGGCGCGACCGCCAAGGACTTTGACGATGCGGTATTCGCGAAAAGTTTGGGCGGGCAAAAGGGCTGGCGCCTAGTAGTGGCAATTGCCGATGTGGCGAACTATGTGAAACCGAGGTCTGCCTTGGATTTGGAGGCCGCCGAGCGAACCACGTCGGTTTATCTGCCCGGACACGTCGTGCCCATGTTGCCTGAGGCCATTTCCAACGAGCTGTGTTCCTTGAAGCCCGATGTTTACCGGCTGGCGCTCGTATGTGACATGCGGGTATCAAAAAAGGGTGTGGTTCGAGACTTCCGCTTCTGCGATGCCCTGATCCGCTCCCACGCTCGACTTACCTACGAACAGGTCCAAGACCATTTGGACAACAGCGTACCTCTACCCTGCGGCGACGACGATCACTCAGCAGTGGCGGCCAACATTGCAGCGCTGGCGAAGGTTCACCAAGCCTTTCGTCTGGCCAAGGATGCCCGTGGCGGGTTGGACTTTGACAGCCGCGAGGGCGTTATTGAGCTACAGCAGGGGCATGTAACCGGCGTTCAAGAGGTCGCTCGGCTGCAATCTCACCAGATCATTGAAGAAGCCATGATCAACGCCAACGTCTGCGCAGCCGCCTTTATCGAGAGTAACGACAGCCGCTCCTTGTACCGGCTGCACGAAGCCCCAGATGCATTAAAGCTTGAAGCCTTGCGCCAAGACTTGATGGCTATCGGGTTGCGTTTACCAGACGGGGTGCCCAGTTCGCAGACGTATCAAACCTTGTTGCGCGAGATAGCAGAAAAAGAACGAGGCTGGCTGTATCAGCAGTTGGTGCTTCGCAGCATGAAGCAGGCGGTCTACGGTCCCAACAATGCCGGACACTTTGGGTTGGGCCTTGAACGCTACATGCACTTCACCAGCCCCATCCGTCGTTATCCGGATTTACTCGTGCATCGGGCAATCAAGTCCATTTTGCAACAGCGAACGAATCGCGCTGGCTGGGTGCCCTCCGTCGCGCAATTGGCAGATCTTGGTGAGCATTGCTCCAGCAACGAGCGCCGGGCAGAGTCCGCCGGTTGGACCGTTGAAGCGTGGCTCAAGTGCGATTTGGTGAAGAATCATCTTGGCGAGGTGCTGCCCGGTACCATTGCTGGGGTCACAGAATTTGGGCTGTTTGTCGACTTAGACGGCTTTTATGTGCAGGGCCTACTGCACATATCCGACCTAGGCTCCGACTACTTTCGTTACGACCCTCGCGGCCAGCGTCTGGTCGGTGATCGCAGTGGTCGGCGCTTCACCCTTGGCGAAGCGCTTGATGTTTGTATTGCTAACGTGGAACCGCCCCAAGGCAAGATCGAGCTACAGCTACTACCGGCTCGTGGTCGCAAAACCGGTAAGGCCAAGAGCAGCAGAAACAAGGCTAGTAACCCTAAGACATCGACGAAAAAACAACGGATGGACGCGTCAAAAGCGTCGGCCAGCGGCGGCTCCGCCAATGTGTGGGATAAGGCCAGCCAAGCGACTGAGAAGAAAAAGACCAAAAAGCGGAAAAAACAGACAACCCCCAAGGCCGTAAAGCGCCGTAAGAGAAACAACAATGGATGAAATCATCGGCATTCAGGCCGTGCGTGCGGCCCTGCGCGAGACCCCGGCCCAAGCCCGGACCTTGTACCTGATGAAGGGGCGTCGAGACGCTCGGTTTAACGAGCTTATTGGCATGGCCCGAGACGCCGGGGTGCGTTATCAGGTGGTAGAGGATGCGTGGTTTAAGCGCAAGGCCGTTGAAGGATCTCATCAGGGGGTGCTGCTGGAGTGCCACTCTCGCGCCCTAGCCGATGAACGAGAGCTGCAGCAGCGCTGGCCTGACTTGGGTCCCACGCCATTGATCCTAGTTCTAGACAGCATTACGGATCCGCGCAATCTAGGCGCGTGCCTTCGCACTGCCAATGCTGCCGGCGTGGATGTTGTCATTTTGCCCAAGCGCAACAGTGCGCCCCTAAGCGCGGTGGCCCTGAAAACGGCCCAAGGCGGCGCGGAGGATTTGTTCATCGTGCAGGTCACGAATTTAGCCCGCACCCTTTCATGGCTGCGGGAACAGGGTGTCTGGCTGTATGGCGCAGACGCCGAGGGGGATGATGTGTGGCAGGCCCTAGACAGCACTACCGCCACGGCGCTGGTCATGGGCAGCGAGGGTAATGGCCTGCGCCGTCTGACGCGCAGCCTGTGCGATAAGCTGGTGAGTATTCCGATGTTGGGTAGTGTTGAAAGCCTAAACGTCAGTGTCGCTACCGGGGTACTGCTCTACGAGGTTGTGCGGCAGCGTCGTTAAAAACGCGGCAGCAATAACACCGGCATAGCGCCCTTGCGCCTATCCGTTTTGGCCCCTAGAATGCGCGTCCGCCGGCAAAGGCGGGCACAGACAACAGTCTGGTAATACATCCTTGCTCCACAGTTCGCGCGAGCACGCTGGGGGCGTTAACCATAAGGAAGCGCAATGCGACATTATGAAATTGTTTTTTTGGTGCACCCAGATCAAAGCGATCAGGTGCCCGGTATGATTGAACGCTATCAAGGCGTCATCGAGCGCGGTAACGGTGTCGTTCACCGAACCGAAGATTGGGGCCGCCGTCAGTTGGCTTACCCCATCGCCAAGATCCACAAAGCTCACTACATTTTGATGAACGTCGAAGTGGGTCAAGAAGCTATCGACGAGTTGGAAAGCGCGTTTCGTTTTAACGACGCCGTGATCCGCAATCTAATTATCCGTCGAGACGCTGCAGAAACCGGCAACTCGAAGCTGTACGAAGAAGAGCTGCGCGAACAAGAAAAAGATCGTGAGCGAGATCGACGACGACAGGAAGAGTCCGCATCACGGGCAGCCGCTACCGAGGAAAAGAGCGAGCCAAAGAGTGAAGCGCCTGCCGAGGCCGCTGAACCAGCACAGGAGAATGCAGAATGAGAGGCGGTAGAAGACCACAGGTCCAATTCAAAGATTTAGAAGTTGATTACAAGGATCTCGACTCCTTGCGTCAATTCATTGGTGAAACAGGGAAAATCGTACCCAGCCGCATCACGGGCGCATCAGCGCGCTATCAGCGCAACCTTGCAAAGCAGGTAAAGCGCGCGCGCTATCTGGCATTGATCCCCTACACCGATCAACACAAATAGCAGGCTGAGGAACGACCATGAACGTTATTTTATTGGAGCGTTTGAACAACCTAGGCGACTTGGGTGACGAAGTCTCCGTTAAGCCGGGGTTTGCGCGAAACTATCTGATTCCTCAGCAAAAAGCGGTGCAGGCAAACGCCGCAAACCGCGAGGTGTTCGAAGGACGCAGGGCAGAACTTGAGAAGGCTGCGAATGAACTGCTGGCCGCCGCTCAGGCACGTGCCGAGAAGCTACAAGACCACATCGTGACGATCATGATGAAGTCTGGCGAAGAAGGCCGCCTGTACGGATCAGTTGGCACCCAAAATATCGCCGATGCCCTTGTGGCGGAGGGTTTTGAGGTTGAGCGCAGCGAAGTTCGTATGCCCGAAGGCGTTATCCGTGCCTTGGGTGAATACGATATCGCACTGCAGCTGCACTCTGATGTCACGGTGAACATCAAGGTTGCCGTCGTCGAAGAGTAGCGCCCACGGAGTAAAGCCGGGCGTCCAGCCCAGATGAAAGCGGGATTTATCCCGCTTTTTTGTGCCCGGCTGCCCCAACGTCTAACGCTTAACGATCTGCCCAGCATGTCCGTGTTCTCGGCCGCGAGAATGGCGGCAACGGATAGCTTCGAGCTATTGCAAATCCGACGGGATAGGAGGAGTCTTTCAAAGCTCAGATTGCAAGCCCCGACCCCAAGCCCGAGGCCTAACGCTAAACCGAATTTCAGTCCCAAAGTACCCGATCCATGTCCGACTACGCGCCAGATACAAATCCAGTCACCGCCCTAAAAGTGCCGCCGCATTCTATGGAGGCAGAGCAGTCGGTCTTGGGTGGTCTTATGCTCGATGACCAGTCTTGGTTTGATCTGATCGAAGTTGTGACCGCGACGGATTTTTATCGCACCCAGCATCAGATTATTTTTGACGCCATGAACGAACTGGCGGCGGACGATGCGCCCTTGGATGCGGTCACAGTTTCCGAGCGTCTGTCGTCCAAGGGATTGCTGGAAAAAGCCGGCGGTATCAGCTATCTGGCCGAGCTTTCTGAGTCGACACTTGGAGCCAGCAACGTGTTGGCGTACGGAAAAATCGTGCGCGAACGCTCGGTGCTGCGGCAGCTGATTGGCGCTGCCAATCAAATTGCCGATTCGGCCTTTACCCCAGACGGCAGGGACACAGACACCCTGTTGGAGCTGGCAGAGCAGTCGGTGTTTCAAATTGCCGAGAATCGCCTAAAAGAAAGCGGCCCCGAAAAAGTGGCCCCGCTGCTGATTAAGGCCGTGGAAAAAGTTGAATTTCTGCATAGCTCCAAGGGGGCGTTAACGGGTCAGGCGTCGGGTTTTACGGACTTGGACCGAATGACCACCGGCTGGCAGGCCTCAGATTTGGTCATCGTGGCGGCGCGTCCTTCTATGGGTAAAACCGCGTTCGCTGTGAACATGGTCGAGCACGCGGTGATGACCGGTGGTTCGGTGCTGGTTTTTAGTATGGAGATGCCCTCGGAGCAGATCGTGATGCGTATGCTGTCCAGCCTTGGGCGCATCGATCAAACTCGGCTGCGAACGGGTGATTTAAAGGACGAGGACTGGGACCGCTTTGCCAGCGCGGTAAGTCAGCTAAAAGACAAGCGCCTGTACATTGACGATACCGCGGCCCTGACGCCGGGAGAAGTGCGCTCCCGAGCCAGACGTGTGGCACGCGAAACCGGTGGTCTGGATTTGATCATGGTGGATTACCTGCAGTTGATGAGAACCGCCAAAGACAGTGAAAACCGCGCCACCGAGATTTCCGAGATCTCTCGATCACTCAAGGCCCTGGCCAAGGAAATGAAGTGCCCGGTTATTGCGCTGTCTCAGCTCAACCGACAGCTTGAGTCGCGTCCGGACAAGCGACCGATGAACAGTGACTTGCGGGAATCTGGCGCGATCGAGCAAGACGCGGATGTCATTTTGTTCATCTACCGAGATGAGGTTTATAACGAGAATTCGGAAGATCTGGGCATTGCTGAAATCATCATCGGCAAACAGCGTAATGGCCCTATTGGTAAGGTTCGCCTGAAATTCACCGGCAACCTCACCAAATTCGAAGACCTCGCTCACGAGATGTACAACGACTTTGTGCACTAATCCCCGAGCCAGCTAGCGTTTATGGCGAAATCAAAAACCAAAACCGCCTATGTCTGTGATGACTGCGGTGCCGAACACGGTAAATGGCAGGGTCAATGTGGCACCTGCAGCGCATGGAATACCCTGAGCCGAGTAAATGTGACCCCAGTGGCGGCCGCTGCCGTGGGCTATGCCGGCGTGACTGCCGAAGTGAAGAAACTCGGTGAGATTGAAGCAGTGGAAGCTGAGCGTATTCGCTCCGGGTTTACCGAGCTTGATCGGGTATTGGGCGGTGGTTTTGTGCCAGGTTCGGTGGTGCTGATTGGCGGTGATCCCGGCGCCGGTAAAAGTACATTGCTGCTGCAGGCATCCACGGCTCTTGCAGCGGGGCAGGGTGTGCTCTACGTCACCGGTGAGGAATCCTTGCAGCAGTTGGCCCTGCGCGCCCAGCGTTTGCAGCTGCCCATGGACGGCCTGAGCGTGGCGGCGGAGACCCGTGCCGAGATTATTGCCAAACTGGTGGAAACCCAGCGTCCGAAAATCGTCATTCTCGATTCCATACAGGTTATGCAGATGGAATCGGTGGATTCCACCCCCGGCTCCATCACACAAGTCCGCGAGACCGCCTCATTCTTTACCCGGCTCGCCAAGCAGCACGACATCGTCATCGTTCTGGTGGGACACATCACCAAGGAAGGCGGTATCGCAGGTCCCAAGGTTTTGGAGCATATGATCGACTGCTTCATGATGCTGGATAGTCCCGCCGGCAGCCGTTATCGCACCCTGCGTGGTCACAAAAACCGTTTTGGCGCGGTGAACGAGCTGGGTATTTTTGCCATGACGGACACGGGCATGAAAGAGGTCGCCAACCCTTCAGCCATATTCCTGCAGCGAGGCGATGTTGATTCGCCGGGCAGTATTGCCACCGTAACTTGGGAGGGCACCCGTCCGTTGCTGGTGGAACTTCAGGCGCTCGTGGATGATGCCGCCGGCGGGCATCCCAAGCGTGTGGCTGTGGGTCTGGATCAGCAGCGCCTCGCCATGCATCTGGCGGTGCTGCACCGCCACTGTGGCATCGCGCTAAGCGATCAGGATGTATTTGCCAACGTGGTGGGTGGGGTACGTATCACCGAAACCGGCGCCGACTTGGCGTTGTTGCTGGCGGTCTTGGGTTCTTTTCGCGATCGCGTGTTGCCCCGGGAACTCATCGTCTTCGGTGAGCTGGGACTTACCGGCGAACTGCGGCCTGTGGCCAACGGACAGGAGCGTCTGCGGGAAGCGGCCAAACACGGTTTCAAGGCAGCCATCGTACCCTTTGCCAATCGGCCGAAAGAAACCGTTGGCAGCATGACGGTCCACGGCGTTAAAACCCTGCCGGCGGCCCTAGAGGTGCTGCAATCCCTCTAGTTTTGCCCAGAACGAGACAATCTCGCTCTGAGCAAAACAAGCCAGCGCTAGCGATGGATGGGTTTGTACTGAACCCGGGTAGGCTGAGCATCGCCTAAACGCTTCTTGCGATCCGCCTCGTATTCCGTGTAGTTGCCCTCGAAAAAGGTCACATCGCTGTCGCCGGTGAACGCGATAATGTGCGTGGCGATGCGGTCGAGGAACCAGCGGTCGTGAGAAATCACTAAGGCCGTGCCGGCGTAGCTGAGCAGAGCCTCTTCCAAGGCGCGCAGGGTTTCCACATCCAGATCGTTGGTGGGTTCGTCCAGCAACAGCACGTTGGCTCCTCGGCGCAGCAGCTTGGCCAGATGCACACGATTACGCTCACCCCCTGACAGGGTGCCAACGAATTTTTGCTGATCTGTACCTTTGAAGTTAAAGCGCCCGCAGTATTGCCGGCTGGCGATTTCGTGCTTACCGATGCGCATGATGTCGAGCCCGTCGGACACCTCTTCCCAGACGGTTTTGTCGTCTGCCAACTGATCTCGGCTTTGATCTACGTAGGCAAGGTCTACGGTGGAGCCTTTCTCAATGGTACCGCTGTCCGGTGTCTCTTGGCCGGTGAGCATTTTGAAGAAGGTGGACTTACCCGCACCGTTACCGCCGATGATGCCGACAATCGCCCCACGCGGAATGATGGCGCTGAAGTCATCAATTAGCAGGCGGTCGCCAAAGCCCTTGCTGAGGTTGTTGATTTCGATCACTTTCTCACCAAGGCGCTCGCCGGTGGGAATGAACAGCTCGGTGGTTTCCCGCCGTACTTCGCTTTCCTCGGCGACCAGCTCGTCAAAGCGAGCCATTCGCGACTTGCTCTTGGCTTGGCGCGCCTTGGGGTTAGAGCGCACCCATTCCAGCTCTGATTTGATGGTGCGCTGGCGGGCCTCATCCGTAGACGCCTCTTGCTCCAGACGTTTTTCCTTGGCTTCCAGCCATGTGGAATAGTTACCCTCGTAGGGCAGGCCGCGTCCCCGGTCTAGCTCCAAAATCCAGCTGGCCACATTGTCCAAGAAGTAACGATCGTGAGTCACCGCGACCACAGTGCCCGGATATTCGTCTAAAAACCGCTCCAGCCAAGACACGCTTTCCGCGTCCAAGTGGTTGGTGGGTTCATCCAGTAGCAGCATGTCGGGCTTGGATAAAAGCAGGGCGCACAGAGCGACCCGACGACGCTCACCACCGGATAGGCTGACCACCGGCGTTTCCCATGCTGGCAGACGCAGAGCGTCAGCGGCAATATCCAAGGTGCGGTCGATTTCCCAGCCGTCGACGGCATCGATCTGAGTCGCCAAATCGCCTTGACGTTCCAGAAGCTTGGTCATCTCGTCGTCGTCCATGGGTTCGGCGAAACGCTCCGAAATGTCATTGTATTCTTTCAATATGGACATGATTTCCGCGACACCAAGTTCCACGTTGCCGCGCACATCCAGATCGTCGTCCAAAGCCGGCTCCTGAGGCAGGTAGCCTACTCGAATGTCTTTTTGCGCTCTGGCTTCGCCATCAATGTCCGTGTCTTGGCCGGCCATGATGCGCAGCAGGCTGGATTTGCCAGAACCGTTCAGGCCCAGAACGCCGATTTTAGCGCCGGGGAAAAAAGACAGATTGATGTTTTGCAGAATGGTTCGCTGGGGAGGAACGACCTTGGTGACTCCTTGCATGGTGTAGACGTATTGCGCCATGTGTTAATCCTTAAAAAACAAAGACCGATGCTCCAGAAAATGCTCAGCTAACCCTAAGGTGGGGTGAATTCTGGATATTTGAGAAGGGCGCATTCTACACGATCTGATATGGGCTTGAATCCAGCATTGCTGCGGGGAACGTTTCTGGTTCGTTGCGAGACCAGTTGCCCAGGGGTCGGGTGGGGGTGTGTGGCACAGGTAGTCCGCGGGTCTGGGTGTTGTTCATGCTAATCGCAAATTCGCTGACGGTGTCGAGTCTCGGTCCTTGGAATAGCAAGCAGGCAAAAAAAGCCCTGACAAGCAGGGCCTTTCTCTACATCGAGTTCACCAAAGTGGCTCGACGTTAGTGGCGAATCGCCTACTCCTCCAGCAACGTATAGGTGAATGATAGTTTGATCATTCGACCGAAGGCGTTGTGGGTGAATGGGTCGTAATTCAAGTCTCCTCTTGCCGCCGGCGGATCTTCGTCCGTGACGTTAACGACAGACGCAGACAGGACTAAGTCGTCCATGCCGCGATAGACGTAGTTGAGGTCGAAGGTGGTTTGGCTATCAATCGTAGCGAGCCAAGGATAAGCCTCCGGCGCTTCTGCATCATCGTACTCGCCGACGTGGCGCGCGATGAGGCCCGCGTAGTGCACGTCGTCTTCATAGGCAATATGAGCGGCCAACTTCAGTTCTGGCTTGGAGGTGAATGCTGAGCCCTGATTGTAGTTCAGGAAGCCCATCAGATCGCCGCCAGCAGCAAGTTGAATGCTGCCAGAAAGGTCGAGCTGCGCGTCACGCTCGTATTCCAGGCCATAGGTGCCGTCAATACCAACGCTAACCGATCCGTCCATGATGCCGTCGAAGCGGTATTCGGCTTTGAAATCAATACCCGAGGTATCGATGTCTTGGCCGTTTAGCCAGTTGACGACGATGCGTTCCGTCGATGCCAAGCTAGTGTGCGCCGCAACTGGGAAGATATGGGTACGTAGTTCGTTACATACCGCGCTGTTGGTAGGAACACCGCCAGCGCCCAAACAGTCGTTATCACTGTAGGCATCGATGATTGAGTTAAACCCTTCGGTTTGGAACGAGTCCTTGAAGGAGAAGGCCCAATAGTCAATCGATCCGTAGAAGTTGTCTGTTTGATAAATTACACCGAAGTTTGTGGAGACTGCCTCTTCGGAGCCCAAACTTGGATTACCAACAGTATCGATGGCTTTGAACGCTCCAGTTGGGGCAACGTAGGATAGCGCGGTTGACGTGCCGGCCAACAGACTTTGCGGTGGTCCGCGGAAGGTCGTTGACGCGGAGCCCCGAATGGAAAGTTCCTCAGTCACACGCCAGCTAACCGCAAGCTTTGGATCCAGAGATCCACCGACCTCGCCGCCGTAGTCTTCAAAGCGAAGCGCGGCTTGTATATCGATGTCTTCGGTCAGAGGGATGGCTAGTTCGCCGAAGACACCATAAACGGTTCGTTCGGTGCTTTGTTCGTCTGTGGCCGCCAGGAAGGCTGAGTTACCAGTTTTGGCAGTACAATTGGGTGACAACTGATCGGCTCCGACAATGCCCAATGCCGCTGAAACAGGAGACGTGTAGGGACAAGGATTGATCGCGCGATTGCCGATGTCCCAAAGCCTGAAGTCATACTGTTGGTTTCTGCTTTGTGCGCCAAAAGCGAAACCAACGTTTCCGCCTGCCAGCTCGATACCAGTTTCGCCGGAAAAGACGGCTTGGAACACCAACAGCTCGTTATCTTGGTAGGTGCCACGTTCGCCGATCAAGTGGCGCAACAGGCTTTCAGAGTTTGCCACTGCTGGGTTGTAGTCAGCATTGGTAGTATCGTTAACTACCGAGAACGGTATCGCCCGTGAGAATGGGTTGTAATATTCACAACCGTTCACACCAGCTGCGGCCGCCGCTGCAGTTGGGTCAGCAAATGCATAGGTGCCATCCGCATTTTGTACCGTTTCAGGTAGCGTACAGTTTGGTCCGCCATAGCCTTTAAGGGCGAGGCCCATTCGTTCTACGTACATATCTTGACCGCCATAAAAACGTTCCCGCTTGGACCAAGATATACTGACGTCATAGTTTAGCGCCTGATCAAACAAGGTGCCGTCCATGGCTGCGACCAAACGATAAGTTTCGGTCTGGCGCGGCTGTGCTTCGGCCTCGCCGGTCAAAAAGGCGCCGCTTACACCCATGGCGCGGCCGAGGGCGAGCCCCTGAGGAGTGCCCGCTAAGGCTGCTGCCGCTGCATCGCCTGCGGCCAGTTCGTAGGTTAAGTTCTTGTCTGCATCGACTACTGTCGAGCCGATATTTGCTGCAGTTAACGCTGCTGCTCCGCCAGCCTCCTGCAGACCGTAAAACGAGTTGAAATCAACCAGTCCTGGATGATTCTCCAACAATCTTCTATCCGGTCCGAATAAGGATTGTGGTGGATAAGATGGTGAGGTTTTCCACGCAGGGATGTCTACGTCTGAATACATCGCCTCAAAGTGCAGTCTGTGATCATCGCTAAGGTCGATGTTTAATTCAGAGTACAGCTTTGTATTCTTGGTTTCTTCGATCAAGTTATCGAAGTAAGTGTACTGAAATCCGCACGCCTGTTGAGCTGTTCTGAAAGCACCGAGCGCCTCACATTGAGGGTCGGCAAACGCCTTCGTAACAGTTCGCTGGTTACCGTTAGCATCAAGACCGCCGTAGGCCAAGTTTTGCGTGGTTTCGTTACCATCTTTATCCGTTACTATGAAATCGGCAGTGCCTGCGGCGACAGGAACGTAAAAATACGCAGTACTAGGATTGCCAATGCCGGACCAGCCGGCTACTGGGTTTTGGTCAGTATTTACCAATGCCCAGTCACGGTCTCGGATCGGCAACTCGCCCCGCTCGCCGTACTCTGCGGCGATCATCCAGTTCCAATTGTCACCGCCCGTGCCGAAAATTCCGTTGATGTCCCAGTCGCCGTCAGAGGCGTCTACGTCCTTGAATGAGCCGCCTATTTCCAGCCCTTGAAAGTTGCTGCGGGTAATGAAGTTGGCTACGCCAGCGATGGCATCCGAGCCATATACCGCGGCGGCGCCATCCTTTAGAACCTCGACACGTCCAATGGCACTGATTGGAAAGGCACTGATGTCAACACCGTCGATCTCTGAAGAGACATGGCGGCGACCGTTTAACAGCACGAGGGTCCGTGATGCACCCAGGCCGCGTAGGTTGACGGTAGCCATCCCTTCGTTGGATTGACCACTGGTCGTGAACTGGTTTGTCTCACCGA
>JAYNPH010000010.1:25376-38673 GCA_038113685.1 Gammaproteobacteria bacterium
CACCGAGGTTTGCGGCGGTGACGCCGAGATTTCGAATCATCTCGACTAGTGATGGAGAGCCTTGCTGCAGCAAGTCCTCTTCCGTTATGACATCAATAGGAAGTTCTGCATCTTGGGGCGAGCCTTGGATGTATGAACCTGTGACTACGACCTCCTCAATTACTTGCTCATCCGCAGCTTGTGCTAGGGATGACAAAGTAAACAAAGAAGCCGCAGCCATCGTGCTTATGTAGCGCGACGCTTTTCGTTTCAACATGTTTCCCTCCAATGGGCAATTGTTACGTCATTAAAGACGGGAGGCACCATAACAACGATCAGCGGTAGTTCAATTTACGTTTGTAAGCTAAAAGTAGTCGAAATCGGTCGCGCTTTTTGCGGTTCATCCATCTGTTTTTTTTTGGCAATAATTATCCGTTGATGCAGCGATTCGTGCCGTTGAGAAAACATGCGGTGCGAAAGTTTCCTGCCAAGATCACGAAGCAGCCGGTTCCAAGCGAGAAAACCAGTTGCGCAATTGACATGTTGCAGGGAGCAACCCTTGCAAAGGGCGCCTGTACGGCGGGTAGGTAAACGGTCAGTGTCCAGTGTTATTGGAGGACGTCGATTAGGATGCACGGAAGCCGCGAATTCTTGTTAAATTGATGACGGTTTTTATGGGTCGAACCCCTGAAATTGCCTAATGTCGGAGCGATCGAGAGCGTAACCTTTGTGAGTTCAGAACAAGCTAACCGTTTCTTCCGCAGATTAATCTCCGTTGCCCAAGCCATGCCGCGCAACTGGTTTGGCCAGCAGCTAGCCCAACTTGCGCGCAAGTTGGTGCTGCGCCTTGCAGATCTGCCGATTCGTTCTCGAGTTGATGGCCTGAACTTCGAGTTTCACATACGCGACAACGCCTCGGAGAAAAAGTACCTCTTCATGCCTTGGCGTTTCGATCTCGCGGAAAGAAGTCTGTTGGTGAAGGAAATGCCGAAGGACGCTGTGTTTGTGGACATAGGCGCCAATGTCGGCATCTACAGCTTATACGTTGCCAGTCACCTAGGCCCCAACGGACGGGTAATCGCGTTCGAGCCTAACCCCAGTGCTTATCAGCGTTTATCGACCAACGTTGCGCTGAACGAGGCGACGCTGTCGGCGGACATAGCGCTTCTTCAACTGGGTGTCTCCGCTAAGGACGAAATCGTTGAACTGTACTTGGATGATGGGAATCTGGGCGGTAGCTCACTGGTGATGGAGTCGGCTAACAAGACCACGATTGAGTGCAAGCCGCTACTGGATGTTCTGCAGTCACAGGGCGTGGAAAAAATTCACGGACTGAAAATCGATATTGAGGGCGCTGAGGACATTGCGCTGACGCCTTTTTTGCAGCGTGCGCCTGCCAGCCTACTACCACGCTGGATTGTTATTGAGAATTCGCAGCACCTGTGGAGAACCGATTTAACCGCCCTGATTTTAGGGTTGGGCTACCAGCTACGCCACAGCAGCCGCATGAACAGCGTGTATTGGTACGCTCAAGACTAGCGCGTGGGGCAGTGTGGATTGTTGCTGAGCCGGTGTGCGCCTGCTCGAAGTTTTCTGTTGCAGATTCTCTGCGCTGGGTAAGCCCGCTGTCCGCACACTGCTAAACAGTTAATGAGCAGCTTTTTAGTTTAAGTCGCAGTTCTTTCAGGCACTCTTTTCGCCGACTTGGTTTACACTTGTGACCCAGTTCAATCGCACGTCTGAAGAGTAAAAGCCCATGTTTGCAGGAAACGAATCCATCGCCGAATTTGACGCCGAGCTGGCTGCCGTTATTGATGATGAGGCCCGTCGTCAGGAAGAACACATCGAGTTGATCGCGTCCGAGAATTACGCCAGCCCGCGTTCTATGGAAGCCCAAGGAAGCGTTCTGACGAACAAGTACGCTGAAGGCTATCCCGGCAAGCGGTACTACGGCGGTTGCGAATACGTGGACAAGGCCGAGGTGCTGGCCATTGATCGGGTCAAGGCGTTGTTTGGCGCCGATTATGCCAACGTGCAACCGCACTCGGGTTCTCAAGCAAATGCCGCAGTTTATCTGGCCTTGCTGGAAGGTGGTGACACCGTCCTTGGCATGAGTCTGGCAGACGGCGGGCACCTGACTCACGGTGCATCAGTGAATTTTTCAGGCAAGCTCTACAACCCGGTGCAGTACGGTATTAACGTGGAAACCGGTGAAGTGGACTACGACGACGTTGCGCGCTTAGCCCAAGAACACAAACCCAAAATGATCGTCGCCGGCTTCTCGGCCTATTCCCGACGCCTGGACTGGCACAAGTTCCGTGAAATCGCAGACTCGGTTGGCGCCTACCTGCTGGTCGATATGGCCCATGTTGCGGGTCTGGTCGCTGCCGGTGAATATCCCAACCCCGTGCCTTATGCCGATGTGGTGACGTCGACGACTCACAAAACGCTTTGCGGCCCGCGCGGCGGCATCATCTTGGCACGCTCTAATCCGGACGTTGAAAAGAAACTGAACTCTGCGCTTTTCCCCGGCAGCCAAGGCGGGCCGCTTATGCATGTGATTGCAGCCAAGGCCGTGGCTTTTAAAGAAGCCATGACCCCTGAGTTCAAAGCATACCAAGCGCAAACTCTGGCCAATGCCCGAGCGTTGGCGCAAGGTCTTATTGATCGGGGTTATTCCATCGTCTCAGGCGGCACCGACAATCACCTGTTCTTGCTGGATTTGGTAGATAAGGACATTACCGGTAAGGCCGCCGATGCCGCACTGGGTGCGGCCAACATCACCGTGAATAAAAATGCGGTGCCCAACGATCCGCGCTCGCCCTTTGTCACCAGCGGTATTCGTATCGGGTCCCCTGCAGTGACCCGTCGGGGCTTTAAAGAGGCGGAATGTCTGCAGTTGGCCGGATGGATAGCCGACATTCTGGACGACATCGACAACGAGGCAACCAACAAAGCCGTGCAGGCCAAGGTGATTGAACTGTGCGGTCGGTTTCCGGTGTATCCTAAAAGTGCCTGAACCCGCTGGGTGAGTGAATCGCTGGGCTCTGGCCGGCGATTACCAGCCAAGGAGCTCAATACATGCACTGTCCCTTTTGTAGCGACCTAGATACTAAGGTCATCGACTCTCGCCTAGTAGCCGAGGGCGACTCTGTGCGCCGTCGGCGTGAGTGCCTTAGCTGTGGTGAACGATTCACAACTTTCGAGACTGCAGAACTGGTGATGCCCCATTTGATCAAGCGTGATGGCCGACGCGAGCCATTTGATGAAAAGAAGCTGCGTTACGGCTTGTCCAAGGCGTTGGAGAAGCGGCCGGTTAGCGTGGATCAAATCGAAACGTCGGTAAATCATATTAAGAGCAAGCTGCGTTCGACCGGCGAGCGTGAACTGCCCGCGCTACAGGTTGGTGAGGCGGTAATGGCTGAACTGCAGGCTTTGGATCCCGTGGCCTACGTGCGCTTTGCATCGGTTTACCGTGACTTTCAGGACATCAGCGAGTTCGCGGAAGAGATCAACAAACTGGCGGGTAACAAAACCGCCGCCGGCGATTCGGCTTGAAACCTGTCATGTATGCGTCCGACCACCTCTTTGTAAAAGCTGCTTTAGAACTGGCGTCGCTTGGTCGCAACAGTTGTGCGCCCAATCCGCCGGTCGGGTGCTTAATTGTTCGAGACGGCCAGGTACTGGGCCGCGGATACCACAAGGAAGCTGGCGAAGCCCATGCCGAGGTAAACGCCATTGCCGACGCCGGCGGAGACGTGGCCGGTGCTACCGTCTACGTCTCCCTAGAACCCTGCGCCTTCGTAGGGCGGACACCCGCCTGCGCTCAGACTCTGATCGACTGCGCTGTAGCAAGGGTGGTGGTGGGGGCCGGCGATCCGCATCCTCAGGTCGCAGGAAAAGGTGCCGACATGTTGCGAGCGGCTGGTATCGAGGTTCTGATGCTGGAGCTACCCGAGGCTCGGGCAATGATTGCCGGCTTTGCATCGCGGATTACGCGCAAGCGTCCGCGGGTGGTGTTGAAATCCGCCAGCAGTCTCGACGGCGCTGTGGCATTAGCCAACGGTGAGAGCCAGTGGATTACCGGCCCTCATGCCAGAGCCCAAGTGCAGGCGCTACGTGCCAGTTGTGATGCGGTGATCACGGGCGCGGGAACGGTAATCGCCGATAATCCGCAGCTCAATGTCCGCGACCCTGAACTGTTAAAGGGGGGTGTGCAGCAACCCTTGCGGGTGGTGCTGGACCCAAAGCTTCGGGTGCCGGCTGATAGCCAGATTTTGTCGCCCGGCACCCTAGTCGTGCATGCGCAAGGGCAGGGTGCAGGTTACACAGGTATCCCGGCAGGCCAAGTGGAATATTTGGCGGTTGAGAATGATCCCGTCGATTTGTCCGCGCTGCTTGAGGCATTGGCCGAGCGAGGCTGCAACAATGTGATGGTCGAGGCGGGGCCGGCGGTGCTCGGCGGTTTTTTGACCCCCGGCGAGGTACCCCTTTGGGATGAGTGGTTCTGCTTTATCGCCCCGAAGGTTTTGGGCAGCGCCAGTCAGACGTTAGCGGAGTTTGCTTTAGTGGATCTTGCTCAGGCTCATGCTGCTAAAATCGTAGAGCGCAGGATGGTTGGCGAGGATTTGTGTCTCAGATTGGTGCCTCAATAGCAGCGCTCAGGGCAGCCGTATTGAATGTCAGTCAGCGCAAACCCAAAGAGCCCATAACTTCAACACCCATGACTACAACGGCCGTTTGAGGCTTTTCAGAACCGCGGAAAAAACATGTCAGAACAAACGGCTGGAACCAAGAATAAAACCAACATGTGGGCGCGACGGAAGGCCCGGCGAGCATTGGCTCAGGCCGCTTACCAATGGCAGGTAAATCAAACAGAAGTGCTGCAGTTACGCCGAGAGTTCGGCGAGAAGGCGTTGGACAAAGCCGACGCGGAATTTTGCGCAGACATTCTGACCCGGATGGTTCGTCATGTAGAGGAAGTCGATGCCCAATTGGCGCCGCTGCTGGATCGATCAGGGGATCAGTTGGATGTGGTGGAGCGAGGCATCCTGCGGCTGGCGGCCACAGAACTGAACCATCGAATCGATGTTCCGTATTCGGTGGTTATCAACGAATACGTGGAACTGACCAAAACCTTCGGTGCGCAAGACGCGCACAAATATGTGAACGGCGTGCTGGACCGGCTGGCTCAATCCGTGCGCAGCATCGAAGTTGCCGCTAACCAAGGGCGCTGACTTCGGTGGATGACGAATTTGGATTGATCGATGCGATTGTCGCTGGGCTTGGTGATCGCGGCGCCGGCGACTGGATTACGGTTGGCCCCGGGGACGATGCGGCGCTTATCCAAGCGACTCCCGGCATGCACCAAGTCGCTTCCATCGATAGCTTGCTGGCCGATGTTCATTTTCCCTTATCTGCACCGCCCCAGCTCATTGGATATCGAGCACTGATGGTGGCTTTTTCCGACTTGGCGGCCATGGCCGCAACACCAAGGTACTGTCTGGTCTCTCTTTCCATCGATGCGGTTCAGTTGGCCTTGGGAAGTGGCTGGGTTGTGGCCCTAGCCCAAGGCATGGCCGAGGCGGCGGCAGTGTTAGGGGTTTATGTATGTGGCGGCAATTTGAGTCGGGGGCCCTTAAACATCGGCGTCAGCGTTCATGGCGAAGTGGATCGGCAAAGGGTTTTACTGCGTTCGGGTGGCGCTGCGGGCCATGGGCTTTATGTAACTGGCCCATTGGGTGGGGCGGCAGCCTGCGTGCGAACGCGGCAGATGGTGCCGGCAGATCCGAAGGCGTTGACGCCGCTGCAGCAGGCCTATTACCGTCCCTTGGCCCGCTGTGATTTAGCGGCCGACCTTGGCTTGGTGGCGGCAGGTATGGACATTTCCGACGGTCTTGCTCAGGACCTTGGGCACCTGTGCCGGGCCAGTGGTTGCGGTGCTGCCTTAGATAGCTCAGCGATTCCTGTGGCGCCGCAGGCAACGTTGGACGATGCGCTGTTCGGCGGCGACGACTACCAACTGTTGCTGGCGAGTGAGCACCCCATACCCAATGCCCAGCGTGTCGGGTATCTCACCCATGGCGCTGCGGTAACTCTTGATGGTGAGGCGCTGGCGCCCCAAGGTTATAACCACTTTCGCCAAGGGGACTGATTTGCCAAGCCTCAGGAGCAGACAAGGACGGGCGAGGACAGATGAGAAAGAACAGACGGGAAAGAACAGAATTGATGAGTACCTGTATCACCGATAAAGCAACCACCGGGGCCTCACATGCTCACGCCTAAGCTGATTATGCGCCCGACGGTTCTGTGGTTAACGGCTGGCGGCTTGGGTTTTTTGCGTCCGGCTCCCGGTACTTGGGGCTCCGCCGGCGCGGCGGTGTTTTGGTGGTTTTTCCTCAGCCCGCTGAGCTGGGAGTTACAGCTTGGTATTGTGGCGGCTTACTTTGTTGTCAGTTGGTGGCTGTGCAATCGCCTGATCGGTCAGCTCGGCATCGAAGATGAGCCTCAGATTGTTGCCGACGAGGTTGCGGGCATGTGGTTTGCCTTGATTTGGGTGCCGCCGACGTTTGCTTGGGTGATTGCCGCTTTTATTTTGTTTCGTCTGGCAGATATTTTTAAACCCGGTCCCATCGGTGCATTGGACCGGCGCCTGCACAGCGGGCTAGGTATCATGGCGGATGACCTGCTGGCGGGTGCGCTTTGCGCCGGAGTGCTGGCCTTGGTAGCCGCAGGACTGACGATGTTGGCCTGATCAGTAGCTTCGCTTCACCGCGCGATAGGCCAGATTTGTGAGCAGCTCTGTCGCCAAATCTGCTTGTTCGAGCAAGGCCAGTGATTCTTCCAGCAAGTCGTTGGACTTCTGCTTGGCCCCCTCCAAACCAATGAGTTTTGGGAAGGTGTTTTTGTCCAGCGCTTCGTCAGAACCCGCGGGCTTGCCCAGAGTGTCAGAGCTTTGTGTTACATCCAAAATATCGTCCACCACCTGAAAGGCCAGGCCGATGCGTTCGCCAAAAGCGCTCAGCAGCGCCAAGCGCGGGTCCTCTGGGGTCACCTCGGCGCAATACGCCCCCACCACTAAGGATGACTCGATCAGTGCCCCGGTTTTCGCCGCGTGCAGCGCTTCCAGCTCCGCCAGCGTCAGCTCCTGCCCCTCGGCAGCGATGTCAAGGCATTGACCGCCGGCCATGCCGGGCCAGCCTGCAGCTTTCGATAGCAGCGCAATGCAGCGCAGTTTAGCGGCATCGCTGATGCGGGGAGCTTCGGCCAGCGACTGGAACGCCAATGAATGCAAACTGTCCCCTGCCAAAATCGCGTTGGCCTCTCCAAAGGCAATGTGCGTGGCAGCCTGACCGTGGCGCAGGTCGTCATCGTCCATGGCCGGCAAATCATCGTGAATAAGTGAATAGGCGTGAATGAATTCGAAGCCACAGGCTGCGGGCAGGGCCGGTCGATAGTCACCGCCAAAGGCATCGCAGGCGGCGCAAGTCATAAGCGGGCGTAAACGCTTACCGCCGCCCAACACCGCATAACGCATCGCATCGATCATGGGTTGGGCGATGTCTGATTGACGTGGCAGAAGTGTGTCGAGGGTTTGCGCTATCGATGCGTTAATCGGTGCAAAGGGATCGCTCATGCATCCTCTTGAGTCAGGTCTTCCAGAGTATCGGCGGCGGTCAGGGTTTTTACCCTCAGCTCAGCCTGACTCAACGCGTGTTGGCATTGACGGGTGAGCTTGATGCCGCGCTCGAAGGCTTGCAGTGAGTCATCGAGACTCAAATCGCCTTCCTCCATTTGAGTGACCAGTTGTTCCAGTTCAGCCATCGCCTTCTCAAAATTAATAGGCGCTGTGTCATCGGTCGGGCCGTCGGCGGGAGTTTTGTTGTTTTTACTCATGGGCGCAAAGTAGCAGGGCTGTTATCCAGTGAAAAGTCACAAGCGGCCAAGGCTTAGACTTTATTGTTATGGGCTTGGGTTGTTCATGGCGGCGCTCAGAACATCCAGTTTATTGCGCAGCGCACCGGGAACTTGCTCACCAGCCACATTCAGCAGCATGGTGTTGTGGGTCTGGCGGGAATACGGGCGCCAAACGGGTTCGCCTGCAACGTTCGGGTCGCCGGTTTTCGCGAATTGTGTCCAATAGTTTGAAATACGCTCAGCCATCAGGAAGTCATCGGCAACCCAAAAGTCACCGGTTTGACCGACGTTGTTAAATACATAGGCGAGATCGCCGGAGTGATAGGCGCCAGCGCTTCGAGCGCCGCCGGGTAGGTTTAGATCCGGCTGGTCAAACATATAGATGTGGAAGGCTGGAGGGACGTAGTCCATGAAATACAAATAGGCCGGCACATTAATGGCGTCCTGAAAACCTGCCCACCAGCGCATGGACAATGCCATGAACATATCATCCCCAATACGGTGCTGGGCGATGCCCGGGCTTTGAGCTAGCTCTTGAGCATAGGCAGCCTTTACTGTTTCTGCAGAGGCACCAAAGGCGCCAAGCAAAAACTGGTCGAATTGTTCTGCCGACAGATCCGCGTTGAGCGGAAGCAACTCGATACCTTCGTTGGCTAAAGAACCAACCAAGACCGGCACCTTGGCTTGTTGTCCCGCCGCAAAGGTACGCAGCGGCGGCTCCGGCAAAACCCAGCCGTCGACGGTAATCAGTCCACGGCCCGTGTCCCAGCCTGTCGTCATGCTGGCTTGCAGGAGCGATTCGTTGTCGATGCCCCGCAGGTCTTGCGCGCTGACACTCTGCAGGTTCGGCAGCAGATGCTCGGCTAAACGGCTGCCCCGAGCCTCGCCGGATGGATCACTGTTATAGAGGCCGAAGGTGGCGGCGGATTGTCCGATAGCTTTGTGAAATAGTCCGGTGCTGAGCGGTGAAGCCATGAGCGCGCAAATGCTCATCGAACCTGCCGATTGGCCGAAGATAGTGACGTTGTTTGGGTCGCCGCCAAAGGCGCGAATGTTGTCCTGCACCCATTGCAGCCCCGCGAGTTTGTCCAGCAGACCGTAGTTGCCGCTTGCGCCATGCTCAGATTCGGCGGTCAGGGCGGGGTGGGCGAAGAAGCCCCAAGGTCCGAGTCGGTAATTGACGCTGACGACAATCACGCCTTTTCGGGCCAGTGCCGTCCCGTCGAATAAGGGAGTATGGGTAAACCCAACGGTATGTGAGCCGCCATGAAACCAAACCATCACCGGCAGCGGTTCCTCGGAGCGAGTCTGTGGGTCGCTTTTGCCCCAGACGTTTAGATACAAACAGTCTTCGCTGTTGGGAAAGTCTCCGCGGCGCCAGACGAAGTTGCCGATATTGGTAGCCTGATAGCACGCAGAGCCGAAGGTTTCTGCACTGCGGACTTGCTGCCAAGGCGTTACGGGAGCGGGTGGACGCCACCGCAGATCGCCAATTGGTGGCTTGGCGAAGGGTATGCCGCGAAAGGCCGCGATGCTTTGTTCAGCGTCAGCCCAGGTGCCGCGTACCGGACCGGACTGGGTATCGCGGATCAATGTTTGCTCGGTCATGGACGCCTTCTCCTTGGGACCGCAGGCTGTCAGTAGGGCGAGCACCGCTGCCACGAATGTTATTTTCCTTGCCCGTGCCATCTTGCGCACTTTGTTATTAACCCAGACCTAAGCGCTGACAGGCTTGTTCGCGCAGATCCCGTTTGAGAATTTTCCCCGAGGCCGTGCGCGGCAGCGGGTCTTGCTGTTGGTGAACGTGGCGGGGGATTTTGAACTTGGCGAGGCGTTCTTGTAAAAACGCTGCCAGGTCGTCTTGCGTTATGGAGTCCTTAACAAATAGCGTGGTGCCTACTTCTTCGCCTAAACGCTCGTCAGGTACAGCGTAAACCGATGCCTCTTGAACCAGCGGGTGCTCCAGCAAGGCCGCTTCTACCTCACCGCAGCCGATGTTTTCGCCGCCGCGAATCACCAAGTCTTTAATGCGATCGACTATGTACAAATAACCTTCATTGTCCAAATAGGCCACGTCGCCGGTACGCATCCAGCCGCCGGGCAGAAACGTTTCCTCGTTGGCGTCGGGCCGGTTCCAGTAACCTCGAAAGACGCCGGCACCGCGAATCAGCAGTTCACCGCGCTCTCCGGCGGCGAGCGCATTACCCGCTGCGTCGATAATTTTCAGTTCCATCACAGCGCTGCAGCGGCCGGAACTTTCCGGATGTTCAACGTAGTCCATACCGCCGATTCCAGTGCCGATGGCATTGGTTTCTGTCATACCCCAGCCGGTACCGGGCAGGGCATTCACAAAGGACTTTTCGATACTCCGCACCTGTTCGGGCGCCCGAGGAGCGCCACCGCCGCCGACGGTAGCCAATGAGCTAAGATCGTGCTGGCTGCGCTGGGCTTCTTGCACCAAGTCGCCGGTCATGGCCGCAGGGGCGATGAACGAATTGATTTTTTCCGCCTCGATCAGCGCGGCAGCTGTGGCTGCATCCCATTTGTACATGGACACCAGTTTGCGCTGGTGTCGATAGCTCGCCAGATACACAGCGTGGGAACCTGTTGCGTGAAATAAAGGCACCGCCAGCAAAGTAGCGGCTTGATGAGCCGGTGGCGGTGGCGGTTCCGGCAGCATGGCAAGTGCGCATTGCTGATCCAGTTCCCAACTCATCAAGGCCGCCAGAATGTTCTTGTGACAAGACACCACACCCTTGGGGTGGCCGGTAGAGCCGGAGGTATACAGAATTGTCGCGTCGTCCTCGGGCTCCGGGCGCTGCTCGGGCATGGGCAAGGCGCCAAGCGCACTTAGCTGCTGAGCCAAAAGTGCGCTCAATTCCGGGCTGCCTGCAAAGTCAGAGGTGCGCACGGCAATGGTCTGAACGTCCAAGGGTTCGTCAATTTGCGCAAAACGCTGCAAGCGTTCATCGTCCGCCAGCAGGACCTTGGCACCACTGTCCTTCAGGCCATAGGCCATTTCATCCGGCTGCCAAAGCGCATTCATGGCCACGGCCACTCCCCCAACTGAGGTAACGGCCATAAAGGCCAAAACCCACTCGGGGTAGTTGCGCATGGAAATCGCTACCCGATCACCCTTGGTTATCCCGTAGTCTCGCACCAGCAGTTGGGCTACCTGGGCGCATTTTTTGTAAGTTTCGGCGAAGGTCAGACGTTCGTCCTCGTAGACAAGAAATTCCGCTTCGCTGGCGCTGTCGGCAAAGAGCTCCCGCAGGGTGGCTGGCGCGTTTTTGAAAAATCGGCAGTCTCTGCCATAGACGGTGCTATCGATCAGCTCGTAAGGCTGGTTTGGCGCGGTGAGCGTGGCCAAGGCTTCCGCTCGGCTTGGTAAATTGTCTGACACGGTTGAAATACTCCCTTCCTCTTCCCCGTTTCCTGCGTCGATAATGAAGAAACGTAATGCCCAGACTTTAGCGAAAGCTCAGGCATAACCCAACTAGACAGGGGCTGCGGTGATAGCGAATGACCGAGGCAGCCCACGAGCGAAGCGGTACAACCAGGAGAGGCCAACTATGACCATCGAGTTAACGGAAACGGTGATTCAATCACTGCAGACCCTTGATACCCCCACCGTATGCAATGCCTTGGAGCTGTTAATTCCGGCACGACGAGGCTACGGATTTACGACCAGTCAGCTGGTGTGCACGCGACCGGAGCTGCCCCCAATGATCGGCTATGCCCGCACTGCCACCATTCGGGCCGCTCACCCGTCGGATCTTTCCGGCAAGGAGGCCCGGGCCCTATCAGACGGTTACTACGCCTACATTGATCAGGGCCCCAAGCCCAGCATCGCGGTGATTCAAGATCTGGACGGCAACAACGGTTACGGGTGTTTGTGGGGCGAGGTGAATTCCAATATCCACAAAGGTTTTGGCTGTGAGGGTGTGATAACCGATGGCGGGGTGCGGGATGTGCCGGATATTGCCCCGGGCTTTCAAATGCTTGCCGCCAGTGTGCTGCCGTCTCACGCCTATGTGCATGTGGTGGACTATGCCCGCCCGGTAGATGTGGCCGGTATGCGGGTCACGGACGGTGACATCATCCATGCAGATCAGCACGGCGCCGTGGTCATTCCTGCCGATGTTATCGGTGAGGTAAAGGACGCTGCCGATCAACTAGCACGCCGTGAAGCTGTGATCATTGCCGCCGCCCAAAAGCCGGGTTTCGACATAGAAAAACTACGCAAGGCTCAGGGGGATGCGGCGGAGATACATTGAATGGCCTAGGTCGGCTTTTGCGGTCTGTCTCTTAACCCCGGCGGGGTGGTTCCCAGATCGTCTCTAAAACCGGTAGCTAATTCCTCACCTGGCTGGGCCACGATGTAGCGGGCGATGTATTGGCCGTGCTCGCTCAGCGTTTCGTAGATATGTCTAGGCATGCTGGCTCTCATCGGCTCTCGGTACCACGGCGCATGAAATTCCGCGTTGGGCATTGCCCGGACATGATCCGAGAGATTTGGCGTGCCGCCGTGCCAAGCTCGGGTGTCGCGGATCAGCACGCTGCCGGCCGGAGCCGGGCAAACGGTACTGAGCTTCATCCATTCTGGCTCGTCGGCTAACTTGGGAATTTTTTGCTGGCTGTGCTGGGTGCCGGGAATTTGTCTTGTCGGCCCGTTGGTGGCGGTGAAGTCGCAGGTCAAAAAGTTACAGCAAACGTAGGGGCAGGGTAGGTCTCGATAGTTCAGCCGCCCTCGCGGGTCATGGAAGGAACCAAAGGTCTGGCCTGCGTATTCCAAACGGTCATTCATATCCGAATGCAGTGGCTGATAGGCGCTGGCGCCGGGCAAACAGAAGTCCCCGCCTGCACCGCGCAGGATGTAATCCGGGCTGCCAAAAATGGCGGTGATAATGGGTGTTACCGTGGACAGGTCGGCCAGCATGGCCCAGGCAGGCTCGTGGAGCAGTTGACCGGTTAGGCTGGCGGAGCCAAAGGAGTATCGGTGGCTGCCTCGATTGCCTTGGCGGTTTTTGTCCTTAGCCAATATGTCGCGTATGACACGCGCCGATGCCTCGTTCAGTTCAGCCAGTTGCTCGGAATCGAGAGCGTTTTCAATGACGACAAAACCGTCGCGGTAAAAAATGCGCACCGCATCATCGATATCTGTGGGCTGTAAGCGCTCTAGCCCTTTGATGCCATTGTGCTGTTGCAGATAGGCCCGCTGCTCACCGAAGTCTTCGGCGGACCCGTTGGCCCAGCCTAAATCGTCAATGGTTTTGTTGCGGGCTTGGGGGTCTTGAAGCAGGGGTGGTTCGCCCGCAAATCCGCTGGTTTTCGATGGGGGATTTTTCGACACAGACCCTCCCTTTTTCTACGCTGGTCGTGAGAGCATAAGGGGTAGGAG
>JAYNPH010000011.1:0-27046 GCA_038113685.1 Gammaproteobacteria bacterium
GCCGTAGCCGTGCTCATAGAGGTAGGCGATGTTGTTTTGGGCCTCGGATTCACCATCCTCCGCCAATCCTTGCCAAGCACGGAAGGCGGTGGCGTAGTGTTCGCGCTCAAGAGCTTTAAGGCCGGCGCTGAAAGGTTCCGCAGATGCGCTGCCACAAATCATCCCCAAGCACCAAAGAACACCTGTGATAAGCCCTCTTGTCGGCCTAAATCGAGTCATCATCATTGCTGCCTTAAGCTCGCCTGTATTTGTAAGACTTTGTTGAAAATATCGCCCTCGCTCAGAGCATCTACCAATCGGCCATTATCAACCACAGGAATACTCTCGCCAACGAAGGTGCTGGCCTTAGTCATAGCGATGTTCAGGTTATCGTTGGCGGCGAGGGTGGTTGGATTCGTGTCCATGGCCTGGGTCAGAGACGTAGCCCCGGACAGACCGTGAATGTCGACCTTGCCGAGCAATTGGTCCTGCTGGTCGCAAACATAGGCCTCAGTCGCTTGGGCATCGGCAAGGGCCTGCTGGGCGTTTGCCACGGACAGATCCGGGGTAAGCCGTAAGAACGAGCCACCGCGTATTTCGTGAACGGGGGTTAACGCCAATTCGATGTGCTCCTGTCCCTGTCGCAGGTCGATTCCCCGGTCCAACAACTGTCGGTCGAAATAGGACAAACCGAAAAAGCGCAGGGTTAATACCGAGCACAGAATGACGCAAAGCATTGCGCTAAGCCCATAGGCATAGCTGCCGGTTAGCTCAATAACAATCATAATGATGGTAAGCGGCGCTCCGATAACCGCCCCGCCGACGGCGGCGATGGCTGCCACCGGCAAAGCGTAGCTAAGGTGCGGCTCAAGGCCGGTAGCCACGGCCAGGTATGCAGCAATTGCGCCGGTGCTGGCGCCCACGAAAAGGGCGGGCCCAAAAACGCCGCCAAAGAAGCCTGCGTTCAAACAGTATGCGGTGACAAAGATCTTTGCGAGCAACAACATCACCAGCATGCCGAGGTTGAATTCAGCTCCAATCATCTGATTAACCTGCACCAGCCCCAAGCCAGTAACGTCAGGCAGCAGTACACCTACCGTGCCAACGACCAGTACACAGCTGCACATAAGCTTGGTCATGGACCAGCCAGACTTGCCGGCTAGGTCACGGCCCTTGCGGATAGCGGCCATGTAAGCGATGGCGCTGCCTGTGCTCAAAACGGCGGTCAAAATTAAATAGGGGATCAACGGCTGCAGCTCAATGGGCATATCTGGCACCGAGAAGGTTGGCTCGATGACGAAGAAGGCCTGATTGGCTGCGTAAGCAACGATGGAGGTCACAGCAATAGGGGCGATAGCCCCAACAGAGATACGGCGCAAGAGGGCTTCGTGGGCAAATAACACGCCGGCAATAGGTGCGTTAAAGCCAGCCGAGATCGCGCCGGCCACGCCGCAGGCGATGAAGACCCGGCGATCAATTTTGATGCGGATGTACTTTAGCAGCACTTCCGTCATGGTGGCGCCAAAGTGCACAAGAGGGCCGTATTGACCCACCGAACCGCCGCCGCTGGCCGCTACGAAGGCTGCAATGGTCGAGCCCATGCCGACTCGTACGTCCAGAGATTCGCGACTTTGCTGCACTGCGTAGATGCTGTCAGCCGGGCCGGACCAAGCGGTAATGCCCAGCACGCGCCGGACTAAAAAAATCAAGCCAGCGGCGATGCCCAGGGTGATGTAGATATCCAGATTGAAAGTCTGGTCTGCGAGTTGAATCTCGATAAAGCTGTCGACTCGGCTGGCATTCAAAAACCACCGAGCGCCTTCGACGAAGCTATTGGCTACCACCGCCATTACTAAGCCAACGACAACGGCGAGTAAAAATTGGCTGGCGATGTCGACAAGAATGTTAGCGGGTTTTGTCGCAGTGTTCTGCTCAGACTGCTGCTCGTTCATCCCGGGTCCCCTCAGTTTTTGTTCTTTTCCGTGGCCCTACCTCGGTACTTGTATGCCCTGCCTGTCCCGATGCTGATGTGCAATCAGCGCGCCTCCACACGTTTCACGCCCTCAAGGGCGTGGTTTGGGTTGAAATGCCAAACACTCCCGCCCGTCGCTCTGCCTGACCTCGATGCATGGCAGCATTCGGCTTTTAAAATTCAGCGCCCTGCACAGATAGGGGAAATTCTTATCCCAACTGGTATTGAAGTGCCGACATTGCCAGCAGCTCACCGCTGCCTGAGTGGTTGTTGATTTGTCATTCATTGCCATTACCGGAAATCTGCGTGGTCTGGCCGTCTATGTCCAGTGTCACGGTGCGGTGGCTCTGCCGTGCTTTTAGCTGAGCTGCATTTTCTATGAGTTCCTGCAAGGTCTCTGGTCTCAGGCCTAAGTCTTTCCCCATTTGACGCAATCGTTCTGTTTCGTCTTGGGTCAGAATACCGTCTTCAAGGGCCTCACTAACGCTGACCTCCAAAGATCGCCGCGAGCTTCTAAGGTGGTCAGAAAAGCTTGCTGCTAAAATACCTGAAGGTAACGCGACCATACCAATACCCAAAATAGTCACCACCGACCCCAGTACTTTACCCAACGTGGTCATGGGTATGGCGTCACCATAGCCAACCGTCGTCAGCGCCGCCATGGCCCACCACATGGCTTGAGGAATGGAGCCAAAGGCCTCTGGCTGAACATCCCGCTCAACCACGTATAAAGCGGAAGCCGCCAAGGTCAGCACGATCAACATGATCATAAAGGTGCCGGTCAGGTTCTTACGCTCGTCGTAGAGCACGTTAAGCAAGATGTCGAGGGAAGCAAAATAGCGGATGAGCTTAAAGACTCGAAATAACCGAAGAATGCGCAGGAATCGCAGGTCCAGACCCGGCATCAGCACTTGCAGGATAGACGGTAAAAAAGCGACAAGATCAATGATCGACATCGGCTTTAGCATATGGCGAAGCCGTCTACCTAAATTGCTCGGCTGCGCTTGATCGCTGTGTGCTGTGGCCGCCGGCGCCTCAACGCAGACCCAAACTCGCAGCAGGTACTCAACTAGGAAAAATGCACAGGACACCAGCTCAATCAAAAAGAACGTCGGGCCATAGGCTTCTGCATAGGCCGGGATGGATTCCAAAATAATGGCGACCAAATTGATAGCAATCACGCCGACGACTAAAGAGCTGATGACCACAGATACCGGGTCGGTCCGGTCGTACTGTTCTAATGCGTGATAAAGGCGCTGACGAACGCTGCCAAAAAGAGCCATTTGTGTCCTCGGTCAGTAGGCCGCATACGAATATGCCGGTAAACCGCGGGATAAGACACTACCCGTCGATAAGAATTTCGATCCGCCGATTTTGTGCTCGGCCGGCAGCATTGTCGTTATCACTAACCGGTTTGGTATCGGCGTAGCCAAAGACGCTGACGCGTTGGCTGTCGATGCCGTTATTGGCAAAGAAAAAATCGGCCACCGCCGCTGCCCGGGCTGCTGACAAATCCCAGTTCGAATCGAAACGCTCGCTAAAGGCGATGGGGATGTTATCGGTGTGCCCCGAGACCTGCACTTGCCCGCCGACGCCGGCAACGGAATCACCCACATTGCGCAGCGTATCCAAGAATCCGGTTTGCAGTTCGGCGTAGCCCGATCGGAACGAGTTAGCCGCTGATAAGCTGATCATGATTTGATCGCCAACTTTCTCTACAGCCGCCAGACCTTGCTGAATCTCCGCGCTCAAATCGGCTCTTAGCGCCTGATATTTGTCGTCGAGTTCCCGAGTCTTTCGTGCTTGGCGCAGCATCTGCTCTTCGCTGTCAGACGTTAGGTACTCGACTTCAAGCTCGGTTTCCATAAACGCTTGGGACTCGGCTACTTTGGCGAAAATTTCCAATTCTTCTGCGTCCAGTTCGCCGTCACTATTTTGGGCGCCTTCCGTGTCTCTGGTATTGGTGTCCACATCCTCGTTGACGGATACGGTGATTTTGCCGTTTTCCTCGTTGACGGATACCTTGCCCCGGGCGATTTCGGTGGCAAAGGTGCGTTTGAGATTTTCGATATCGCTCAGCGTTTCTGATTGGCTGACGTCTCTGTTTTCTTCCAGCTCTTGTTCGACGGGCTCTTCGTTGGTGGTGTCTTCCTTGGCATCTACACCCGGCGGGGCTTTTGTGGTTTTGTAGCGTGTAGCAATAATTGTCTGACCCAAAGGCGCTTCCAGACTCGGTTTGTTGCGCTGAACGCCGAATGCATCGGTCATGGTGCCTTCAAGCATCTTCGTGATGGACGGATCTTCCATCTCGGTAAAGGAAAGAATCAGGACGAAAAACGCCATCAATAGGGTGGCCATATCGGCAAAGGTCGCCATCCATGCGGGCGCCCCAGCTTCGCACGCCGGACACTCCTTGGCTTTTTTCTTTTTGGGCTTTTCCGGCTCTACCGGCTCCTGGGCTGCCTCAACGTTCGGATCTTCGTTTTCTTCAGCCATCGACAATGACCTCGATGCGTCGGTTACGAGCCCGTCCGTCGGCGGTGGCGTTGTCCGCTATGGGTTCGCTGTCCGCCAAACCGGTGATGGTCACCCTGCCCGGCTGAAGCTGGGAGTTATCTAGTAAAAAGTTTGCGACCGCTGCAGAACGGGCGGACGAGAGGTCCCAATTCGAGCGAAAGCGCTCACTGAAAGCGACGGGAATGTTGTCGGTATGACCTTCTACCCGAACCATGCCACCGGTGTTATTTATTGCGTTACCAACGCTGACCAGTGTTTGGGTAAAGCTCTGCTGCAGGGCGGCGCTTCCGGAGGCAAAGCTGTCCTGCTGTCCAAGCCGTATGATCACGCTGTCGCCATCACGCTCGACTTCCGCCAAACCTTGTTCAATTTCTTGACTAAGCTCTGCGCGAATGGCCTCGAACTTGCTGCTAGCTTCGCTGGCTAAACCCTCGGCCTTAGCCTCGCCGGGGTTTTGTCGTTTCACAACAATATTGCTCGAGACCTCGCGCTGAACGTCGGTAATGGCCTTGGCGATATCCAAGGTTTGTTGAGGAATGCGCCCGCCTTTGCCCATGCTTTCATCTGCGGCACTGCTGTCATTGCTGGCTTCAACAATCTCCACCACTACTTCTTCGCCGCGGATGCTCACGGTTACCTGGCCCTGTTCAACTTCGTTTTCCAGCGCCTCGAGCACCTGCTGATAATCTGCTTGGGTCTCCAGCGGCGCATCCTCAAAATCTTTCATTTGCACCACATTTTGCTGAGTCGGGTCTTTGACGGATTGAGAGTCTTGGGGAATCACCGTAGGGGCGGCTTCGGAGAGGGTGAATGTGCTGTCGATAATGGTCTCGGCCATGGGAATAGTGACCTTGGGAACCACCCGATCAATACCAAAGGCAAGTTTGATTGAGCCAGCCACCTGCTCAAATTTCGGGACGTTGACGCTGGCGAAAGACAAAATGAGCACAAAGAAAGCCATCAGCAGGGTGGCCATATCCGCAAAGGTAGCCATCCACGCGGGGGCGCCCACCTCACAGGTAGGACACTCCTCCTCTTTTTCCTTGGGCGGCAGGGGTTCCGCGGGGGGTTCGTTTTCGCCGAGGTTCTCGTCGACCTGATCTGGGTCTAGTTCGTCCTCATTATTGGTGTCTTGGGCTTCAGCCATGGGGACACGCCGTTACAGGCCTTCGAGCGCGGCGCGATCACCCGGCGCGAGACGAGTCGCCAGCAGGTCTGACAGCGAACGAGGGTTCATGCCGCTCTGAATACCCATGATGCCCTCAACAATCAGTTCGCAGTTTTCGGTCTCGTCTTGAGAGTAGCCTTCCAGCTTTTCCGCAATGGGTTTAGCCAAAACGTTGGCGAAGAAAGCGCCATACAGTGTGGTCAGCAAGGCGATAGCCATGGCTGGGCCGATTGCCTTGGGGTCACTCATGTTCTGGAGCATGCCCACCAAGCCAACAAGTGTGCCGATCATGCCCATGGCCGGCGCAATATCGGCCCAAGAACGCCACATCATGGCAGCGTTGGCGTGACGACTCTTCATCAGGCTCAGTTCGTTTTCCAGGCTCGATTCGATGATTTCCGGAGGTGTGCTGTCCACCAGCAAGCCGATGCCTTTGGCCAGATACTGGTTTTTGATGTCTTGCCCTTCTAATGCGATCAAACCATCTTTTCTGGCGATGTTGGCCATCTCAATGATCTGCTCAATCAGGTCCGCCGGTTTGTCCACGCCAACAAAAATGGTCTTCATGATGACCTTGGACCACATGGCAATAAAGTCGCCAAGACGGGAGCGCATCAGCAGCACCAAAATCGAGCCACCCAAAACGATGGCGATGGATGTCACATCGATAAACGCGTTAATCCCCGCCGCGTTATCCATGGACCATAAAATGAGGCTTACTGAGAATAGAAGACCGACAACGGTTGCAATATCCATTTGATTTCCCGCGGAGTGTTAGCGCTGGGCGGATTTTCCGCCATAAATTACATGTAAACAATCGGTTGATAGCGCCTATACTTTAAGCCATCGATCCTCTCCGTGAACAGTGCAGGGGACGGATCGCGAGGGACAAGTTGCAAGGTACAGGTACATGACACATCGAACGTTTTACCCGCCGATGGCTACAAACTTCGGGACGCTTGGTCGATGGCGCTTGTTGAGCATTTTGCTGGCGGCCATGGCCTTGAGCGGCTGCGACTTTTCCCGGGTAGAGGTGTCCTGTTTGGAGCACATTCCAAGTGGCGATACCGGGCGGTTTATTGATCAGGGCAACGGGGTGGTGCTGGATCCGCAAACTCAACTGGAGTGGTATCGATGCGCCGTAGGTCAGCGCTACACCGAGCTGGGCTGTGCCGGATCGCCGTTGCTGATGACTTGGGCCGAAATCGACGGGTACCTGACCGAGATCAGCGAAAAAGCCGGTGAGAATTGGCGACTGCCGAAAGCCAGCGAATTTATGGCGCTGGCTGAAAGCAGCTGTATTAATCCGGCCTTGAATCCCAATGTGTTTCCCAACGTTGCCATCGACAATCACTGGGTCGTGGGAGAAGGCATCAAAGAAGGCGAGCCCTGTGGGGTGTATACCTACAAGGGCACGCGTTCCTGCCGCTTATTCAGCGAAAACTACCGACCATTCTTCATGGTCAAGGCCCAATAGCCAGACTGAAAACTAAGCCTGATGCTAAGTAACGGTCTGCCAGGCTTCGCGCAGCTCTGACATGGCTTCGTAAAGCTTGCTGATGCTTTCACTGTCCTTATCACCTTTGGCCTTGAACAAGCTGGCGGCAATGGAGGTGTAGGTGTCGTAAAGGCTTTTCGCCACTTCGCCGCCTTGTTCCATGTCCAACACGCCGCGCAGTGCAATGACGATTTGCAGCGCGTGAGTGGTGGCCTTGTCGAAGGCTTCGTCTTCCTCATGACTGAGATTTTCGTTGGCTTGGCGAAGGAGCACGCATGCCTTATCAAACAGCATGGTGACCAACTGGGCCGGGCTTTGGGATTCGGTCTTGGTTTCTACGTCAATGTTGCTGTAAGCAGCCAGTGCGGATTTTCGATACATCTTTTTTTTGTCCAAGAGAGTCTCGCGCCGACGGGATGTCAGCACCTTTTACCTATTAAATAAATCGGATACAAGTGGCGCAGCTTTAGGGGTTTGTGCAGGTACGCCACTTGCATCCGGTTTAACGGTTTAACCAAGGTCAGGGAACTCGAAGATTCGCTGACTAGGTGCTTTGATCGATGAAGGTGCCCAGCATCTTGGTGAGGTTGCGCATGAATGACAGCAGTTCCTCTGCTGGCATCTGGCGAATAACATCACCGGAATTGGCATCAACAACCTTCACCACTTGGGTACCGCTGGCCTCATCGGTGACGAACTCCACCGCGCGGTTGCGCAGGTCCATCATGACCTGTATTTGTTCGATGGACCGATTCAGCTCTTGCTGAGAAACGTTCGCGGTAGGCGTCGGCTCTGATGGCAGGACGCGTTGTGCCTGAATTTCCGGTGCCGGCTGCTCCACTGCAACGGGTCTTGCTGCCACAGCGGGGTTAGGTATTGCGCCAGAAGTAACGGTTTCGACTGACATGTTCATTTCTCCTTGGGCTAAAGATAGCCCTACTTTCTCTGCGTGAGTGCGTCCTTATCCTGCAGCTCACGGGTTCATTCGCCACGATAGGTTGTGCTTCGGGTGTGGCCTATCCCCGTAATACCTGCAGCACGATTTCTGTTGATGCGTTGGCCTGGGACAGCATCGAGGCCCCGGCTTGCTGAAGAACCTGCGCCTTGGCGAGGCGTGAGGTTTCTGCAGCGAAATCAGCGTCCTCAATCCGTGAGCGCGCGCCGATGGTGTATTCGGTGACTTTCATCAGGTTCGAGACCGAGTAATCCAAACGATTTTGCAGCGTGCCCAATGAGCCTCTCATGCCTGACACTCGCTCCAGAGCGCCGTCAATAGTGGCAATGGAATAGCTGGCGCCGATTTGGGTCGAAATATCGATAACGCCAACCGACTCCAGAGCCGCTGTTGCCGTGCCGTCTGCAAAAAATGTGTCCGCAGAGCCATTGGTCTGGGTTACTGTGAAGCCGGAGGATGACGATAATCGCAGAGTACCGACTACTTGAGACGTATCGTTGCCCCCATTTGCCGCTAGGGATATCGCTGTTGCGGTCTGCGCCGTCACGCCATCATTTTCGACAGCTTGAACGCGTAAACTCGTCCCCGAGCTTCCGTTCGTGATTTGTATGTCATCACCGTCAGCATCGGTAAGTAGGACTTTATTTTCGGTAGTGGCAGAAGCCATAACGCCAGTGGTTGCAAATATTGCATTTATTTTTGAGACAGCATCACTTACGTCATTGCTCGAAATCGAAAAGGCTGCGGTCTGGGTGCCATTAATAGTCACCTGGTAGTTTTCGGCCGTAGCGTTCGCGGATGCTAGGTTAGCGTACGTTCTCGCTTGAGCAAAAACCGTGGTTGCGCCCGCAACCGAATTGATTTTTTTCGCCAGATCCTTGGCGGAATCATTGTCTGCAATGTCGATGACCCGGGTATTGCCATTGCCGACAATGGTAATGTCGTCTGCGTCATCCGTGGTGTTGGCGGTCGTGCTGAAAGCACTGCTGGCGCCCGCGGCGTACGCTCCTAGGTTGTTTTCCCCAACCATGACATAGGCGCCAAGTAACGAAGATTCCACGGAATCGATGGTGAAGTTGATCTCTTCGCCGGACATTGTGCCCACCTGAAGCGCTTTGGCGGAAAACGTACCGTTCAGCACTTGGGTGCCGTTATAGCGGGTGTTGGCCGAAACGCGAGAAATTTCCAGCTGCAGCTGGTTCAACTCGTTGTTGGCAAAGGCTCGCTCGGTTGCCGAATTCGTTGCGTTAGCAGATTGCACGGCGAGCTCGCGCATACGCTGGAGCATACCCGATACTTCCACCAAGGCGTTTTCCACGGTACGGATTAACGCGATACCGTCGTTGGCGTTCTTGGTCGCCATGGTTAAGCCGCGAATTTGCGAATTCATTCGCTCGATCATGGCCAACCCGGCTGCATCATCTGCCGCGCTGTTGATGCGTTTACCGGTGGATAAACGCTCCATGGCGCTTTCCATTTCTTCTCGCGCTTCGGTAATTGCCCGCTGCGCCTGAATTGCACCAATATTGGTGTTTAAAACCATACCCATAACTAAACCCCTTTAGCTATCTACATACCTGCACATCTTTGCCGCTTTTTGGCGGTGTCGTTGTGGTAGCGGCAAAATAGGTGGCAAAAAGGGCGGTTTCTTTCCGTCTTTTTGGCAACAAATTGCCGCTTACACGAACAAAGTCGGGTTGATGATTTAAAACTTTAGAATTTTTTTGCAGAAAGGCGGAAACCCGATCAGACCCCCTGACCGGGTTTCGAGTAAGAAGGCGCTTAGACCCATCTTAGTCGTCCTGTTTTGTTAAGGCCCCGGACCAGGGGCTCTTCAGCCTTTCAGCTAAAGGGGTCGTGAGCCCCCGGCCAGAGTAAGGTCCTGCTGAGCCCGATGCCCAGCAGGGTACTTACCAGCTGAAGGACAGACCCTATCGGATCAGCTGGATAGCCAGTTGCGATGACGCATTCGCTTGCGCCAGCATCGCGGTACCGGTTTGCTGCAGTACCTGTGCCTTGGCCAGACGTGCGCTTTCCGCAGCAAAGTCGGCGTCTTCGATTCGAGAACGAGCAGCCGTCGTGAACTCGGCAACGTTCATCAGGTTAGACACCGTATATTCGAGGCGATTCGCCAAGGCGCCGTATCCGGCCCGGTCGCCAGCAACTTGTTCAATCGCGGCAGAAATATCTTCGAGTGCATCTGCTGCGCCGCTAGCCGTTAGCACGCTGATGGCAGTAACGCCTGAAGCGGCGACCAGACTTACAGCGCCTCCGCTACCGATTGCGCTGGAGGTCAGACCAAGTTCATCGGTATCAATCGATGAGATGTTGAAATCGATGGTTTGTGACGCTTCCGTGCCCACTTGAAGAACGCCCGCACGGGTTCCGTCAAGCACTGCTTCGTTGTTGTAAATGGTTTGGGACGAAACGCGGTTGATTTCATTGAGTAAGGAATCAACTTCGCCCTGCAAATACTTGCGATCGTCAGCTGAGTTCGTGTCATTTGCGGCCTGTACGGCAAGCTCGCGAATGCGCTGCAACATATCCGTAACGTCGTTAGTAGCGTTTTCGATGGTTGCTAGCATTGCTAAACCGTCGTTGGCGTTTTTAGTTGCCATGTTTAAACCGCGAACTTGAGCTGTCATCCGCTCAGCGATGGCGAACCCGGCTGCGTCGTCGGCAGCGCTGTTGATTTTTTTACCTGAAGACAAACGCTCCATAGCGGTAGCGAGTTCGCGAGAAGACTCGGCAAGCGATCGCTGTGCGTTTAGAGAACCAATGTTCGTGTTAACTACAATGCTCATAACAGACCCCTGTTTATAATTGAAAGCTGTACTACGTTTTTTTTATTGGTAAGAGAAAGGCGGCTAACTCTTGCCGGTTTGTTTAAAAGTGGCAGCTATTTGCCGCTTACAGGAGATATGTCGGAGATAGCGGCAAAAGCTTTAGGGAAAAGCGGCATGAATTTGCCTTTTTTTCGGGGAAACGGCAGTTTTGTGCCGCTGGAGCGGCAATTTTTGGCCTTAATTGAGCGAAGAGGACTAGTTTTTCGGGGGCGGACGCAGGCGCTATTGCTTTTTGGTGGGCCAACGGTGCCGGCAAAGCCCGGCGGATCTCGAGCCGACGTGGGTCGGCCGGTTTTGCAGACTAGGTCAAATTTTCAAGTCGTTTGATTTGGTCGGACAGCTCGGGCCGAATTAGCCCAATAGCACCCTGTATCACTGCATACATCTTTAACGACAACGCAATATTTTCCTCAAAGGATCGAATCAGCTTGATTTGCCTGAGGATAGACGAAATTTCATCTTGGCAAAAAATTTGAAGCGACGTGCTTTGGTTCGTCAATTGGGCCAACTTAGATTCTTTTTTTCGAAGAGACTTAGCCTTGGGATCTGTTGCGGATTTAAGTTTTTTCGCGAGCTTCGTGCAGTCATTGGCAATGCCCAGAGCGGTCGCTAGCAGCCCGCGTTCCTGAACTAAGACGGCTTCAAGTTGCTTTGACCGCGATTTCAGCTCCTGTATCGGGGTCGTCTCGTCGGTCATAGACTCTTGCTCGGAACCCCGCTTGTCGAGCGCTTCGGCTAATGGCATGTGCTCAAAGCCATCGATGTATGCCCCTCCCTCAGTGGCATTGATAAGGGTGGTCTCCTCGTCAGCGTTTGCGGCCAAGCGCTGAAATTCCTGAAGAAAGGACGCGTAGTTCGCCTGGGAAGCAACGCGATCGCCATAGTAGCCGGGCACCGTAATTTCGCTCATCGGCTTAGCGAGCTGCTCGGCTGTGGGCGTATGTTGGTAATAGCGTCCGCCGGAAACGGCAAGATCTGAACCAACGAGCGTCACGTAACTCGCACCAAAAGAAATTGCCAAAGTCGCTGCAGCAACGGAAACAGAGCCGCCGGGAACGGTTGGACTCGTACTGCCCATTATGTCGTCAATCCCAAACGACGGTTTCACTGAGAAAAAGGTGTAGAGGTTCTTGAAGCCCTTGGCGAAGAATGCCGGATGACAGGCATCGCCAATTATCAGGCCCTTCACCTTTTCCATAGGTGCATTCGCCAAGGTTTGCGAGTGATCCCCTGGGTCTAGAACCATAATGTAGTCGGCATTGATACCGTGCTTGGCTAAAGCGGGAACCGCCTGTGCAACGGCGAGAATGATGTGATCATCTCTCTTGTTTGCCAGTAAATCGATGTTTTTGGCCAGTGACGGGCCCGGTGACACGATGATACAAGAGCGGCCCTGAAAAAAAGGCTTAAGCGCGGTAACCGGATGTGAGGCTAGAACAGAGCTCAGATTTTTTATCTGCTGAAGTGCCCAAGCGCGCGAAAAGTGGGCTTTTGTATTCTGGCTGATACGAAAACCTTTGAAGATCTGGGAAATTTCGTCAAGCAAAGGTCTAGCCTGCTCGCTTAGTGAGTCAGCGGACAACACAATGCTTCTGCCAATAGCATGGGTCGACCAGTCAGACAGCGTTTCATAGGCAGATGCGGTTGAATTTACATATTTGATGCCATGTGTATTAACGCCCTCCCGAAGAACTACGATATGGGCTTGCCCTCGATCGACTAATGCCGTTTCGACCGTGGCGGGCAGAGTATCGTCGATAACGATTAGGTCTTCTTCCCAATTCCATGTAAGAGGGAGGTGGCAATCTAGGTAAATGCCAACGCCGTCAGGGCTTTTCAGCATTTCTTTTTTGTCTTCGGACGAACGCAGGGAATCTAGCCACTTCTTTAGGGCATCAAAAGATTGGTTGAGAACGGCAATTCTCGGGTCTGCGCCGGATTGATTGCTTTGTGAAGAAGATAAACTCTGGGGGCTGGATTCATCGCGGACAAAGAGGTCCCGAACAAAACGAACCTCATCAAGCAGTTTACGCGAGTTGGCAAAGTCACCCTTGACGGCGAAGCTGAGTGCTGACTGGCTTTTTTCAATCAACTCGTCAATGAGCCTGTTTTGGCGTGATTGCATTGCTGGATGTCTTGGAGAACAAACCCGGAAAGTAGCAGATTGCGGAGATAAAATCCGCGAATGGATTTTTCACGACGAGCGCTGGAAAGTATCGAAGGAAAAACGGTCACAGAACCCAAGGTCCTGTGACCGTTTTAAGCAGGTCTATCTAAACAAAGAAAGAACCAACTGTTGCGAGGCATTCGCCTGGGCAAGCATTGCGGTGCCCGTTTGCTGCAGGACTTGCGCTTTGGCCAGCCGAGCGCTTTCGGCAGCGAAGTCAGCATCTTCTATTCTTGAGCGCGCTGCGGTGGTGAATTCCGCTACGTTCATCAAATTAGATACTGTGTACTCCAGCCGGTTCTGCAACGCACCATAGTTGGCGCGATCCTCAGCTACCGTCTCAATCGCACTACTGATGCTCGTCAGTGCAGCTTGCGCACCTGATGCAGTGGACAGGTCTACGCCGTCCACACCAATCGCCGATGCTGTGACGCTATCGATATCGAACGTGATGATAGACGTTGCAGTCGTGCCTACCTGAAACGAGCCCGAGCGGGTTCCATCCAGAACTTCTTCACCATTGTAAGTGGTTTGATTCGCCACGCGATTGATCTCAGCGATCAACTGAGTTGCTTCGGCGTCAAGATAGCCACGGTCATCAGAACCATTGGTATCGTTAACTGCCTGCACTGCCAGCTCCCTCATTCGATGGAGCATGTCAGTCACATCGTTGGTTGCGTTTTCAATTGCAGCGAGCATAGAAAGACCATCATTGGCATTCTTGGTCGCCATGTTCAGACCCCGAATTTGGGCCGTCATTCTCTCAGCGATCGCAAAACCCGCAGCGTCGTCGGCGGCGCTGTTGATTTGCTTTCCAGAAGAAAGACGCTCCATAGCGGTCTTTAGCTCTGCTCCGGAAGCAGCTAAAGACCTTTGTGCATTCAAAGATGCAACATTTGTGTTTATGACTAAACTCATAACATCAGCCTCTAAATAGTTTTAGATAGCCGCGTCATACGGTTGATGACCCCAACCATTTAGCCGAGAACCCCGCTAAAGGTTCCCGCAGAAGGGCGCCTCGCTAAAAGCGCCCACCGCATTCGCAACTGGTTAAGTTGCTGCCAACCGGCAATTTCTTGCCGCTCGGCAACGAAAGCGGCAAAAAATTGCCGCCTTCAGGGGGTCTATCGGGAGGATTGAACAAAGCTTTAGGCTTTTTTTGAAAAAAAATGAAAATTTGTACTGCGTTTTTGGCGCGGTCGTGGCAACGCACAGTACGAAGTCAGTGATGACAGGACGATAGGCCGGCTAGGGGAATCGATAAACCTGAGATGAAAGAACAACCATCAGGCATAAAAAAACCGCCAGAGAGGCCCCTGGCGGTTTGTGTTTCAGTATGTAGATAGCTAAAGGGGTGAGCTATTACTGAAGTAGTTGAAGGATCAGCTGAGAGCTGGCATTGGCTTGAGCCAACATGCCCACACCGGACTGCTTAAGTACCTGAGCCTTGGACAACTTGGCAGATTCCGCTGCGAAGTCCGCGTCCTCAAGTCTGGAGCGCGCAGCCTCAGTCTTCTCTGCAATGTTCATCAGATTCGAGACTGTGTGATCCAATCGGTTTTCAACAGCACCCAAAGACGATCGCATTGAAGAGATCTTTTCAATGGCTCCATCTAGGACTGCCAGAGCGGAATTTGCCCCTGCCTGTGAACGGAGATTGATGTTAGAAACCGCGCTTAGCGCACTAGCCTGAGTCGTGAAGTAGTTGTCGTTGGCGATCGAGCCCGTAGCGGTAGCAGGATCGGTGACAACGCCACTTTCCTCAGCACTCTGGGTTACTGAGAATGTCTTGCTGGACGACAAGGAGATCGTACCCTGAACGGTGGCAGCATCGTCAGTGGAATTTCCAGCAGCCATTGCTACGTCGAACAGATTGATGTCGCCGTCGTTGTTGTCCGTTACTGTGACAGCAGCACCGCCCGTTACTGACAAAGTCCACTCACCAAAATCCGCCGCGCCATGAATATGGACGGTCGTATTGGTGGTTGTATCAGCATACGCGCTCCAGCCGCTCAGGCCAGACACGTTGTTGATGGCCGTTTGAAAGGCAGCAGCATCAGTCGCGCCGGCACCTGTTCCAGTGACCGAGAACGTATAGGTTGAGCCTGTCGTGTCGTTGGTAATCGTGTAGTTTACCGATGCAGCGTTGGCGGGCAGGTTAGCGGTCGCAATTTCAATGTGCTTGCCAACACCGTCGAACGTTTGCAGAGCAGTTGAAGCTGTGATGTCGGTACCTGAATAAATATCAAATGCACCAAATGCTTCCGTTGCTGTGATTTTCACATCCGTTGAGTTGTTGGTTTGCCCAGTGGTGCTAGACGCATCCTCTACATGGAAACCAGAAACCCCTGTGATGTTGTTCAAAGCGCTCTGAATGTTGGCGGCTGTTGGTTCACCAGTCGTTGTTGCGGACAGATTAAAAGTATACGTCTGCCCGGTGCTGCGCTGAACAAGCGTATAAGTCGTTGCGTTTAACGCACCTAACGCGACACCTGCGCTGGAAGCTGTGTCTGCCTTGGCGCGATGCCAGTACTGAGAGGGAATCTTAGATTCGCCGTCGTGACCCAACGTTTGCACGCGAAGCGCAGTGTTCGTGCTTTCGTTCTCAATCTGGATATCAGACCCGTCCACTGAATAAAGGCGTACCTTGTTGTCGTCAGTAGCCTGAGCAGTAACACCAGTAGCGCCTGAAATTTGGTTAATTTTCGAGACGGCATCTGCAACGTTTGAATTGCTGATCGTAAACGTACCGGTAGTCTTGTTTTGAATGCGAACGCTGTAGGTTTGGTCAGTCGCGTACTCGCTGTAGAGCAAGCCGAAGGTTTTAGCCTCTGCTTTCACACCAGTCTCACCGCTAACGGCGTTGATTTTCGCAGCAACAGCTTTTGCACTGTCCTCGGCAATCACATCAATGGTTTTAGAGACAGAGTTGCCGTTGATGATGATGTCATCAGCTGCGTCGGTTAAGTTGTCATAGTCTCCGGCGCCATCGTTTAACTGAGCCTCAACGCGGTCACCGGTGATTTTGTAAGAGCCGAGCACGTCGGCGGCAACGGAATCGACAGACACGGTAATTGTCTCGCCGCCCATGTAGCCAACCTGAAGCTGCTTGGAGGCATAGCTTCCGTCAAGCACTGGCTGGCCATTGTAGCGAGTGTTGGTAGAGACCCGGCTGATCTCAGCGATTAGCAGGTCTACTTCCTCTTGGATAGCGACGCGATCCACATTTGTGTTGGTGTCGTTTGATGCTTGCACAGACAGCTCGCGTAGACGCTGCAGCATGTCTGATACTTCAACAAGGGCGCCCTCGATGGACTGCGTCATGGCGATGCCGTCATTGGCATTCTTAACGGCCATGTTCAGACCATTGATTTGGCCGGTCATTCGTTGAGCGATAGCAAGACCGGCGGCATCGTCAGATGCACTGTTAATCTTGCTGCCCGTAGACAGACGCTGCATTGCCTCACCTTGTAGAGAGTCGGCATAAGCAAGAGCCCGCTGAGCAGTCAATGAGCTCACATTGGTGTTTACAACTAAAGACATAAGTCTTCTCCTTCCTAAGTTACTGTTGCGTAAGCGGGGCCCTTGCGAACCATCCGCGAATCGCTGTTTGCGACAGAAAGTTAGTCGGGCTGACAAAACCCATCTTTAGGCTCTGTAAAACCGCAACGAAAAAAACTTGTTAGAAGCCGGCAACGTCGTGCCGAACGCGTGCTGCGAAGCTGGCGAAAGCGGCAAGCGGTGGCCGAAAATCCAGTAAAAAGGGGCGAATTGGGGTGAAAAGCGGCAATTGGGAAAGCGTAAAAAAATTTTACTTTTTTTTTCATGCATCGATTCTGGCGAAGGGCGAGCGGCAAGGGGCTACCGTTTGGCGCGCACGGATTGCCGGCAAGCGGTAGCCCCTTGCCGGTTACGCTGGCGCATCACTTACCCTTGGCGCGTGTTGTGGTTGCCAAACTTGGATAGGCAGTGAACAAATGCGCTAGACGCGCTGTTATGAGCGTCACGATAAAAGCATCTGGCCATGAATGCCCCTGCTGCTGTGTTAGGACCTGCCAAACGTAACGCAGGGAGAGACCGGGCTGCAGCCGGACGTGCTGACGCCCTCAGATTGAGAGGGCGCAGACAGTGCATGGGCAGCGCATTCTGGTTGACTTGACCGAGCGAGACTGAGGGTAAGTTACGGCTTTGGGTTTTGCAGCCGCCGTCGAAGCCTTAGGATTAGCTGGCGTCGTTATCGCGAAGAGACTGTTGCGTTGCGACCGTCGCACAGCGCACGCAGGTGAAGCAGATCGTGTAAGGACCGTTATTGGGAGGCTCTGGGAACCAAACAGTCCAGCGTGAAAATTAAGGCCGCTAGCTTTCTTGCTCCTGCTGGCGTTTGGCTTTGTTTTCCAGCAGGCGTGCCACCGCCTTCTTTTCTTGGCGGTATTCGTAAATTCGCCAACTGAGCACGATAACCAAGGCAAACATAATGCCCTGGGCCACCAGTTCATGAAGGGGGATTTCTGGTGGCTCCAGCTCAGTCTGGGTGCCCATGAGGAGCACTAGGGGAACGGCCATGAAAAGAAACCAACGTATGCGAATGCAAACAACACACACAGGCTTTTTCGATTCGCTCATGGCTGCCTCTTTTTATAGGGAGTTGGCGGGTAGTTTAGTCTCGATTTGAGAAAGGTAGGTTCTCAAAGCTGCTTTCCATGCTCTCCCGCGTGCTATTCATCTGGTCGATGATTTGCTGCATGACTAGGAACTGACGGTTGTACCGCTCTTCAACGCGCTCCATACGCTCAGCGAGGTCGCTTAGCTCTTCCTCGCGGGCACTGTTTTGGTCAGCAAGCGTGCCTTGTTGAGCGACCAGATAGCTGTCAGAACCCGTCGCATTGCTAATGAGTTTGCTAATGTCGCCTGCAAGGCCGGCAACCGCGTCACTGGACGCCGCCTGATCATCTGTATTGGCCGAGAACATCTGCACCACGTCGGCGTAATTATTGGCCAAGGCGTTGTCTAACTTGGCGTCGTCAACCTCGAGCTCTCCCGAGCGGCTTACGCTGATGCCCATATCGGATAGGTTCGAGATGGTGCTGGTTCCAGAAGACGATGAGCCCAACACGATGCTTCGCAGTGACGACGTTAAGGAGCGAAAGATGCTGTCACCGGCCAAAGCGCCATCGACGCTGGAGTTGCCTAGGTCTTTGAGCTGGCGTTGGGCCTCGTTATAGATGGTGACGAAGTCAACGATGTTGGCGCGTGCTTCGTTGTTGTCCTGGCTGATCGCAAGATTCGCGACGCCATCGGTAACGGTATTCAGGCTAAGCGATACGCCGGTCAGAACATCATCAATTACGTTAGTTGATCGAGTGAAATCGACGCCATTGACGTTCAACTGGGCGTCCGACGCCGCCTGTACGCTGCTAAAACTGATGGCGTCATCGCTAGACGTTAGGCTGAAGGCCTTTTCCGCTCCGGTTTCGCCAATCAACTGTATTCGGTACCTGTCGCCAGCAACTCCGGTGTCGACTATCTCCGCCGTAACGCCGAGGTTTGCGTCGTTAATCGCGCTAACGGTGCCCTGAAGGCTGGCAGTGCCAACGGAAATTTCCGTGGCGGCGCCCGTGCCCACGGTCAAGGAGAGGGTGACCGGATCGGTGCTGAAGGTGTCGGTTTCTGAGGCAAAGGCGTTCGACACGCTGCGTTGTTCTTGGGCGATCTGACTTACGGTAATGTTGTTTGAGCCAGCGCGAGCTGCTGTGTTGGACGACGCGCTGAAGGCGTTGGTTTGACTGTTGCTTAACGCAAAGGTTTTAAAATCTTTTGCATCGTTGAGACGTTGAGCCGCTTCTTGAACGACGTTAAGAACAGAAACGGCTTGGCCGAGGCCGCTGATTTTGGCTTCGTTTTCCTCGATTTTGGCTTTCAACCGGGCCTCGGTAGGCGCCCTTTCAGCGTTCACCAAGGCTTCCACGATTTTTTTCGTGTCAAATCCGGCGCCGGCCCCGAGGGCTTGGACGTAGTCAATGCTGGCCATATCGGTTTATCCGTTAGGAAAAGAGCTGCTCGTTAGGACAGTCGGGCGTCTTGAGCAAAACTTTAGTCATTTTTTTAACAATCTAAAAGTTAACAGTGACATCTTGCGCCGCTGGCCCAATTAGTCAAATGGGATTCGTCGGAAGTGGTTTCTCTGATGAGCAACGAGCAGCTGCTTTTCCAGAGCCATTGGCCGATACGTCATACCCCGGTGGGCGTAACGTCGGCCTTACCTAAACCGATCACCCGCTCACACGGCTAATCCAGAGCAATATATGTGCCAATAGCGAGGTATTAGGGGCGTTTGGGCTAAATCCAGCCGTATTACCGCAAAAAATGGCCACAAACCCTAGATTGGTGAGGGGTTTTTTTGCGATGACGCGTTGGGGAGTGCGATCTGCCCCAGCAGCCGAGGTTGCTGGTCGGCAGGTCTATGCCGAGGAAATCGCTAAACGGCACGGTCTTGCCTGTTGTGCGGCTCCACAAACCGATCTTCGCGGTTACCCAAAGACCCTCGTTAGTATCCCTCGCATAGTCGCCAAGGCGATTTTGTTACTATAAAGTTGACAGAACGGTGGAAGTAGGCCTGATCGGTGTCGCAAGTCATTGTCGGAGAGAGTGCGCAAACTCGGCAGCTCATGCAGTTGATCCGATCCATTGCGCCTACCGCCGCCAGCGTCCTGATTAACGGCGAAAGCGGCGTGGGCAAGGAACTTGTCGCGCAAGCCATTCACAGTCAATCTGATCGGGCCAAACAACCCTTTGTTGCCGTCAACTGTGGCGCCATTCCCGCCGAACTGATGGAGAGCGAACTCTTCGGCCACAAAAAAGGGGCATTTACCGGCGCAATTGCCGACCACTTGGGTAAGGTCACCGCAGCCAACGGCGGGACCCTATTTTTGGATGAAATCGGCGATATGCCTATGTCCATGCAGGTCAAGTTACTGCGGGTGCTCCAAGAAAAAGTGGTGCTGCCCGTTGGCTCCAATCAACCTCAGGAGGTGGACATTCGCGTAGTGGCGGCCACTCATCGAGTACTGGAGGACGAAATAAAGGCCGATCGCTTTCGTGCGGATCTTTATTACCGACTTAACGTGGTGCCGTTAAAGATCGAGCCCTTGCGCGAGCGCCGGGAAGAGCTGCCCGCTCTGATCCGACACTTTTCTAAGCAATTTACTCAGCCAGACAGTCCCGGGATCGAATTTACCGATGGTTTTATGCAAGTCATGCAACGCTATGATTGGCCGGGAAATGTTCGTGAGCTGTCGAATATGATCCATCGCCTGTCGGTATTGTATCCAGGACAGACCTTGCACATGAATCACGTGGCCTCGTCCATGTTGCCCGCGGGGATGAGCGAACTGATACAACAGGACCCCGCCGATGAGCAGGGCTCACTGTTTGACATCATGATGTCCGATGACGCAGATCCGGCAAACCACGAGGCAGAATGTGATCCGGAATCTATCATCATGCATGCTCAGGGGTTCGAGGACTTCCGCCAGCGCGGTCAGTCGTTAAAAGGCATGTTGAGCGACATAGAGCAAGATCTCATTCAGCGGGCGCTGAAAGAGTCTGACGGCAACGTGTCCCGCTGCGCCAAGCTGCTGCGTATGCAGCGCACGACACTGATTGAGCGGATAAAGAAGTACAACCTAAATATGTCGGCTGCCTAGCCGGCACAGGCTGCCCCAGAACGGCAGGTGGTAGACAGCCAGCCAACAATCGCCCACAGAGCACCAGATAAGACGCTGTATTAGCCTCTGTCGGAAAAGCGACAACCTTGGCCGCCTTACCGGCAATCTCCGGCGAAGGAGTGGCAATATTCCGCCACAACGTCGTAACCTATTGTTTTTGTTGACATAAAAATCTGGCACGGGTTTTGCTAATCAGTCTGCATCGAAGAACTTATGTGATGTGAAGACTATGTACCAAGACCACCCAATCGACCTCATCTGGGACGAATCCTCGCCGATGGACGCCAACGTCATGGGTATTTTGACGCGGGCGGGTTTTCGCCCACGCGCTATGGGACCGGCGGCTGTTGCCAAGTACGTCGAAAGTAACGGCTTTGGTTCCTGCGTACTGTGCATGCACCGACGCGAACTGCCTGATATCCAGATGATTCGCACGCTCAAGCAGCACTACGGCGCAAAGATTTATTTGGTGTTGCGCGTGGATCCGTCAGATCTCGAAAGTACCGTTGAGGCTATTAAGTGCGGTGTGGATGACGTTATTGCTGATGGCGCCGACCATCAGGCCAAGTGGGAAAAAATCGCCGGCTTGGCAAAGCTTCGATTACTGAAAAACGATTCCTATGTCTTTGTAGACGAAACCAGCCAGCACCTGTTGGCCTTGGTAGAGCGAGTTGGTGCGGCAGAGGTCACCGCACTGATGCACGGACCCACGGGTTCGGGCAAGGAGGTCCTGGCCCGGCTAACCCACGACTTTTCACCGCGTCGAGATGGCCCCTTTGTGCCGGTGAACTGTGCGGCGTTACCCGAGGCCTTGGCCGAAAGTCTGCTGTTTGGGCATGCCAAGGGCGCCTTTACCGGCGCTACCCGCAGCACCGAAGGCTTCTTCACCCAAGCGCAGGGGGGCACCTTGTTTTTGGACGAAATTGGCGAGCTAACACTGCCCTTACAGGCCAAACTGCTTCGCGCTATCCAAGAAAAGGAAGTTCTGCCAGTCGGTAGCTCGGAAACCCAGCGGGTGGACGTGCGCATCGTGGCGGCAACCAACCGAGATCTTCGGGCAGGGATTCGAGCAGGTTACTTCCGGGAAGATCTCTACTTCCGCGTCAGTACTTTCCGCATCAACGTCCCTGGCTTGTCAGCTCGCCTAGACGACATCTTACCCTTGGCCAATTACTTCTTGGTCAAACACAGCCGCGAAGACAGGGTGCTTCAACTGGCACCGGAAGCCGCAGCCAAGCTGCTGGCGTATTCCTGGCCGGGCAATGTTCGAGAACTCGAGAATGTGGTGCAGCGGGCCATCGTGTTAAGCAATGACGGCGTTATCGCCGCCAGTCAGCTGGTATTCGACGAACCCGCAGACCACGACTTATATAGCCAAGGCCCAAGGCCTGTAGAGAGCAACGTGCATTCCTTGGATGCCCCTAACGGTCAGCGAGAACGTTGGCGCGATGCCCAAGGCCTGCCGTCTAATCCGTTTAGCGCCCACATGGCGGCTCAAGACGGCTTCGACGAACCGTCAGACGAAAGCGCCGATGGCGGCTCAGGATTACAGGGCGCCATGGATGCCAACGAGTTCCGCATCATCGTGGATACCATTAAGAACACGCGTACTCGTCAGGAAGCAGCAGACATGCTGGGTATTAGCCAGCGAACTCTGCGTTACAAAATTGCTCGGATGCGCGAGCGCGGCATTCAAATTCCTAAGCGACGGTCTGCGTAAATTATGTCCAGTGTAAATACTCACTATCAAAATCAGGTAGCTGATCTGTTGAGTCAGATTCGCGCCCATCAAGGCGAGCCCAGCAGTCGCGCCGACATGATCCGCAGTGATAGCGGTGATATTGGTAGTGTTCAAAGAACCAATGAGTCCAGTAAAGGCAACTTTGGCACCTACATGGTGGACGCCTTTAACGACGTTAACGACACCCAGCAAGCCAGTGCTGACTTGAAGAACGCTTATGAACGCGGGGAAGACATACCACTTACGGATGTGGTGCTTTCCATGCAGAAAGCGTCCATCGGTTTTGAAGCAACACTGCAGGTGCGAAACAAACTTCTTCGAGCATACGAAGACATTATGAATATGCCGGTGTAACGCGGCATTTGAACGGCGAAAGCTGAAAAGAGACTCCCATGGCAGAAGCAACTCTCGATTCGAATCCACAAGCATTGGCCCCCACCGGTGGCGGTCAGGTGGCAGCGCGCAGCAATGTTCCCGCCGCCTCTGGCTCCAACCTCAGCGGTCCGATGGATGACCTAGGCGCAGACGGCCTCGATAACAACGAGACCGATTCCGGGCCGCTTGGTTTTTTGAATAACCCTGATGTACAGCGAATTCTGCCCTACGTGATCGGTACCTTGGCCCTAGCCATATGCATACTGTTTTATCTGTGGGTTTCAGCACCTACTTACCGCTCGGTGTATCCGGGTATGTCTGAGGCCGACCGGCAAGAAGCTAAAGATGTTTTGGACGGTGCAGGCTTTGCGCCGCGGATTGATACCAACAGCGGTTCCCTGCAAGTGCCGGATGAGCGCTACCACGAGGCACGGATTTTATTGGCCTCTCAGGACATTCCGCGCAGTGCCACGGCCGGTGGCTTTGAGAGCTTGCTTGAACAAGGATCCATGACCACCAGCCGGTTCATGGAGCAGGTCAGTTATCGAGCGGCGATGGAAACCGAACTGGCAAAATCTGTTACCGAAATTTCCACCATCCGCGGTGCGCGCGTGCATTTGGCGGAACCCCAGCAAAGCGTTTTTGTCCGTAATCAGACCCCCGCCAAGGCATCGGTGGTGGTAGTGCCCCACCCGGGACGCGTGGTAACCCAATCTCAGATCAAGGCCATCGTGCACTTGGTATCGTCCAGTGTTCCTTACTTACCGTCGGAAAATGTCTCGGTGGTAGACAATACCGGCGCGTTGCTCACGGATACTGCTGGTGAGAACGCCATGACCCTCACCACGGCTCAGGCGGAGCACAAACGCTCTTTGGAAATGTCCTATAACCGGCGCATCGAACAAATACTGGCGTCCATTGTTGGTATGGGCAATGTGCGCTCCGAGGTTGATGTGACCCTAGACTTCACGGAAGTTGAAACCACTTACGAAGAATTTGATAAGTCCGGAGTCGGTCCCCGTACACGCTCCGAGTCGCTAGATTTTGAGCAAGATGCGGCGATCGGCGCCTCCGGCCTGCCCGGCAGTTTTTCCAATCAGCCACCGGCCGCCCCGGATTTTGCGCAAACCGGAAACTTACCCGAAGGCGAAAGCGCGTCTTCCAGCGGCGTGTCCAGTTCCTCCACCACGCGCAACTACGAGCTTGATCGCGAGATCCGATACGTGAAACAGCAAGTGGGCAGCATTGACCGGGTTTCTGTGGCCGTTGTGATCAATCAAGACGCCTATATTTCGCCAGCAGAAGGCGAGGCCGATGGTATCAGCGCGGAAGAGCTGGAGCGTTTGACGGAAGTGGTCAAGGGCGTTGTTGGCTTCAGTGAAGCACGGGGTGACACGGTCGCCGTCGTGCCGTCTAGCTTTGCGGTTCCCGTAGACTTGGTACCCGAAGTACCTTGGTGGGAGGATGAGAGCATCGTGGACCTGATTAAGTACGGTGCCAGCTTAGTTCTGATCCTACTGATCTTGATTTTTGTAGCCCGCCCGATTATCCGTGCGAACATGCCAGCAGACGACGATTTGGATATTCCGTTGGCCTCCTTGGATGGCGAGCTGTCGGACCAAGACTTGCAGATGATCAAGCTGGGTGAAGGCGAAACCTTGGAAGAAATTAAGGCGAAGTTGAAGCCGAAGAAATCCTCTATCCCCTTGGATATGCTGGATACCGCTAACAGTTATGACGATAAGGTAGCCGTGCTGCGAATGCTGGCCGCCGACGACCCAGGTCGAGTCGCTAACAGCATTAAACGATTGATAAAGGCGTAGCACGCCGCTAACGGATAAAGAGCATGGCTGAAGTCGCAGAACAAACCCTAGAAGGCGCAATGTCGCCTGAGCTGGCATTGGAGATGGAATCTCTGAAAACCACCGAGCGAGCGGCGCTGTTAATGTTGCTCCTCGGGGAACAACAGGCGTCGGACATCGTTGGCTACCTGAATCCCAAAGAAGTTCAGGCGTTGGGCACCGCAATGGTTGGTGTATCTGATGTAAGCCAAGAAGCCGTGGACAAGGTGCTGGATGAATTCATAACCGAACTCAAGAAGCAAACCAACTTAGGCCTTGGTTCTCCGGATTACATCGAAGGCGTGTTGAATCGAGCCCTCGGACCAGAGCGGGCCTCGTCGGTGCTCAGCCGTATTTTGCCGAGCTCTTCAAGTAAGGGTCTAGAGATCTTGTCTTGGATGACGCCGCGCTCCATCTGCGACATGGTTGGTAGCGAGCACCCTCAGGTTATTGCAATCATCTTATCTGTATTGGAGGACGAAACCGCAGCCGACGTGCTGACCTTCCTGCCTGCGAATATTCGGCCCGAAGTGATTCGCCGGGTGGCCTTGCTGGATACGGTTCAGCCCAACGCTATGGCCGAGCTGGAATCCGTGATGGCCAAGCAATTTGCCCAGTCCACGACGACGTCTTCGGCTGCTGTGGGTGGTGTTAAGGCTGCTGCCAACATTATGGGCAAGACGAAGCTCGAGATCGAAACCACCGTAATGACGGACATCAGCAGTGAGGACGAAGACTTAGCCCTGCGAATCCAAGACAACATGTTCGACTTCGAGAATTTGGTCGATCTCGACAACCGCAGCATCCAAATTTTGATGCGCTCTTTGGAGCAAGAACAAATGGCATACGCCTTGAAGGCGGCGCCAGATCCGGTGGTGGAGAAGTTCCTTTCCAATATGTCACAGCGTGCCGGCGCGATGTTTATGGACGAAATGGAGATGATGGGCATGGTTCGGGTAACCGACGCCGAAGAAGCCCAGCGCAACATCATTCGTCAGGCTCGAAAGCTGCAGGACGCTGGAGAAATTATCTTAGCTTCTGCGGATGGTGGCGGCTTTGTCTAGCGCGCCAAATTCCTCCCAATTTGTGGCGGATCCGATTTTTAAATCCGCCAGCGCTCGGCAGCACTTTGCTGATTCCCGGGCACTGGCTAATCCCAGCTACGGCCCGGAAGATGGCTTTGTTGGTGTGGATGGTGCCAAGGCCTTGGGCTTTGCTGCCGAGATGGCGCCGGCCGCAGATGCCCCAAGTCAGCCCGACGAGCCGGCAACGTCAGACAGCGGCAGTGTGGATGTCCAAGACGGGCCTTCCTCCCAAAATGACCTGCAACGAATCACCGAGTTGGAGGCGGCCCTCGCTGGCCAGCAAACAGAGAAAGAAGCTGAAATTGAACGCGCCAAGGCGCAGGCTTTTGCAGAGGGTCAGGCTCAGGGCCAGCAGGAAGCCAAGCAGATGCTTGAGATTGAAGGCGCCAACGCGGGTGCCCAGCGCGCGATCGAGCTTAGCGACATGCTGGGCGAGTTGATGAGCGACGCACGGCGCCACCTGATCCAGCATCAGGATTTATTTGACCCTTTGAAGCGCTTGGCACTGTCTTTAGCCGAGCACATCGCACGCCGGGAGCTGACGCTAAGTGATGAGTCCTTGTCGGCGTTTATCGAGGGAGCCATTGCGGAAATTAATCCGCTGCATCTCAACGAGCTCGTGATCCACGTATCACAAGATTGGTTTGAGCGCCTGCAGCAACCTGAACTGGCCGAAATTTTTAACGAATACACCCTCCGGCGTGACGACGGCCTGCAGCCGGGCTCTGTGCGGCTGGCGGTAGAAGACTCCAGCATTGATGACTTCATAGAGCATCGGGTCAGCCAGTTGAGCGAGCAGCTGCTGGGAAATACCCCGCCGCTTCCCGAGCCCGTTGCGCCCGGTGATTTAGAGTCGGTTGATGCTTATGGGCCGGTGGATCCGGGCCTGGCTTCAAGCGAGTTCGATGATGAGGGCGCCATTATTCAGGGCGACTACTCCGAGGTGGACGATATCTTTTTCCAGCGGCCTGAAGAGGATTAGCTGGGACTATGCTGAATACTCAGGTCGCGCCTTTTCAGGCCCACGTTGAACACGCACAGGCGCAGATGTCTCGGCCCGAACCCCGACGCTATGGCGTGCTCACGCGCATTGTTGGGCTGACGATCGAAGCTCGGGGCCTCACCGCGACCGTGGGTGCGATTTGCCGGATTTTGAAAAATTCGGCGAAGTCCGACGA
>JAYNPH010000011.1:27056-35938 GCA_038113685.1 Gammaproteobacteria bacterium
TGATGATCGAAGACACTATGTTGATGCGCAGGTGGTGGGCTTTCAAAGCGGCACGGTATTTATGATGCCGCTTTGGGATGCCGCTGGTCTTCATGCCGGTGCAAAGGTGTATTTGCGCTCCGACTCGGATAGCGCTCCCGTGGGTGAAAATCTGCTGGGTCGCGTTGTCGATGCCTTGGGTGAACCGCTGGACGGTTTGGCGCCGGTTAAATGCTCTGACAGTCGAGGCCTGCAAGGCGCACCCGTCAACCCCATGCAGCGCCAGCCAATTGAGCGCGTGCTCGATGTTGGCGTTAAGGCCATCAACGCCATGCTGACGGTTGGCTGTGGTCAACGTCTTGGCCTCATCGCCGGCTCCGGTGTCGGTAAAAGCGTACTGCTTGGCATGCTAACTAAGTTCACGTCCGCTGATGTGGTCGTCATCGGTCTTATTGGCGAACGCGGCCGCGAGGTAAAAGAATTCATTGAACAGATTTTGGGCGAAGAAGGCATGGGCCATGCGGTGGTAGTTGCAGCGCCAGCGGATAATTCACCCCTGCTGCGTATTCGCGCCACCAATCTGGCGCATCTATACGCTGAGTATTTTCGAGCGCAAGGGAAGGACGTGCTGTTGCTGGTAGACAGCATGTCCAGAGTCGCCCACGCCCAGCGAGAAATTGGCTTGGCCATCGGCGAACCGCCAACCTCCAAGGGTTATCCCCCGTCGGTTTTCAGTTTGCTACCCAATCTCATCGAGCGCACAGGCACCGGATCCAAGGATCAAGGCAGTATTACCGCGATGTACACGTTGCTGGCGGAAGGCGATGACCTGCAGGATCCCGTCGTGGACTTGGCCCGGGCATCGTTAGATGGACAGGTGGTGCTCAGTCGCGCCCTTGCCGATGCGGCCCACTATCCGGCCATTGACCTGGCCGGATCAATTTCGCGTCTGATGCCGGCGCTCGCTGATACAGATGACTTAAACGCGGCCAATACCTTTCGCAGGTTATGGACTTTGTATCAGCAAAATATTGACCTGATTCAAGTCGGGGCATACGAAATGGGCACGAACCCAGACTTGGATCGTGCCATTGCTTTGCGTACCGTAATGGAAGAATTTTTACGCCAGCCCATGGATGAACTGGTGACCTTTGAAGACGCCCTGACTCAGTTAAGAGAGAGCATCAATGTCTAGTGCGCTAAAGCAATCAGCCGCGCGGTGGACTTCCTTGGCTGAAGGCGTTGGCAAGGAAGCGGGCGAAGCGCAGCGGGCTCTGGTGGAAGTGCGCGCAAAGCACAGCAGCCTCTGCGCCGAGCAAGAAAAAATCCGCTGTATGAAGCAGGACTACATAAGCCAGCTGAAATCTGCTGAGGGCACCGAAGACAATTTGCAGCAATCGACGCAACTGCGGCGCTTTATGGGTCAGCTGGATATCACCACTCGGGCGATTATTGATCAGCTGGCGCAGCTGCAGCAGCAGCAACAAACCATTGCCGCGCGATTTCGAGAGCTCAATAGTGAACGTATTAAATTCGAAACCTTAGCGAGCCGCGCTAAGGAAGAGCTGGCCCAGCGCGCTCGCAAAGCCGAGCAGAAAGAGTCTGACATGCTCAACGCCCTCCGCTTTAGCGCCAAAATACCGAAAAACGAACCGGGTTCAGGCGCCTAGACGCCCCGAACACGCGTTGATTCCCCTAGATCGTGACGGTTGTGGCTTCCTTGGCACGTAAATTGCTCATCTTTACGCAACTTTACTAATCAGCAGACAAGAAGATGTCCGAGAATTTTCTTTCATTTGTTACCAATGTCGCGCCAAAGGCTGCCAAAACTGGTTCGGATTTATCCGGCAACCCAGAGCCGAATAGCCCCCAAGGGGTTGAATTTGCTAGCATTTTTAAGAAAGAGCAGGTCAAAGCGAATGGTCTTGGCGGCGCTGTGGAACAGCTGGACGGTGAGGTTCCGGCTTTTGCGAAGGTCGCTGAAGACGTACAGGAAAGAAACCCTAGCGAAACGGCAACGACCACTGAAGCGCCGGTTGGTTTGCCTGTTCTTCCGGCAAGCGGCAATGCCTTGCCCGAACTGTCGATCCACTCCAGAGGTCTGCAGGTTGGCCGAGTTATTTTGACTACCGCACATCCCAAGGTCAGTGAAGAAAGTCTGAACCAGTTTGCGCAAAGTCAGGCGTCGGAAGGGGTAACACTCATGGCCGAGCAGTCTATGTCACCAGATACAAAAGCCCCCCAAACCCGCGGCATCTTGGAAGGTTTGATGGGACAGCAGCAGACCGCGGCGAGCCAGCAGCCAATAGCGCCGGTGCAAGCGTTGCCTGCTCAGCATCAGCCTGGGGTGACGATCGAGAAAGCACAGCAAGCCACGACCAGACCGCTGTCAGCGGGTGGGCAACGCCAGGCCTTCGGGGATTGGCGTCAATATACTCAGCCGGCCAGCGCTCTGGGGTCGCAGGATCCCAGCAAAGGGGTAGAGGCATCTGTCAGTGACGCCTTGGCCGCCAAGGATGCCCTCGCAGCAAATATGCCCAAGAGCGCCGTCACCAAGGCTGCGGGGCAAACACCTAATGCAAGTGTCCGGTTACCGCTGGTGACCGGGGAAGCGAATCCGGAGCGGGCTTTGGATTCAGCACCGTTGGCGGGCAGCAGTGATACGGCTACGCAAGCACAGCAAACCTCGTCTGCGGGCATGGCCAGCGCTGGGATAAGCAATCCTCAGGGAGCGCTGGCGCACAGCCCGGCGACCGCCCTCGCAGGTGGTTTGGTTGAAGCGCTAACGTCCACCGACAACTCGCAGATGCAGTCGCGGCTGCAGCCTTATCAGGCCTGGGCTCAGCGTTTTGGTGAAGTGTTGGCGCAAAAGCTGTCGCTGGCGGTTAAAGATGGTAACTGGTCGGTAAGGCTCAACTTGAACCCAGCTTCCTTGGGGCCGGTTGGGGTAGAGCTTCAGGTGAATAACGGCGGCATTGAGGGTCAGATTGCGGCGAATGATGCTAATGTGCGTCAACTGTTAAATGACTCGTTGCCAAGGCTGCGTCAATCGCTGGAAGCGCTGGTAAGTGACAACGCCGGCGTAAACATCGAGTTGAGCGATCATCGTGAGAACGGTGCAAAACAGCAGCGGGAACCGGACATTGAAATACCCGTGGATTTGCTGGCTGAAGAATTCATACCTCTGAAAGAAGCGATTGCCGACGGCAACATTCTTCGAGATGGATTAAATGTTTTTGTTTAAACTGACTAGCGTATAGCAGGAGTTAACAGTGGCTGAAGTAGAAGAAGAGGCGCCGTCAAAAGGCGGGCTGATCAAAATCATTCTCATCGTATTGGTAGTACTGCTGGTTGGGGTGGCGTCCGCTCTGGGTGCATTGTTTTTTACCGGTTTCTTTGACGAAAAAGAAGCGGATGCCGCAGAAGAGGCCATAGCGGAGCTTGAGGCGGAAATCGAAGGGACAGATGCGATTCAGGCCCCCGAAAAAGTGGCAAAGGAAACGGAAGAAGAAGAGAAGTTCAAGCCCACGTACTATACCTTTGAGCAACCGTTTGTTGCCAATGTGGCTGGTTCCAGAAAGGTCATGCAGGTCACCATAGCCGTGATGACCTACTACGACGAACGCGTTGTTACGGCCATTGGCGATCATAAGTTCGCGATTCAGTCGGCGGTTTTGGATCGGCTGAGAATGGTTACCGAGAATCAGCTACGTGAGGAGAACTTCCGCACGGACCTGCAAGAAGAGCTGGGGGTGATCATGAATTCGGTGCTTGAGAAATTCGAGGAATTTAAGTTTGCCGGTATTGAAGAAGTCTATTTTATTGGCTTTGTGGTTCAGTAGCCCAAGGGCGCGTAACCTAACAGGATAATAAGTCCCTTATGGCCGACGAAAACGACAAGCTGTTAACCGATGAAGAGCTCAATGCCATTGAAGAGATGGTTGCTTCTGGCGATTTGGGCGGTGACGGCTACAACGTCGGCGTCGCGGCCAGCGCCTACGATCTGACGCTTCAGGACACCAGTGTTGGTGTCAACGTCACCGCAATTGAGCAGATCAACGATCGCTTTCACCGTTTTATGCGGGCCGGACTGCTGGACGAACTGCGCTACAACGCCCGACTGCAACCCGGTCGTATCGAAATCATTCGCTACGGCGATTATGTGCAAAGCACCTCGCCGCCGCTGTCGGTGAACGTAACCAAAATCGATCCGTTGCGAGGCGAATGTCTGGCGGTAATTCATTCACAGGTGGTCTTTAGCTGTCTGGACAACTGGTTTGGCGGCTCCCCGCAAAGCCTGACATCTGTTGCGCCGGGCAGAATATTCACGCCCACCGAATCAGCGGTGATCGAAAAGATTCGAGGGGTTATTTTCGAGTCCTTGTCAGAGGCTTGGGCGCCTTTCCTGCAAGTGGAATGTTCCCTGTCTACCTCAGAAATCAGCGCAGTCTTTGCCAACATAGCGGCAGACGATGACATGATTATTTTGAATCGGTTCGAAACCATAGGCGATGGAGAAGACCTAGGCTACGTCGACATCGTGTATCCCTATGCAAGTCTCAAACTTGTGCGCGACGTGCTGCGCTCGCGAATTCAAACCAGCGGCAGTGACGACGAGGCAGATATGCAGTGGGGCGATGACCTAGTTGAGAGCCTAGACGAGGTGCCCATCGAAGTGGTCGTGACAGCGGCCCAGCTGGATATATCGGTTGAACAACTGTCCGCTTTGAAGGCGGGCGATTGGTTGCCCATAAGACCGCCAGAGCATGCAGAGGTGTCGGTGAACGGGTTTCCGGTCTTCACCGCCGAGGTCGGCAGTAAGGGCAATCAGGTGGCCATACAAATAGTCGAAAGCGTAATGCCAGAGGAAGACTCATGAGTGAGACAGAAGAAACAGGACAAGAGCCGGAACAGGCCGCGGACGGAAACATTAATCAAGATGTGATTCGAGCGATTCCCATCACCTTATCCGTGGAAGTCGGCACCACCACATTGAAACTCCGAGACCTGCTGCGTTTGTCCCAGGGCAGTGTTCTAGAGCTGGATCGTGGCGTAGGAGAGCTCATGGACGTGAAAATCAACGATACGGTAATCGCCAAGGGCGAAGTCGTAACGGTGGGCGACAAGCTGGGTATCAGCGTGGTGGAAATCGTGGCCCCGCTGGAACGCGTGAAAACGGTTTAGCGCATGGACATGTCGCCGCTGGTATCGGCGGTCTTAAGTTTTGTTTTTGTAATTGGCCTGTTGCTGGCCACACTCTGGTTCGTCCGTGCTCGAGGCATTGGCGTCGGGTCCATGAACGCGAACGAGCTTCGGGTAGTGAACAGCCTGCGGCTTGGCAACAAACATCGCTTGGATGTGGTGGACTACGCAGGCCGCCGCTTGTTGATTGGTGTGGCTCCCAATCAAATCACCCTGCTGGACAATCAGCCGCATTCGCCAGAGTCCGAGGACGAATTGCCGGATCAACCCGCCGCCCCCCAAAACGCGGAATCCGGCTCTTTTGCCGGTCAGCTGCGCCAGCTCTTAGATCAAAACCGAGCCAGCTAACCACTGGTATAGCGTGTTTGCGGCTACGCGGCCACGTTGCTATCAGCGGTTTCTTCTTTGACGTGACGTCTCCCGCTCGGGTTCTTCAATGGATGACGCCAGCAGGTTTTTCACTTGGCTTTCCAGTTCCGGCGTGAGGCCGGTGCCCAGCCAGGTGGGCATGTTGTTTCGAATCTGAATCAACGCCAAGGTGCTGCACCCCTGACCCCGAGCATTTAACCAATTGCCAAATTGGGCGTTGCGTTGGCTTGGGTCATGGGTGACGGCGGCTAGCTGGCGCAGGTTCTGCACCAAGCAAGGTAAAACCGGTCCCGCAACCGATGCGGTTGCCGCGTTGTCCGCAGGTGCTGCGAGGCTGTTCCGCTGGGCTTGGACCCGCTTTATGTAATCTTGCGCAGCGTCCGGTAGCGGCACGTTGGGGTCGAATCCGTTTGGACCCAACCGGTAGCTGGCCAAAGCCAAGCGCATGCGCGGTTCCGGCGCGAAAGAACTCAAGTCATCCAAGAGCTCTCGCAAGTAGCGCGCTCCGGCATCCACGTTAGTGCAGGGATCAAATAAGGCCTCGCGCTCGTCAATGCCCAAATGGTTTGCCGTGATCGGCCACTTGATTTGCATCAGACCCAAGGCGTCCGCGCTGGAGACGGCATTTGGATCCAAACTGCTCTCAACGACGGCAATGCCGATCAACAAAAGCTCCTCTAGCTGATAAGCCCCGGCCGCCGCGGTGAAGCAGTCTCGGTAGGGCAGATCTTTTAGCAGGTCTTTTAGAAGGTCTTGGGGCGCTGGGGTGCTTTGAGATATGGACTGCGCCGTGACCGCAGGCTCTGCTGCGGCGGCACCCGAGGCATCACTGCCAGAGATGGGTGCCCCCACGTTGGCATCCGCGGCGCCGGATGCAGTGTCGCCATCAAGGGCCGCCGCTGTCGGCGCCTGCGGACTATTGGCCTTTTGCTCATCCAAAAAAGCCGCCAGCTGCGGCGGAATGTCTAACTCAACCACAATGGGTTCATCGCCCGCTGAATCTTGTTCGCTAGCCGTTGATCCATCGCTAGGCGCCAGCACTTGGGCCGGGTTATCGCTACCAAGAGGCGCGTCATCCGCGGACTCGCCAATGGTGGGAGTCGATGTGCTCAGCAGACCCAAGGTCAGGCAAAAGATTGCCGACTTTCTCAGGGCTTGGTACGAGCTGCAGCAGCGGAGGTTGGGCATTCCGAATCTCAACGAGTCTTGTTATCTAATGATATACAGATCTGAGGTCATGGGAGAGGGGTCAGCACCCTGTCGAATTCCCGACGAACCGCGGCCTCTGCGGCATTCAGACCGGCAAAATCCCGCCACATATCTTTAACTAATTGATTTATATAGATAATAAAGATGGCACATTCTTTGCTTTCAAGGAAGAAATGAAAGCTTAGGCGCTGCGCAAGAAAACGCTGACGCCCTGTGATATCGAGAAAGTATGAACCAAATATACACGAATGTGCGGATAGGAATGTTGAAGCTCCTGCGGAGTCCGGCATCGCTGGCGCTTATTGTCATGCTCGTAAGCATCCTATTGCCTCAGCTTTCCTATGCTGAGGGTATTCCTGCGCTAAAGATTCTCGAAGGTAATGACGGGGGAACCGAGTACAGCCTGTCTCTGCAGCTCATCATTGTGATGACCCTGTTGGGCTTATTGCCGTCGATTTTGATTTTGATGACCTCGTTTACCCGCATCATCATCGTGTTGTCGCTGTTGCGTCAGGCCATGGGCACCCAGCAAACGACACCCAATCAGGTGCTTATCGGCATCGCGCAGTATCTGACGTTATTCATCATGAATCCGATTCTGCAGGCCATGTACGATGACGCTCTGGAGCCGGTGCAAAACGATGAGATCACCTTTCAAGAAGGTTTGGACCGGGCACGAATTCCCTTGCAGCAGTTTATGCTCGGACAAACTCGGGAAAAAGACATGATGCTGTTTATGGAGATGTCGGAAACCGAGCCAGTGGATGACGTTGCCGATGTGCCCTTGTCGGTACTGGTGCCTGCCTTCATCACTTCAGAGCTGAAAACCGCGTTTACCATTGGGTTTTTGATATACATACCTTTCATCATCATAGATCTGGTGGTCGCGAGCGTGCTGATGTCCATGGGCATGATGATGTTGTCGCCCATGATGATTTCGATGCCCTTTAAATTACTGTTGTTTGTGTTGGTGGACGGTTGGGGGCTGGTAACGGGTTCCCTCGTTGCCACCTACATGACTTAGGCGGCGCAATGGATACCTCCCTAGTCATGGACATTGCGCTGGACTCCTTAAAAGTCACCATTTTGGTTGCCGCGCCCATTCTTGCCGCAGCGCTCCTCTCGGGTTTGATGGTCGGTATTTTACAGGCCGCTACCTCGATTCAAGAGATGACCCTCAGCTTCATTCCAAAACTGGCCGTCATGGTCTTGTCCTTGGTGATCTTTGGCGAGTGGCAGATAGCCGTATTAGCCGAGTACTTCAATGACATCTTTGAACGCATTCGCACGGTTACGTTGTAGCGCCATGACGTTTTTTGTCGCTGAAATCGTGGAAATGCTGCAAACCTTCATGTGGCCGTTTGTGCGTGTGTCAGCGGTGATGATGACCGCGCCCATTTTTTCTCAGCGAGCGTTAAATCTGCGGGTTCGTATCGTAACGGGATTTGTTCTGACTTGGATGATCTATCCCTTTATCGACATTCCCCAAATTGATCCGTTTACCGTGGGAGCCTTATACGGGTTGTTCAATGAGGTCACGGTAGGGGCGCTGATGGGCGTCACCCTGCAGATCGTCACGGCTGCCATCGTTCTTAGCGGTCATGCGGTTTCGTCCAGTATGGGCCTTGGTATGGCAAATATGGTGGATCCAAATCTGGGTAACGTCCCTACCCTCTCACAGTTTTTGCTGATCATCGGCCTGTTGGTTTTTCTGGCCTTGGGTGGTCATTTGGTTTTGATCAGCGTGTTGGTACAGAGCTTTGCCTCCATTCCCGTTGGCACTGGACTGCTCGGCACCGACGCGATTACCGGTTTTTTGACCTGGTCCTCTCAGGTGTTTATCGGTGCGGTGATTATGGTGCTGCCTATCATGCTGGGTCTGCTCATGATTAACGGATGTCTTGGTGTTATCTCCCGAGCCTCTCCCAGCTTGAACGTATTTGCCGTGGGTTTCCCGGCGCTGATTCCGATTGGATTCGGCATGGTCCTGCTGAGCATGGTGCTCATCATCGGCAAGATGGAAGGCCTGTGGTATCAGGCTTTTCAAACCCTTAACGAGAACATGTTGGGTTTGTAATGGCTGAAGAATCCCAAGACGACAAAACAGAAGAACCCACCGCGCG
>JAYNPH010000012.1:0-15100 GCA_038113685.1 Gammaproteobacteria bacterium
GGCGTTGGCGTTGGCGTTGGCGTTGGCGTTGGCGTTGGCGTTGGCGTTGGCGTTGGCGTTGGCGTTGGCGTTGGCGTTGGCGTTGGCGTTGGCGTTGGCGTTGGCGTCACCAGTGTGTTTCCAGCCGAGGCCGGAGAGGGTGTTGTTGCCCCTCTAACGCCGGAATTCGTTACTTCCTTGTTGACCTGAGCCGTTACCGCCAACGCGGCCGGCACCATGGCCCTATCGACATTAGAAGCCGGTAACAGATTTGCTGGCGACTGCAATGGCAGCCCGCTACTAGGGGTATTGAATCCAGCCTTCATAGGGATCGCTCGGTCGCTGATTCTTTTTGCGCCGGCTCTCGTCGGTGAAGATCACCTTTTTAATGTCCTCGGCCTCTGGCACACGCAGCTTCTTGTTGGCTAGCAGCCAATTGGGGTTCGAACGCATAAAGGCATGTGGGTTTGCTCGAACGAAGGCGCTGCGCAAAATGTCTCGTCGCAGGGGAGATTCGCCGACAGTTTGCGTAATGATCTTGTCCAAGTAGTCCCCATTCTTGACTACATAGGTTCCGTCCTCTGCTACCGCATCATCTTTGGCGGCAATTGCAGCAGCCTCTAGGGAGCGTTCTAGATCCGCAACCATCCGGGACAGCGCATCATCCAACTCCGCCTCATCAACCGTTTCCTCCGCGCCCTGCTCGACTGCCTTTAACTCCGCCAGTTCTGCACTGTCCACCAGTTCAACGCCGAGCAGGGTGCAGCTAGGCAAAATCAGGGTCAAAAGCGTTATCGTCAAAAGCTTCCAAAAAGACTCGTGGACACGATTCATTGAAGATCCGCAAAATGTCAGCTGACCGTGGTTCATGTTTATTCTTCCTGCATTGATCTGGCCCGCATTACTTGGTCCAGAATGAAATCATCGTTGCGAAACCCAGGGATCACGGCGACAGAACCGCTATGGGTACCGCCATCATACCCGCGAAGTCGCCAACTCGGGGTCCCGCGTACACGTTTACCGTGGCGCTGTTCGGCCCAACCTGCATAACTTCCGCCAGACCAACGACGCTTAGGGATGACTGTAACCCCCGGTCTCGCATTCGATTATTGGTTGGAAAAATGGCCAGACGCTGCCCGGAATAAACACCAATATCGCGCCCGCCTTGGAGGGTCGCTTGGTCAGCGGCGGCGGAAAATGCGATCGCCGTTTCACCATGGCAGTCGATGCCGCTTTTAATGCTCTTGACGGTCTCTGCCAGCCACCCCGTTAAAGCCGTTTTTGAAGGCTCGGGCAGCACCAACCACGCCAACTGATCACGCTTGGATTGCGCGGAGGATTCCAGAGTAAAAAACTCTCCCCAGCTGGCCATAACGTTCCCCTTGGATACCAGAGAAAGCTCGACGGACAGCCGCTTGGGAGCGCGAACGGCTGCCACGGGCGAAAGCCGCCGTAAAACCGACGTGTCTTGCATCACCGCAATGGCTACCCGCAACTGCAGATCCTCATGCAGCAGCGGCCCGGCTGTCATGAAGTGATGGTAGGTGGAGACATGGCCAGAATCCTGAGGCGCCGAGCGGACCAACGACGCCACATTGCTCAAAGCGCCTTGATCTACGGCATGACGCAAGCGGTTAACTACCAGTGTTGCCGCATCTCGCCCCAAGTTACGGTTTTCCGTGCTTGTGTTTGGGCTCTGGCTGATCGTCAGACCTAGGCGCTGTGGTCGAACCCGTTGGTCCGCGCACATGGATTGCGCGGTATCGCCACGGTAAGTCAGCTCCGTCCTTTCGCGCCCGTAACGGGTCGAGCGCACCACCGGCCGCAACTTTTCCAGCTCTAAATCACTGAAAACCAACACATCCTCGCGCATCGCCCCGCTGCTGGTGGTCCAGCCACTGGCTGCCACTCGCGCTTTGTGCTGCATAGCGATGGATAGCAGGCTTTGCTTAAGCTGACGCAGTTGTTCTTCGGAATTGGCCGTCGACGACTGGACTAAATTCGACGAACCCGCTGTGCCGAAATCAGCGCCGGTTGGGTTCAGGCTTTGCCCATTGGCGACCGGCGGAAGCCCCAAACCCAAGGCGGTTACTAGGGTTATAAGGCGCAAGCGCCTGAGAGTGGACCCCTCAACTTTGTTTGCCCGCCCCTGCACTGGAAACCCTAGCGCCCCGCATCGCTGGATTGCAGATAGTTGCTGACCAGTTCGTTGATCGTGGCCTGAGACAGCGCCAACTTGGTTTCATAAGTCTCTTCACCGATGGGCGTGATACTCACCACCGTGGCCCCGTAAATAACGCCCTCAACGCGGCTTCTTAGCTGGTCTTCGGTAATCGACATATCTGCCATGGTGCCTGTTGCGTTGATGTACTGACCATACACCTGCTCGGCCAGCGACCGATACGCATCCAGTTTTGAGGCTTTGATTGCCATCAGCCGTTGCTGGGCCGGGGTATCGCCATGTTGGGATGCAATGACGGCATAACCTGTCGCAACCACCCCTTCAGACTGGGCCACAGGATAAAGCTGCTGGGTACGAGGGCCGCCCACGCAGCCGCAGAGGATGAGCGCAACCAAAAGTGCCGCGACCCCGCGACCCGACATGACCCGGCAATTGGTTAACGACATATCATGGTGTTGCATGATCCGAGTATCCCTTTGGTGATTCATTCTTACTTAGTAACCATCGGCTGTCTTAGCCAGATCTTGAATCAATGCCATCGGGGCCAGATCTTGCGCAGCTTTTTAGGCACGGTTTGTGCATCTTCCCCTCCAAGAACCCAAATACGATCGGGAAAGGGCGTTTTCTCGACACTTATGCTTGAAATATAGGGCACCGCTAAGAGCTAATGGCCACATCAACCCTCAATTTGTCAGAACTTCGACAACTGGCGACGGCCTTGCCGTGGACATCCTTGGCCATGCCCATTGCGGTGCTCCTTATTTTGACCATGTTGATTCTGCCGCTACCGCCTTTGATGTTGGACTTTTTCTTTACGCTCAACATCCTGCTGGCTCTGTTGATCATCATGGTGGCTCTCAACACGGCAGAAACGCTGAATTTTTCGTCTTTCCCCACCATCATTCTGTTCGCCACCATGCTGCGCTTGGGTCTAAACGTTGCTTCCACACGAGTTGTTCTGCTGGAAGGCCACCAAGGCGGTGATGCTGCGGGCAAAGTGATTGCCGCCTTCGGCGAATTCGTCATTGGTGGCAACTATGTCGTTGGCTTCATCGTGTTCGCCATTTTAATGATCATCAACTTTATCGTAATCACCAAGGGTGCCGGCCGAGTTTCCGAAGTGATTGCTCGCTTTACTCTCGATGCCCTACCGGGCAAGCAAATGGCCATCGATGCGGACCTCAACGCCGGCGTCATCGATCAAGAAACGGCAAAGATGCGGCGCGCCCAAGTCGCTCAGGAATCGGACTTCTTCGGCTCCATGGACGGTGCCTCGAAGTTCGTTCGCGGCGATGCCGTCGCGGGTCTTTTGATTTTGCTCATAAATCTGGTCGGCGGCTTGCTGATCGGTCTTCTTCAGTATGAAATGACATTGTCCGACGCGGCCCGAGCTTACATTTTGCTCACGATTGGCGACGGACTTGTTGCCCAATTGCCGGCGCTGATTTTATCGCTGGCAACGGCAATCATCGTAACTCGCGTAACAACTTCCGAATCGACTCCAGATCAGGCCAGCAAACAGTTGGCGAACCCCTTAGCCTTCTTTATTGCCGGCGGCATTTTGACCGTCATGGGCGTCGTGCCCGGCATGCCGAACATGATTTTTCTGTTCCTCGGGGGTACCGCGTTGGCCTTGGGTTTTTACATTCATCACCGTTTCAAAGCGGCGGCACCGGATTTGCCCGCAGCCCCTGACGTGGCAAACGCTCAGGCACCCAGTGAGGGTGATCCCGATTTGTTGGAACTTGGCTGGGACGACGCAGGTCAAGTTGACGTAATCAGTCTGGAACTGGGTTACGGCTTGATCCCTATGGTAGATGCAGACGCCGGCGGCCGACTGCTAAATAGGCTCAAAGGCATTCGCAAGAAGTTGTCGGCAGAAATGGGCTTTTTGCTGCCATCTATCAGAATTCGAGACAACCTAGACAGCGCGCCCGACGCCTATCAAATTGTAATCAATGGGTCTGTACGGGGCGTTGGCGCCATCGCCGGCGGCAAAGAAATGGCCATCAACCCGGGCAACGTCCTAACGGAAATTCCAGGTGAACCCGGCAAGGATCCGGCCTTTGGACTCGACGCCGTATGGATTGAACCCAGCGAGCGTGAGTATGCTCAGGCCGTTGGTTATACCGTTGTCGACGCCAGCACGGTCATCGCCACGCACTTGAATAGCGTGATCAAAAATAACGCGGACGAGCTGATGACCTACGATGTGGCCCAGCAATTGATCGACAAGATCGCGGAAACTTCGCCAAAACTCATCGAAGATTTCATACCAGAGAAGCTCTCGCTGGGAACCGTCGTGCGGGTGCTGCAGAACTTGTTGCGCGAGCGCGTGCCCCTGCGGGACATGCGAACCATTTTAGAAACCCTAGCCGAGGAGTCCGGCCGCACTCAAGACGCCGGGCAGTTATGCGCCCTTGTCCGACCCAAGCTCGCCCGATTGATCGTCCAAGACATTATCGACCCAGACGAGACACTAGCCGTGATGACCTTGGATCCAACATTGGAACAACTGCTTACCGATCTGGTTTCTCGGGCCAATAGCTATGACGAAATCGCTCTTGAGCCAGCATTGGCGGAGAGCTTTTTTGCGTCAATTCGAAACACCATCGAGGAGTTGGAACAAAAGGAGTTACCGGCTGTACTGGTGGTATCACCCCTCTTGCGGCCATGGCTAGCACGCCTGCTGCGCCGCAGTACCAAGGACTTAACTGTCCTGTGCTATACGGAAATTCCCGACGACCAACCCATCAGTGTTGTGTCATCCATTGAAGTTAACGAACGTGAGGACGAGCAAACCTAACGGTTGCCGGAATACCTATGGAATTAAAAAGATTTGTTGGCAGTGACAGCAAGGCAGCGATGGAGCAAGTTCGCGCCCACTACGGCGACGAGGCATTAATCATTTCCACCAACAAAGTTGGCAACAAAACAGAAATGATTTGTGCCGTTGAAGAACCAAGGGCCAATGCGCAAACAAACAAAGCGGTTCCGGCGCATGGCGCTCAGGCTGATGAAGGGTTGGACATCAGCGAGGCGACATCAACGGTCGCGTCGCTCTTAAATCGAGTTGCGGCGGATGCCGCCGCTGAAGGTTTGAGCGGCGCAAAAAGCAGCGAGCAGCCCGGACTGAATGCGGGACGCGGGGTGTCTCGAATTGCCAAAGAATTTGGTCAGGAATTGAATTCCGCTTTGAGCGACCAGCGCAGTTCTGCTCAACCTCAAGAACCAACGGCGTCAGCCCGCGATCAAGAAGAAGTTTCGTCCAAGCCGTTCATGCCCGCCAGAAGCTCTTTGTCGGGGCGGGACGATATGCATGCGATGATGCAAACAATTCAGCAAGATCTTGCTCAACTTCGGTCCCAACTGGAGACTCAGGCTGCCGCTGCTGCCCCTATTCGACAAGCGCAACTGGCCATGGCCTCCATAAACAAGCGTATGGCCCAGCATGCCAGCACTGCGTCTGAGCCGGCTCGACAGATAGAAACACTGATCGGCCAGCCCATCAGCCTCCAGCGCGACTGGGCTGGGACTCATGCCTTCATCGGCCAGCCCGGAGTCGGTAAAACTACCGCCATAGCCACAGTGACCCAACAGCTTGTTCAACAAAACCCTGATGCGAATGTGATCGTTCTTTCGCTTCTGCCTGCCACGGAGCCAGAATCCGAACTTGGCCCGTTACGCTTAACTACAGGCAATGCCGGTTTAGCCCAACTGTGCCAACGCATGGGAATTGTCTTTCTAGAAGCTAACGATCAACAGCACTTGGGGCGTTTGTTAAACCGTTACCGACAAGATAATCATGTGTTCATCGACACATCTGCCTCTCAGCTTGACGATGAGCAGGGTTTGATCAACCTGATCGCTGATAACGAGGTGCTACCTCACTTATGTGTTGGCGCTGATATGTCGCCAAGCACCCTAGACCGGCTCGCCAAACGCATACCTTGGATCGTGTCCTCGGTAATACTGACGCGGTTCGACTTGGTGTCGGACCTAGATGGCTTACTCAACAGCCTAGATGCGTGCTCAGCGAAGATTTCTGGCCTGTCCGGATACCTGATAGATACGCCTGCTGACGCCGATGAAAAAGGCAATTCAACCAATACGTTAGACGAATAATCTATATACTTGTTGTTTACATAAGGTGATACTTTTCTCCTATGTCTGAGCCAAAAAGCACAACCAGCGTCATTGGCATTGCCAGCGGAAAAGGCGGCGTCGGAAAAACGACCGTCGCGGTTAACCTTGCCCTGGCTCTAAGCGCCAAAAACCTGCGCGTGGGGCTGCTGGACGCAGACCTAGGGCTGGCCAACTCACAAATACTCCTCGGCGTTAACGCTCCGATGAATGTCGGGCATGTCTTCGATGGCGAAAAAACCGTGATGGATGTAGCGGTGCAAAGCCCGCAAGGCCTGCTGCTCATTCCCGGGGCATCGGGCAACCAAGCGCTGGCCAATATCACTGCAGTCCAAGCAACGTCGTTAATCGATCAAGTGCTGCAGTCTTATCCTGAGCTCGACGTACTGCTGATTGACTCTGCTGCCGGCCTCTCCAGTGCCAATATGAGCTTCCTTGATGCGTGCCACCTCCGCTTACTGGTCATGCAGGACGAACCTGCGTCGATCGCCGACGCCTATGGCCTGATTAAATTGGAGAGCAGAAAAGACCGGCTCAAAGACCTTTATCTGGTGCCGAATCGCGTTTCGTCACCGCAAGCCGGGAAAAGCCTGTTCGACAAAATGAACGTGGTTTGCATGAAATTTCTGGAAGAACCGGTCAACTATCTGTACTGCGTTTTGCAGGATGAGCTGTTAGCCAAGGTCACTCGAAAGCGCGAAACGCTGATCGAGCATCACCCGGGCAGCGCCGCAGCTCAAAACTTCAACCAGCTTGCGGATCAGTTAATTAACCTGATTGCGAACCAAACAGCCGGCCGAGCGCTGGAGCAAGCTTAGGGTGGCCATCATCGACGCCTACGAAGAACAAAACGACCACTCGGGCATCAACATTGGCGAGCACTACGCGCTGGTGAAACGCATCGCGTATCACTTGCGTACCCGCCTTCCGGCAAGCATTGCAACCGATGACCTAATTCAGGCGGGTATGGAGGGGTTGATTCACGCCCAGCGAGCTTTCGAGCCGTCTCGAGGCATCGAATTCGAAATGTTTGCCAAAACCCGGATTCGGGGCGCCATGCTGGACGAGGTACGCCGTATTTCGTACTCCACACGATCTGCGATCACCATTAAGCGGGAGCAAGATCAGGCGATTTCTGCGCTTAGCAGAGAACACGGTCGCGCACCCAAGAGCGCAGAAGTGGCAGATTACCTAGGCAAGGACATTGCTACCTACGAAAAAGAGCGACTTATCGCCGAAGGGGTCGACGTGGTTAGCTCGGATGCTATGCCGACCAACTTGGAAGAATCCAGTGAGCTAGAATCGGGGCCGGATCAAAACTTGGAACGAGAGCAAACCATTGAGCAGTTGGCCGATGCTATCGAGCAACTACCGGAGCGCGCTCGAATGGTCTTAGCGTTGTATTACCAAGAGGAAATGAACTTAAAAGAAATTGGCGCTATCTTGGACGTTAGCGAGTCTAGGATTAGTCAAATTATTTCCGAAACCGCCGGTAAGCTTCGGATCTTAATGACATAAACTTGGTGCGCGGCAAATAGCCGACACATGTTACGGGAAAGGGATATGGGCCTTTTTAAAGGAATGAAACAATCGAAGGAGCGGCAAAAAGCTAAGGCTTTCTATGAAAGCGCGGCGAATTTGCCTGCAGACTCTCGAGAGACCCGCAAGCTGCGGTCTGTCCTGGGCAACCGCACATCTGCCTTCATCGATATGACTTTTATCGATGGCGCTAAACGCACCGAGGCCTACGTTGACGCCTTGGGGGCCGCGAAAGCTCACGGTGGTTCCCAACCGGAAAAGCCATCAGCGCCATGCTACCGAGAAGTTAAAACGGTAGGCGGGGCGGTTTGGGTCTATTTACCCCAAAGCTACTGCGATCAATTTTTTGCCCTAGGCTCCAAATACCAGCAAAGCATCATTACCCCGGCAGCGGTCATGGAAATTACTGAAACGCTGTCCAAGGAAATTGCCGAGGCATTGCTGCTTGATCACCCACTGACTCCCCTGCAGTTTTTGGCCGGCGACACCGAAGAATCATCGTCCGAAGAGAGTGAAGAACCCGAATAGCTGGGCGCATCGCGGCCTTTCCTGAGCGCCGCTACGCCGCCTTAACCAATCGCTCCATTAGCTTTCGAGCTGATACCTGCCGCAGCGCTGAAACCCCTGTTCCGGCCCAAACGCTCTGATACTCGTTGTTGCCACTGGCGCCGGCCCAACGCCTTAAGCCGCCCGTGAGCGTGTATTGCAGCGGACAGGGCAGCAAAGTCCGACCTACCATGGCTTGCATGAACCTATTGCGAATGCCTCGAGCAGGGCGGCCGGAGAAGGCCCAAGTAAATGCCGTTTCCCTACCTGATTCCGCTAACAAAAAGCGCCGATGGCTTTGTGAAGTGCCTGCTTCCGGGCAAGCCAAAAATGCAGTGCCCAGTTGAGCAGCACAGGCCCCCTTTGCGATGACCTGTGCAACGTCAGCAGCATTCATCAGCCCCCCTGCAGCAACAACGGGCAGCGAAACGGCCTTGGCAAGCTGGGCCGTTAGCACCCTTACCTCTAAGGCCTCATCCGGCCGGCTCGGATCAAAACAGCCACGATGCCCACCAGCCTCCCAGCCCTGAGCCACAATAAAATCCGCCCCGGCTGCCTCTATGGCCAAGGCTTCCGACAAGCAGGTGGCCGTTACGCCAACGCAAATGTCTAGATCATGCGCTTGTTGAATAATTGAGTCATGGGGGATTCCAAAGTGAAAGGTCAGCACCGCTGGCCGATGCCGCCAAACGGGCTCAATCTGAGCCGCCAAATCTGGGAAGAAAGGCGACCTTGGCGGCTCAACGTCGAATAGGTCCCTCGGCGCTAAAGCGCGAATCGCCGCCTCGGCTTGCTGATATTGATCAGCGCTTGGCTCGTTAACGTCAGAAAAAACAAAGAAATTCGCATTTAGCGGGCCAGACGTCATGCCCTTGGTAGCCGTCAGCGACTGATCAATGGCTTCGGGTGTGGAGTAGGCAAAACCGAAACTGCCAACGCCACCACCGTCGGCGACCGCTGCGGCTAGAGCAGGAGTGTTAAAACCGCCGGCCATGGGCGCAAGAACAATAGGAGCCTGTAATCGAGTCAAATCCAACATATCAAGTCTTTACCCTTTGACTTCGACGCGATCAATCATGAAGAAGTCCTTTTTATTGGGAGATTCATTGTAAACGTCGTTGAGCGACAGCCCGCCCACAGACATCGTGACCGCCAGTACACAACGGCGCAATCTAAAAGCTACAGCCGCCTTCAAATCGCAGGGTAGATCAATCTCAGGACGAGATGAAAGAGAAATTACAGGCTCAAGAGCCGGTAAGCTATGTCTTTGGCGTTTGTGCAGTCGCTGAATTGATCTGTTAGTTTAGCGGCACTTAAACTTTAGTTTTTAGGAGTATGGCGTGATCTCAGTTCGTGCGCTCCATCACTCGGATTACGACGCTTGGCTAGATGTCTATCGTTTTTACGCCGACCACTACCAATTCGAACTATCCGATCAAGGAGTCGATACCACTTGGGGTTGGTTGATGGACGATCAACAGCCGTTGAACGGCATCGTAGCCGTAGCGGGAGACAATCTCATTGGGCTAGCCCACTACCGTGCTATGCCAAGCCCATTGCGAGGTACCAACCTCGGGTTTTTGGATGATTTGGTAGTCCGACCAGAAGAAAGAGGGGGCGACGCAGCGAAGCTTCTGCTAAGTGAACTGAAGTCCATTGGTAAACAACAGCGATGGGTGAGCATCCGTTGGATTACAAAAGAGGATAATTACCGAGCACGTTCGCTATACGACAAGATTGCCTCAAAGACCGATTGGGCGTTGTATGAAATGATGATGGAGGATTAGTTGCAAACACATTCGTCGCCATCGGCGCGAATTGGTTTTTCGGCGTGATTCCTGGAGCCATGCGCGGTTTGGTGGTTAGGAATTCTACGGGCGAGTATAGGCGTAACTGTCCCGCCACACTTTCAAAACTGAAACTTGCCATGATGTGCGCAGCACCGTTCCAACTTAAGTTTAGCCGCTGACGCGAGACCAAAGATGGACGTAATGAAACGCTTAGGTATTGGCTTTAAGTGTGATTACGATTATTCAACGGTTACCGATTTGGCCAAATTTCTTGGCTGATCAACATCCGTGCCTTTAATCAGCGCTATGTGGTACGCCAACAACTGCAAGGGCACAACGTAAGCGATGGGAGCTAGGTACTTGTTACAAGCTGGAAGTACTATACGGATAATGCCCTCTTCAGGCTGGGCATCGACTCCCTCTTCCACAAATACGTAAAGCTCCCCGCCTCGGGACCGCACCTCTTGCAGGTTAGAATAGAGCTTTTCCAGCAAATTATCGTTAGGGGCGATCGCCACTACCGGCATGTTTTCATCCACCAAGGCTAACGGGCCGTGTTTAAGCTCTCCGGCAGCGTACCCCTCGGCGTGGATATAGGACAGCTCCTTGAGCTTTAGCGCTCCTTCCAGAGCGATGGGATAAAAGCTGCCTCGGCCCAGATACAGCGCGTGCTCTTTATGAGCAAATTTCTCTGCCAACTTTTCTATGGGCTTATCCAAGGCTAGCAGCGCCTCAATAATCTCAGGCAGCTGATGCAGCTCTTCGACAATTTCTGTCTCGAACTGTCGGGTCAGGCCATGATGGCGACCAAGCAGCAGAGTTACCAGCATGAGCGCCGTGGTCTGGGCCACGAAGGCCTTGGTCGAGGCGACACCCACCTCTGTGCCAGCGTTCAACATCATGGCCAGGTCAGATTCTCGAACCGTGGCCGATGTGGGGACATTGCAAAGGGTTAACGTCGTTAAGAATCCGCTCTCTTTCGCCAATCTAAGCGCGGCTAAGGTATCGGCGGTTTCACCGGATTGAGAAATAGTAATAAATAGACTGTTCTTAGGGGTGGCTGGCTGTCGGTACCGATACTCGCTGGCAATTTCCACCTGACAGGGCAGGCCCGTTAGCTCTTCAATCCAGTACCGAGCCACGCTGCCGGCCAGATAACTGGTGCCACAGGCCACTATGGTGACTGCCTCTACTTGGCCGAGCAGCGTTTGTGATCCTTCACCCAATGCCGCATCCAACACACTGGTTTTGCTGACTCGGCCTTCCAAGGCGCGCAGAACAACTTCAGGCTGCTGGAACATTTCTTTCTGCATGAAGTGGCGATAATTACCGCGCTCCATGTCATCAGCTTCCATTTTCACTCGTACATCAGCGCGAATCACCGACTCGTCGTCGATATTCCAAATGGCTACAGAGTCTGGCCTCAAATCAACCAGATCCCCTTCTTCCAAATAGATAAAGCGATCGGTTACCGCGCGCAATGCAAGAACGTCTGAGGCTAAATAGTTTTCGCCAATCCCTTTGCCAAGTATCAGTGGGCATCCCTGACGGGCCGCAATGATGCGGTTAGGTTCACCGCTGGCAATCACCGCAATGGCGTAGGCGCCTTCGAGGCGCCGCACCGCGTGACGCACCGCGTTTAGCAGATCGCCGCCATCCTGCCAGTAGTAGTGAACTAGGTGGGCTACCACCTCGGAATCTGTTTGCGACCGGAAATCGTAGCCTTGTTGCTGCAGCTCCTCGCGCAACACGCCATGGTTTTCGATGATGCCATTGTGGACCAAGCTCAAATCTTTGGACGCCCCTTGCCCCCCAGAACGATGGGGGTGAGCGTTATCCTTGGTTACCTTGCCGTGGGTCGCCCAACGAGTGTGGGCTATCCCAGTACCGCCCGAGAGCGGCTCTTGGTCTAGCGCATCCACCAAGTTTTGAACCTTACCGACCTCTCGGCAACGCTGAATGGTGCTAGCCGCATCCAGCACAGCCACACCCGCGGAATCGTATCCGCGGTACTCCAAGCGCTGAAGGCCGCGAATCAGAATGGGAGTTGCATTGCGTTCTGCAACCACACCTACAATGCCACACATATAACTATCCCAATCTTGTGACTATTATTCCGGCGACTGTTTCCTGCGGGTTGGGCTCACCCACTGCGTTATGGTGCGCTGACGCGCTCGACCCACCGCCAACGTTTCTTCATCAACGTCTTTGGTCACCGTTGAACCTGCCGCAACGAAAGCACCGTCGCCAATTTCCAACGGTGCTACCAAGGTACTGTTCGTCCCGATAAAGGCGTTCTGGCCGATCTCCGTGCGGTGCTTGTCAACGCCATCGTAGTTGCAGGTTACCGTACCCGCTCCGATATTCGTTTCGGCGCCAACACTGGCATCACCGAGATAGGTTAAATGGCTGGCCTTTACCCCGGCGCCGAGTTCGACCTTTTTCGTCTCAACAAAATTGCCGACCTTCACACCTTCAGCAAAATTACTGCCCGGCCTAATTCGGGCAAAGGGCCCCAATGTGCAGTCGTCGCCGACGACGGCACCTTCCACAATGGTGTTCGCCTGAATAGTGACTGCGCTACCAATAACGCTGTCTTGGACCACACTGCCGGGGCCAACGATGACCTCATCTGCGAGCGTCACATCGCCGACAAAGACCGTGTTGACGTCGATAAAACAATCGATGCCACAGCGCAAACGGCCGCGGATATCCACGCGCTCGGGATCTGCAAAGGTCACGCCTTGTTGCATAAGTGCCTGGGTTTGCTGGCGCTGCACGATACGCTCGGCTTGCGCCAACTGCACCCGGTCATTAATGCCCAGCACCTCGTGTTCGTTTTCCGCGACGACGCCGGTTACCGCTACCCGATCAGCAACCGCCATGGCGACCACATCAGTCAAATAGTACTCCCCTTGGCTGTTGTCCGTTTTCAGGTTTTTCAACCAATCGCGAAGTAAGGCCGTGGGGGCGGCAAGAATGCCGGAATTGATTTCGTTAATAGCCCGCTGCTGGGGCGTCGCATCCTTGTATTCCACAATTGACTCGATGGACCCGTTGGCATCTCGCACAATCCGGCCCAGTTCCGCTGGGTCCGCCACGTTTGCGGTCACAACACCCAAGTTTTGCTGTTGAGCAGCCTCAACGCATCTCGTTAACGTCTGCCGAGTAATTAATGGCACATCGCCGTAAAGCACCAGAGAAATTGATTCATCGGGGATGTGATCCATTGCCAGACTAACCGCATGACCTGTGCCCAGTTGCTCTGCTTGGAGCACAACATTTACCGTCTTGGTCGAATCAGCCAAGCTTTGTTCGATTTGGTCTCGTCCGTGACCAAGCACTAGGTTCAACTGCTCGGGATCTAAGGTATTCGCCGTCTCCAGCACCCGATGAAGCATGGGCCGGCTGGCAATTGGGTGGAGGACTTTGGGAATGTTGGACTTCATCCGGCTGCCTTTTCCAGCAGCCAGAATGATCGCGTGAAGCTTCATGGTCTGTTACCCATAACGATGTTGGAGGGCGGTAGACACTCAGTGTACCTACCAGACGCCCAAATGATAGCGGCGCTGTCGCAACAGATACTCAGGCAGGTGGATCTAGATCGAAGTCTAGCGACGGCGGCGTCGAAGCTCCTCAAGGGTCCGCTGCTTGGCCAAGGCCTCCGCCATCATCGCCGCTGCAGAAGAAAACTCGGCTTCGGCATTGCGATCTTCCATGGCCTTTTCTGCCTGCAAACGTGCTTCTTCGGCCTGTGCTTCATCCAGATCCTCGGCACGAAGCGCCGTATCGGCAAGTAAGGTTACAAAACCGGGCTGCACTTCTAAAAACCCACCCGAGGCAAAAAAGATTTCCTCGCTGCCGTCTTCTAGGCGCAAGGTTACCGCTCCGGGGCTGATGCCCGTTAACAAGGGCGCGTGGCCAGGTGTGATGCCCAATTCACCAATTGTTCCGCGCAGGGACAGGGCTGTGATGGCGCCCGAGAACAGCGATTGCTCTGCACTGACAATTTCGCACTGTATTGTTGCCAAAATCTTTTCCTCTTTTGCCTCAGTGGTGTGCGCCTGTCTATGCCAGCGCACACATGCCCATCGTAGATGCTCTGACTGCTTTCAGCCTTTTGTTTGGGCTTTCCTTATAGGGTCTTCGCCTTTTCAACAGCATCTTCGATACCGCCTACCATGTAGAAAGCGTCTTCCGGCAGGTCATCGTACTCACCATCCAAAATGGCTTTAAAGCTGCGGACAGTGTCTTCACGGCTTACGAATTTGCCCGCGTTACCGGTGAACTGTTCGGCTACGAAAAATGGCTGGGAGAAAAACTTCTGCACCTTTCGGGCGCGATAAACCAGCTGCTTATCTTCTTCAGACAGCTCGTCCATACCCAAAATAGCGATGATGTCGCGTAGCTCCTGATAGCGCTGGAGTACCTGCTGTACCTGTTGGGCGACGTTGTAGTGCTCTTCCCCGACAACCAATGGGTCCAGCTGACGGCTGGTGGAATCCAGCGGGTCTACCGCTGGGTAAATACCCAAGTCGGTGATGGCCCGCGACAAGGTTACCGTGGAATCCAAGTGCGCGAACGTGGTCGCAGGAGAGGGGTCCGTCAAGTCATCCGCTGGTACGTATACCGCCTGTACAGACGTGATGGAGCCAGCCTTGGTCGTGGTGATTCGTTCTTGCAGAACACCCATTTCTTCAGCCAGCGTTGGCTGATAGCCCACTGCCGAAGGCATACGACCCAGCAGCGCTGATACTTCGGTTCCCGCTAGGGTATAACGGTAGATGTTGTCTACGAACAACAATACGTCACGGCCTTCGTCACGGAATTTTTCTGCCATTGTCAGGCCTGTTAGCGCCACGCGCAGGCGGTTCCCCGGGGGCTCATTCATTTGGCCAAATACCAAGGAAATTTTGTCAAG
>JAYNPH010000012.1:15110-35728 GCA_038113685.1 Gammaproteobacteria bacterium
TCATAGTAGAAGTCGTTGCCTTCTCGAGTTCGCTCGCCGACGCCGGCAAATACCGACAGCCCTGAGTGCTCAATAGCGATATTACGAATCAGTTCCAGCATGGTTACGGTCTTACCAACACCAGCGCCACCAAACAGGCCAACCTTACCGCCACGAGCGAAAGGACAAATCAAGTCGATGACCTTGATACCCGTTTCCAGCACTTCGTTACCGCCGATTTGGTCTTCATAGGCAGGCGCCTTACGGTGAATCGGCATCACTTCCTTGGCGTTGACCGGCCCTTTTTCATCAATGGGCGTACCCAGCACGTCGACGATGCGTCCAAGGGTCTCCTCACCAACTGGGATGGAGATCGGCGCACCCGTATTGGTTACTTCCAGCCCACGAGATAAGCCGTCGGAAATGCCCATAGCAATGGTGCGCACAATGCCGTCACCCAACTGCTGCTGCACCTCAAGGGTCAGCCCGCTTTCTGCAACAGAAAGAGCGTCATAAACCTTCGGTACATTGTTTCGATCAAACTCTACATCGATGACCGCGCCGATAATTTGTACGATTCGACCGCTACTCATTTCTAGCCTCTTTAGTTCTTTAGTTTAATTTGTCGTTTCTCGCAGTATCGCCCTTCAGGCTATACCGCCGCCGCACCGCCAACGATCTCCGCAATTTCTTGCGTAATCGCCGCCTGACGCGCGTTGTTGTAAATTAGCTGAAGCTCATCAATGAGCTTTTCAGCGTTTTCCGTCGCATTCTTCATAGCGATCATTTTTGCAGCCTGCTCACAGGCGCCGTTTTCAATCACAGCTTGATAAACCTGTGATTCCAAGTAACGCAACAGCAACCCTTCGATCAGTTGTCGGGCATCCGGTTCGTAAATGTAATCCCAGCGATGCTTGTAGGCTTCGTCGTCACTGGGGTCTAACGGCAACAGCTGACGAACCGTTGGCACTTGGGTCATGGTGTTTTCAAAGTCATTACTGGCTAAGAAAAGCTGATCAATAGTCCCTTCGGCGTAGGCGTCCAACATCACGCGAATGCCGCCAATCAAATCGGCGATGGCGGGGGTCTCGCCCACGTCGGGCATAACAGCCACGATATTCGCGCCGACTGAGCGGAAAAAAGGGCCTGCCTTATTACCGATCAAGCCCATGTCGATCTCGATACCTTTGGCATCGAGCTCGGCCATTTGCTTCACCACCGTACGAAATAGGTTTACGTTCAAGCCGCCACACAACCCTCGATCGGAAGAAACCACGATGAAACCAACGCGCTTTACTTCTCTGGCCTGCATAAAACTGTGGGTGAACTCAGGGTTGGCATTGGCCAAGTGACTGATCACACCACGTATTCGGTCGCTGTAAGGCTTTCCCTGCTGCATGCGGTCTTGCGTGCGGCGCATCTTGCTGGCCGCAACCATTTGCATGGCACTGGTGATCTTCTGCGTGTTTTGCACGCTGCCGATCTTGTTTTTTATCTCTTTGCCGACGGCCATCTTTTATCCTTTCGCGCTAATTCGGACCTGTTCTAGGCTGAGCCTAGTACGCTTGGGTAGCCTTGAATTTCTCGATGATCTCTTTCAGCGTTGCCACAACGTCGTCGCTATAGGCGCCGGTTTCGTTCGTGCTTTGCACAAAGCTTGCGTATTCAGCGTTCATGAAACTCAACAGGCCTGCCTCAAAATCCAGTACTTTCTCAACGGGTACGTCTTCCAAGTAGCCTTCGTTGGCTGCAAACAATACGGTGCCCATTTCAGCCACAGACATTGGCGAGAACTGTTTTTGCTTCATTAACTCGGTAACGCGAGCACCATGCTCCAACTGGCGGCGGGTTGCGTCATCGAGGTCTGAGGCAAACTGAGAGAATGCCGCCAGCTCACGATACTGGGCCAACGCCATCTTGATGCCGCCAGAGATTTTTTTCATAAACGGTACCTGCGCGGAACCGCCCACTCGAGACACGGAAATACCCGGGCTCATCGCAGGTCGCAGGCCTGAGTTGAAGTTCTCTGTTTCCAAGAAGATTTGCCCGTCAGTGATGGAGATCACGTTGGTCGGTACGAAGGCGGATACGTCACCGGCCTGAGTTTCAATGATCGGCAGGGCCGTGAGCGAACCGGTTTTCCCCTTCACAGCGCCGCCGGTTTGTTGTTCTACGTAATCGGCATTTACGCGGGCAGCACGCTCTAACAAGCGCGAATGCAAATAGAAAACGTCACCCGGATACGCCTCGCGCCCAGGTGGTCGCTTCAACAACAGGGAAATTTGACGATAGGCCCAAGCTTGTTTGGTGAGATCGTCGTAGATAATCAGCGCATCTTCACCGGTATCGCGGAAGTACTCGCCAATGGTGCAGCCAGAGTAGGCAGAGATGAACTGCATTGATGCTGGGTCAGCTGCGCCGGCAGCAACCACGGTGGTGTACTCCATAGCACCATTTTCTTCTAGGGTGCGAACCACGTTGGCAATGGTCGACATCTTTTGGCCGATGGCCACGTAGATGCACTTAATGCCGCTGTTTTTCTGATTGATGATGGCGTCAACTGCGATAGCGGTCTTACCAATCTGGCGGTCGCCAATGATGAGCTCTCGCTGGCCGCGCCCTACCGGAACCATGGCGTCAATACACTTGAAGCCAAGCTGCACTGGCTGATCAACGGATTGACGAGCGATAACACCGGGCGCCACCTTCTCAATGGGTGACGACTCCTTGGCATTCAGCGGTCCTTTACCATCAATCGGGTTACCAAGAGCGTCAACCACCCGGCCCAACAGTTCGGGACCGACAGGCACTTCCAAGATTCGACCAGTACAGCGTGCGGTCATCCCCTCGGTTAGCGCATCGTAATCACCCAGCACTACCACACCAACGCTGTCACGCTCTAAGTTCAGCGCCATGCCGTAGAGGCCGCCGTCAAACTCAATCATCTCGCCATATTGGGCTTGGGCGAGGCCGTGAATACGTACGATGCCGTCAGAGACACCAACAATGGTGCCTTCGTTTTGGGCTTCTGCTTTTACATCAAGGCCCTGAATACGGCCTTTGATGATGTCACTGATTTCCGATGGATTCAGTTGCTGCATGCTAGCTTCCTTTTAACTCTGTGTTTTGCATGAACGGTGGCTACGTGCCGCGCCGTTACTTCTGCACTAACGTTTCGACTAATTTTGTTAACCGGCCCTTAACCGAGCCATCGATGACAATGTCACCCGCCCGAATGATTGCACCGCCAACCAAGCCTTGGTCAACGCGCGAGCTGATGTTGATTTCTTTGTTGTACTTCGCGTGCAACGCTGATTTCAGCGTGTCGCTCTGCGCTTGAGTCAGCTCAAAGGCGGAGACGATCTCCACATCCAGAGTCTGCTCTTGCTCCGCTCGCAAAGCTTCGAATTGATCGCGAACCTCTGGTAGCAACGAAAGCCGATCGTGTTCAGCCAGCGCCTGCAAGAAAGGCCCCGCCTGACTATCAATCTCGTCGCCGCACAATTCTGCCAGCTTGGTCGCTTTGTCTTGGGCCGCTAGGTCTGGACTGTTCAGCATGGTTTGAACAACGTCGTCGCTGCTGGTCGCCACCAGGGTATCCAGAGACTTTGACCACACTTCTAAGCTGCCCGCACTTTGGGCCAAACCAAATACTGCATTGGCGTAGGGGCGAGATAGGGTTGCTAGCTCTGCCATGGCTTACAGCTCTGCCGCAAGTTTGGTAAGCATCGCTTCGTGCTTCGACGCATCGATGTTGTCTTCGATAACGCGCTCGGCCCCTGCTATTACGAGGGTCGCCACTTCCGCACGAAGCGTTTCCTTGGCTCGGTTCATCTCTTGATCAATTTCGGCACGGGCCGCCTCCAACAAACGCTGGCCCTCTTGGCGTGCCTCATCCTTGGCTTCTTCAACCATTTGGTTCGCACGACCTCGCGCCTGCTCGATAATTGAGCTTGCCTCGGCCTTTGCTGCAGCCAGCTCGGTTTCCGCGTTCGTGGCAGCACTGGCGAGCTTCTGGTCGGCTTCTTCTGAAGCGCGCAAGCCCGCAGCAATCGCCTCTTGTCGCTCACGCATGGCGGTGCCGAGCATCGGCCATATGTACTTCATGCAGAACCAAACAAAGATAACAAACGTTATGCTCTGGCCTAGTAGCGTTGCATTTAGGTTCATCGCAGTTCTCTTCTTATCCGTTTCAAATTTATCGTCTCAGCCGTCACTGGCGGCGCGCTGCTCACTGTTGCTCATTACCTGTCGGTAGATCTGCCACAGCCGGTCCAATTAGACCTTGGCCACGTCGCTTCCTATGACGTCGGTTTGACCCAGTCGAGCTGATCTCAACCAAGCCCCTCCTTTTTTCATCGTTTCTTGGCCGCACCTCTGGGCTGCCAAGAGAAGATTGGCGTCGCTTACGCGGCTACCGCGAAGACAACGTAGAGACCAATACCAACCGCAATCATCGGTACCGCGTCTACTAGACCCAAGACGATGAAAAGCTGGGTACGCAACATGGGTAGTAACTCTGGCTGACGCGCAATACCTTCGAGGAATTTACCGCCAAGTACACCCACTCCAATAGCGGCGCCTACAGCGCCTAAGCCCATCATCAGTCCACCGGCAATAAACAAAAGACCCGTAAGTTCCATTTCAACTCCAATCTAACAGTTAAGGTTCGCGGCCAAGCCGCATTGTGCCCATCTAAAGGCGTATCAATGTTCCTCAGAGTCGTGAGCCTGAGCTAGGTACACGATCGTAAGAACAGCAAAAATAAAGGCTTGCAGCGTGATCACTAAGACGTGAAAAACCGCCCATACCCACTGCAAAACGCCACCGAATATAAAGAAGCCAATGCCGCCACCGAACATGAGAGCGATCAAGATAAAAATCATTTCACCGGCGTACATGTTGCCAAACAGTCTTAAACCCAAGGACAACGGTTTAGCAATTAGGGATACAAACTCGAGTAGGAAGTTCACCGGAATAGCGAAGATCGAGGGAAACGGATGCAGCGTCAGCTCTTTAAGGAACCCAATCGCACCTTTGCACTTGATGCTGTAGTAAAGGATGAGCGCAAACACAGAGAGCGCCATGGCCATCGTGATGTTGGGGTCTGTGGAGGGCACGATCTTCATATGTGATATGCCCAGCACAACCGCCAGCTCCGGAATCCAATCCACGGGCACCAAGTCCATCAGATTCATCAAAAACACCCAGACAAAAATTGTCATCGCAAGCGGCGCTATTAGGTCGTTCTTGTACTGAAAAATACTTTGCGTTGTCTCGTCAATGAACTCGACAATCATTTCTACAAAATTCTGTAAACCACCGGGTACTCCCGACGTGGCTGACGCGGCGGCAGCGCGAAAAACGCAAGCGAAGACCAAACCCAAAGCAATCGACCAAGCCATGGAATCTACATTAACGGACCAGAATCCCATTTGCGCTGCTTCGGCACCGCTGTGAGCAAACCCCCAGCTACCGTCCGGCAGTTGCCCGTAAGTCAGGTTTGTTAGGTGATGCTGAATGTAATCTGCTGTTGTTTTTGTGCCGCTGCTCATTGCGTCTTTACTGTCCTACTACTGTTCGCCATGTCTCTGACAGGGCCGGCCAAACGATTATTACCTTTTGCTCGATGCGCGCGCTGCATTCCAAGACTTTAGTCTAGCTACCGTCCTAGCTCTTGTTGTCGTTCGGCGTTCCCGCCAGCGCCCACCAATATGCGCCTTGCCCGGCTATTAACCCAGAAAAAAACCACCCGGGCGCAACCAAGTCATTCACAAGAACCACGGCGATCAACCCGCCGGTGCTCACTACCTTCACCACGCCTTGGCCAACAATGCGGCCCGGCTCCATGGTTTGTTGGCTGGTCCAAGCAAAATAAGCGCTGGGAATCACCACACAACACAGGCCAGCCCCAAAACTCAAGACTCCAGCCAGCCCGGAAAACGCACCGACAATTATCACGCCGACGAGGCCAATGACGGCCTGTTTTGCAATGACCCCCCAAGGGCCAGAATCGCGCAACATACTCACGCCCGGTCTTTAGGCGGCGCGTAGTATAGAGACGGGTTCATCGCCATTCAATTGGATTTAAAGGAAATATTACTCAGGCAGGTCAACACGTTTGAGCAGACCGTCCAACTCCTCAAGGCTCGCGTATTGAATCACCAACTCCCCTGCGCCGTTATTTTTTTGCTTAATTCGTACGCTGGCGCCCAAGTGATCCATTAATCTTCTCTGCAAAACCTGTACGTCGGGATCCACGTTTGCTGGCATCTTTTGCTTCGGCGCCTTGCCGGACAAGAGTTGCCGCACCAATTTTTCTGCGTCTCGCACCGTCAGTTTCTGACTAACCACGCGTTTGGTTGCCTCGTCTTGCTGTGGGCCAGAAAGACCCAATAGGGCTCGCGCGTGGCCCATCTCCAATTCTCCGGCTTCCAATGCGCTACGCGCTGGAGCGCCTAAGTTCAGCAAACGTAGGTTGTTGGCGATGGCGGCTCGAGATTTCCCAACAAGGTCCGCTAATTGCTGCTGGGTCAACTCAAACTCTGTCCGAAGTCGCTCAAGACCCACAGCTTGCTCCAATACCCCTAGGTCCTCACGCTGGATATTCTCCACCAATGCAATCGTAGAAGCGTCTTGATCCGAAACTTCCTTCTTCACCACGGGCACCTGGGTCAGGCCCGCTTTTTGCGCTGCTCGCCAGCGCCGTTCCCCCGCCATCAACTCGTAGCCGCCTTGAGGCCTAGATCGCACCACCAACGGCTGCAAAAGTCCTTGCTTGTCAATGGACGCGGCAAGGTCATCCAACGCCTGTTCATCAAAATGCCGGCGCGGCTGATAGGGGCTGACTACGATGTCGTCTACAGAAACCGTCAATAAACCGGCACTTTGTTCCGTTACCGATATTGGGTCCGCTGCGCTTGCATCATCCGCCCTTTGCATGGCCGGTTTGACGCCAGCCGACAGCAAGGCGTCGAGACCTTTACCGAGTCGGGATTTGCTCATTGCGTTTTCATCGCCTTCATTTCCATCAGCGCGCCGTTTCAGCGCTTGTTGAGCAGAACGCCCATTCCGCATCCGCTCACGTTAAGCAATGGCGCCATGCCGCTTCAGCATTTCGCTGGCCAGAGCTTTGTATGCCAGAGAGCCTCTTGAGCCAGCATCGTACATCATGACGGGTAATCCATGACTGGGCGCTTCGGCAAGGCGAACGTTGCGGGGCACGACCGTACGATACACCTTATCGCCAAAGTACTTGATTAATTGCCTTGAGACATCTCGGCTCAGGCTGTTGCGGGCATCGTACATCGTTCTCAACAGGCCATCTATTTCCAACCGTGGATTTGCCTTGGATCGAATGCCTTCAACGGTATCCAACAGTGCGGATAAGCCCTCCAGTGCATAATATTCGCATTGCATCGGCACAAGGACACCGGTAGACGACGCCAAGGCGTTAACAGTCAATATGTTCAGCGACGGCGGACAGTCGATCACAATGTAGTCGTAATTTTGAGCTTGAGCGCCCAAAGCCTTTGCAATAACAAATTCCCGCTCTTCGACCTGAAGCAATGCCACTTCCGCTGCAGTGAGATCTATGTTGGACGGCAACAGGTCATAACCGCCTACCGATGACCGGCGGCATTCCAGCAGTGTGCACTGGCCCATTAGCCAGTGGTAAATACTCAACGGTAAATCGTGTTTATCAACGCCACTGCCCATTGTGGCGTTGCCTTGGGGGTCTAGGTCGATCAAAAGCACGCGCTTACCCAGTCCTGCCAAAGCCGCACTCAAATTCACGCTGGTTGTGGTTTTGCCTACACCACCTTTTTGATTCGCTACCGCGATTACGTGGGTCACTGTGCTACCGCCTTACTGTTGTAGGGGGTGGGTCGCCGAGCCGCGCGGACTTGGGTACGAGCTGCAAAAAGTGTTCGTTCTTCAATCCTGGCACCTGATAAGCGTATTCCACCAACCCATTGACCCGGGGTACCGTCGGCTGCTCTGGGTCTGGGTCTACAACGTGACTGTAAACGATCAAGTGGCCCCGAGCACTGAGATACTGTTTCATTGCCGGCCACAAACGCTCAACCGGTGCTACCGCTCGAGCGACGATGACATCAAACCGCCCCGGTAAGTCGGCCGGCTCTGAATCGTATAGGTCCCGCTCCTGGATCACCACGTTACTCAGCTGTAGCTCTCGACAAGTTAGCTGCAAAAATCTGACTCGCCGAGCCATCCGCTCCCACAGGGTCACAGAAACGTCTGGTTTGGCAATGGCCAACACAATGCCGGGAAGCCCTGGCCCTGTCCCCACATCCAAAAGGGTGTCGCCATTGATATGCGGCGTTGCGGCCAAACTGTCCAAAAGGTGTCGGGGCACCAAGCGCTGTATGTCTTGGCGTGAAACCAAGTTCATGCCTTTGTTCCACTTTTCGATAAGGCCGGCATAGCGATCGAGTTGTTGAACTTGGGCCTTTGTCAGCCCTACGTTCATCTCATTAGCGCCCCGCTGGAGTAATGAGATTCGATCGCTCAGCGTTCTACTGCCTTACTTTGTGCGGCCTTGTTTTGAAACGCTTTCGCATGCACCAATAAAACCGAAAGGGCCGCTGGCGTCATGCCGGGTATTCTCGCGGCCCTAGCCAGCGACTCAGGCCGATGGTGATCGAGTTTTTGTCGCAGCTCGTTAGACAACCCTTCTATGTTTAAGAAATCCAGTTGGGGTGGAATTTGCAACCCTTCGTGGCGCCTGATTTTTTCTATTTCGTCGTTTTGACGTTTTATGTACCCCGCGTACTTCGTTTCAATCTCAAATTGTTCCAAAGCACGGTAGGCAACGCCTTGATCGACCGCCATACCGAGGGCATTGGCCATCATTGAGGCGTTTATCTCAGGCCTTTTTAAGCACTCCGACAGCGTGGTTTCGCGCCGAAGATTGAGCGCCAAGGCATTCGCTAGGTCGCTGTTTGGAAAAACAACAGTTTTCGCGAAGGTCTTTTGGTTTTGTTCCAACGCCTGCATTTTTTCAGTAAACGCCGCCTGACGCTCGGGGCTCACCAGCCCCATAGCCAACCCGACAGGCATCAACCGCTGATCCGCGTTGTCCTGGCGTAAGCGCAGCCGAAACTCGGCTCGACTGGTGAACATTCGATAGGGTTCCGTGGTGCCTAAGTGAATCAGATCGTCCACCAACACCCCGATATAGGCTTCGTCTCGTCGTGGTTCCCAGGGCGGTTTACCCGAAGCCAAGCTAGCGGCATTAATGCCGGCTAGCAGTCCTTGGGCTCCAGCTTCCTCGTAACCGGTTGTACCGTTTATCTGTCCGGCGAAGAACAAGCCTTCAAGGGCCTTGGTTTCCAGCGTGTGCTTTAGATCCCGCGGATCGAAGTAGTCGTATTCAATCGCGTATCCCGGGCGAGAAATATGGGCTCGTTCAAAACCCTTCATGGAACGAACAAAGGCCAACTGAACAGAAAAGGGCAAACTGGTTGAAATGCCGTTAGGGTAGAGCTCTGTGGTGTTTAAGCCTTCTGGTTCAATAAAAATCTGGTGGCTGGCCTTATCGGCAAAGCGCACAACTTTGTCCTCGATGCTGGGGCAGTACCTCGGACCGACTCCTTCAATATTGCCGCTGTACATGGCGCTCTTTGATAAGTTGTCCTGAATGATTTGATGTGTTTCTTCATTTGTGTGGGTGATATGACAATGCACCTGTCGAGGATGATCTTCCCGCCTGCTAAGTTGCGACATCACTGGTCTGGGGTCGTCGCCGGGTTGAAAGTCCAGCTGAGAATAATCCACAGTGCGGCCATCGATGCGGGGGGGCGTGCCTGTTTTTAATCGCCCAACGCGAAAGGGGAGCGCGCGAAGCCGGTCAGCCAGGGCATTCGCCGGGGCATCGCCCGCCCGACCACCCGGTTGCTGCTCGTGACCGATGTGGATTTTACCGCCCAGAAAGGTGCCCGTAGTCAGCACCACGGCGCTGGCACGAAAGGTCAGCCCCATTTGGGTTTCGCAGCCCACAACCCGGTCGCTTTCCACCACCAGATCCGTTACCGACTGCTGGAAGATTCTCAAGTTGGGCTGATGCTCCAAAATATCGCGAACCGCGTTTTTATACAGCGCCCGATCGGCCTGCGCCCGCGTCGCCCGAACCGCTGGGCCTTTGCTGCCGTTGAGTATACGAAAGTGGATGCCCGCCTTATCCGTCGCCCTTGCCATGACGCCATCCAGGGCATCAATTTCCGCCACCAAATGACTTTTTCCAATACCGCCGATGGCTGGGTTACAGGACATCTGACCAATGGTTTCGATGTTCTGAGTCAACAAAAGGGTCTGGGCGCCCATGCGCGCAGCAGCAGCGGCCGCTTCGGTTCCGGCATGACCGCCGCCAATTACAATAACGTCAAAAGTGTCTGGAAAATCCATAGCAATAGCTGGGCTTCAAACGGGCGCGCTAGTATAGAGACATGACTCTGGATTAAAAGCCAGACGTCAGGGCGTTATTTGCCGATGCAGAAAGAGGAAAATATTTCACCGAGCAAATCATCCGGGGTTAACTGTCCTACAATTTCGCCCAATGTTTGATGGGCTAGCAGACAATCCTCAGCGATCAGTTCTGGACCGACTTGCTGATCAAAGCCAGATGCAGCGCGACCCAACAGGTCTTTTGTGCGCTGCAGCGCTTGGATGTGGCGTTGTCGCGCACTAAATCCGGCGGCTTCAGCTCCGGTCGCTTGGTCCTGCACTAGGCGTGCTCCCAACTCGTTAAGACCGAAACCGGTGGTGGCAGAAACAAAACTGGCTCGATCCTGCCAAGCTGGGTCTACCGCCGGCATGCCAATATCAACTTTGTTCACCACCAACTGCACGTTTTGCGCCGGGATTTGTTCCTGATCCAAACCCGTCTGTTGGGCAATGGCAAGCCAGTAACGATCCACATCCAGTTCTTTTTTTGCTTCTAACAGTGATTGCGCAGATACCACCAAGGCAATGGTGTCCGCTTGGGCAATCTGCTCGCGCGCACGCCCGATACCAATTTGCTCGATTGGGTCATCGCTGTCGCGCAGACCTGCGGTATCCACTAAGCGGAGCGGTTGCCCGTCGATAACCACATCCACCTTCAACAAATCTCGCGTCGTGCCGGGAATCTCCGTCACGATGGCTGCGTCTTCCCCAGCGAGCGCGTTGAGAATACTCGACTTGCCAACATTGGGCGCACCGACCAACGCGACCGTGACGCCCTGACTCAGCCTGCGACCCTGTTCCGCTTGGTCAATCAGCACATTCAGATCGGCGATTAACGAGGCGATGGTTTCTGCCACCTTGGCCTGTTCCAAGATCTCGATGTCTTCTTCGGGAAAGTCGATGGCGGCTTCTACCTCGATGCGCATTCTCAGCAAACGATCGGCCAACGCGGTGACTTTGCTTGAGAATACCCCCTGAAAGGATGACAACGCCGCCCTGGCCGCGGTTCGGGATTTAGCAGCAATCAAATCGGCAATGGCCTCGGCTTGAACCAAATCCAACTTGCCGTTCAGAAAGGCGCGTTCACTGAACTCCCCCGGCCGAGCGAGCCGAGCACCCGCATCGCAGAGCGCCTGCAGCATCGCTTGCTGGACCACGGGGCTGCCGTGGCACTGCAATTCCACTACATCCTCACCAGTAAAGGAGTTAGGTCCGGGAAACCAAATGGCAATACCGTCATCTAGCGGCTCGCCGGCAACACGAATTAAGCCGTAGTGAGCCGATCGCGGCGACAGTTCCTTAGCAAAGAGAAACTGGGCCGCCTGCTTTGCCCCCGGCCCCGACAGGCGCACGATACCGACGCCACCCTCACCAGGAGGCGTCGCTACGGCGCAAATCAGATCGGTATCTAGCGATGACATATCTAGCTCACGGCGTTGGATCGCAGCATGTTCTACTTAGTTTTCGCTGCTTGTTCTCGCTCAACTTGGCGATAAACGTATGTTTGCTGGGCAAGCGACAACAGGTTGTTAACTAGCCAGTAGAGTACCAATCCCGCCGGGAAAAATAGGAACAAAACCGTAAACATGATGGGCATCAACTTCATCATCCGCACCTGCATAGGGTCACCAACCTGGGGATTTAGTGCCTGCATTAGGTAGGTGCTTGCGCCCATCAGCAGCGGCAAGATGAAATAAGGATCCATGGCCGCCAAGTCTTCTATCCAAAAGATAAAGGGCGCTTGGCGCAATTCAACGGATTCCAGCAACACCCAGTAGAGCGCCAGAAAAACAGGCATCGGCAGGAGCATAGGCAGACAGCTGCCCAGAGGATTGGCTCCCTCTTTCTGATACAGAGCCATCATTTCTTTGGAGAGCTTTTCTCGATCGTTGGCGTATCGTTCTTGAAGACGCTTCATGGCCGGCGCAACCCTGCGCATGTTGGCCATGGACCGATATCCTTTTGCCGAGAACCCCGCCAGCAACGCCTTCACTAAAACCGTCAGCAGGATAATTGCTAAGCCCCAATTACCAACGATATCGTGAAAGAACGTTAGGGCTTTGAACAACGGTATGGCAATCCACCACAAAAAACCGTAATCGACTGTTAAATTCAGGTGCGGCGATATCTCTTCCAAAACCACTTGATCCTTGGGACCTGCGTAAAACTCTGAGGTCCACCGGCCTGTGGCGCCCGGCTGAAGTGTCTGATTTTGTCCTGTGAAACCGAAGAGGTAATAACCATCGGATGTTTTTCTCGCGTGATAGGAGGTTGCTTGATCCTCCGGAGCGATCCACGCGGATATAAAATAGTGCTGCAAGAAGGCCATCCAGCCACCCACCGTGGTCGCCTGAAAACTACCCTCATCCACGTCGTCAAAATCTACTTTCTGATAGTTGTTCTCCGCAGTGGTTAAGGCCGCTCCTAAGTACGGCGAGGGAGCCAACGGCACGGTTTCATCAGTGGGTGGCGCCCGGCGATCGCGCTTTATTTGGGTCAGCATGCGCATGGTTTTAGGAACGGCGCTGGTATTCCTAACATCGTACGTCACATCGACAAGGTGACTGTCTTTCTGAAAACTAAAGGTCTTTGCTACCTCCACACCGTCGCGGCTGGTAACTAACACAAGCGCACCGGTCTCGTTTACTACTAAATTTTTCACAGAACTTGTGTAAAGAGGCCGCTCCCCCGTCTTGTCGATTCCGTCCGCCCCTATCAAAGCGCTTTGAGCGACGTATGTGTGGGTTGGACTTTGATCTAGCAGCAAGTACGGCGTTTCTTTTTGATCCAGCGCCACCGGGAACGTCGGCAACTGCACCCGCACAATGTCGCCACCTAACAAATCGACCCAAACTTTGAGGGCATCGGTTTGCACTGTCACCAACCGGTCCGAACCGGGCGCAGAGACGATATCGAGCGTAGAGCTAGTTGACGCTTGCGCAACCGGCGGAATGTCCATGTCATTGGGTTCTAATGGACCAGGCATAACCGCAGCGGTTTCCAATTGCCCTTGTTCTGAGGGTGATTGGGCTATGACCGGCGCATCGCTGTATACGGTAGGCTTCTTAGCAGCCTCCATGTCGTCGTTCCAAGCGAGGATCAACAGATAGGCCGTGGCGGCCATGCCAATGAGTAGAACGATCCTTTGAATTTCTGGAGGTAACATAACCTAAATTCCTTAAAGCCAGTCCACGGCAATTTTTGACTAATCGATGGATCCGTCAGTTTTCGGTTTTGGGACAAGATCGACTCCGCCGACTGTCCAAGGATGACATCTTGCCAATCTTTTGAGCGCAAGAACGCTGCCACTTAGCCAACCGTGGGTTTCCAGCGCTTCCATGGCGTAATGGGAACATGTGGGTTGGAAGCGACATCGAGGTTGGACAAGCGGGCTTACCGCTATTTGATAACAGCGCACCAACCCCTTCAAACCAACAAAAACAATGTTGGATATTACTGAACCGGCACCGCTGCCTGAGCTTTGGCGTTCGCGTGTTGGCGTTTTCATATCTACTCTTTGGGCCTTTGCGATGTCATATCCATTAAACACTGAGTCACGGTGTTGCGTAGCTCTCCATCTGTCACCGGCGAAGTGACGTGAACAATGATATCCAGCGGTAGCAGTTGTGTCTGCGTCAACCTAAATTGGTCGCGTATAATACGCTTAATTCGGTTACGTCTAACGGCTGTTCGATTGCCTTTTTTTGGAACGATGATCCCCAGCCTTGGGGAAGCTTGGTTGTTTTCCATGCAACGCACGCGCACGGCTCCGTGTCTTCGAATGAAGCGACCGCGTTTAAATACCTTGGTGAATTGCTCGGCTTGCAGCAGTCTGCGGCAGCGGGGAAATGTTTCCGGCGTAATAGCGAGTTAAACCGTGAGACGCTTTCGTCCTTTAGCGCGTCTCGCGTTTAGGACCTGCCGGCCAGCCTTGGTAGCCATTCGCGCACGAAACCCGTGGGTTCGCTTACGCTTTAAATTGCTTGGTTGAAATGTTCTTTTCATGGCAAGGCTCGTGTGTTTTCAGCAATTGATGGGTCAATTTAGGCCCCTCTGCGAGACCAGATTACGCCAGCCCTGCTGTGGGGCGGGCGATTCTATGAACAGAACTAAAGAGTGTCAATTAAATAGGTTTATAAATAAGAATTTGTTGTTGTTTGTTAAGGGCCCTCAATTTTGTGGGTAAGCTTGTCGAACCTACGGCTTACGGGAGCTGAGCGTCTTTTGCAGGGTGTGAACAACCCATTGACTACAAGGGTGAGAGTTTTGGATAACGACACGGCAAAAAGTTATCCACAGGTTTTTAAGTTTTTTGCGCACAGAGGCACAGCCATTAACTCGTAGATAGCACCAAAACTATGTCATCTAAGCTCCTGATTCTGCGTGCATCGTAAAATAAAAGTCTTTTTTCCTCCTGACGGCATGGCGTCTACCCAGAGCATGAGCATAGAATCTCACACCGGCTTGGATAATGAGCACAGAATCTCACACCAGCTTAGATAACTTAGATAACTTGGATAACTTAGATAACCTGGCTAATTGGATAAATAGAATCACACATCGGCTTGACTAAACTGCGTGTAACGCATCGGTTTAGGGTTTTGGCGGGTCAGATTGGGCTGGATTGGATTGATTTGGATTGATAGCACCTCAGGGGTGTGCCACATAGTAGCGGGTGATCTGGCAGTGTTGCGCGAACGAGATGAGCAATTGATGTCGATAGGGGGCATGAACGAGTGAAAGAAGCAATTTGGCAAGAATGCTTGGGCCAGCTTCAAAGTGAGATAAGCGGTGATCAGTTCGAAACCTATCTGCGCCCCCTTCAAGCCGACTTTAGTAAGGGCAAGCTGACGCTGCTTGCACCGAACATTTACGTTGAAGATAAAGTACGGACCACGTATTTAGCCCGCATCAGCGAATATTTTGCCGCGTCAAGTGAACAGCAAGAAGTGCTTCTTTCCGTAGGTGGCATGAGAGAAGCCCAGCCACTGCGAGCAGAAGCAAAGACCCGTTCAGGGATGACTACTCACAAGACTCAGTTGAAACACGGTGAGCAGTTGGTCAAACCGTCACACAACCTAAACAGCGATTTTACCTTCGATGCCTTTGTTGAAGGCAAGTCTAACGAGTTGGCTAAGGCTGCTGCTTCCCAGGTGGCGGACAATGCAGGCCAAAGCTACAACCCCCTACTGATGTATGGCGGTGTCGGCCTAGGCAAGACGCACCTAATGCAAGCTGTTGGGAACGAGATTCTGCGGCGAAAACCAGAAGCCAAAGTAATGTACCTGCATTCTCAGCGGTTCGTGCAGGACATGGTAAAAGCCCTGCAAACGGGAACAATGCAAGATTTTATGCAGTTTTATCGGTCCGTTGACGCGTTGCTGATCGACGACATTCAGTTTTTCGCCAAGAAATTACGATCCCAAGAAGAATTTTTTCATTTGTTCAATTCCTTGTTGGAGCGTGGTCAACAGATGATTTTGACCAGCGATAAATATCCGCGAGAAATCGATGGCTTGGAGGACCGCTTAAAGTCGCGCTTCGTTTGGGGCTTAACCGTTGAGGTAGAGGCGCCAGAACTCGAAACTCGAGTAGCGATTTTGATGAAAAAAGCGGAAGCAGAACAGGTGCATCTCGATCAGGAGGTGGCGTTTTTTATCGCTGAAAGAATACGCTCCAACGTGAGAGAGCTTGAGGGCGCACTGCGCCGAGTTATTGCTAATGCGCGGTTCACCGGCAGCCGAATATCCATTGAGCAGGTAAAACGGGCGCTGCGGGATCTGTTTGCGATTCAAGATAGACAAATTTCCATCGACAACATCCAAAAAACCGCTGCCGAATACTTCAATATTAAAGTTGGTGATCTTCTGTCTAAGCGCCGCAGTCGGACAATCGCTAGGCCCCGACAACTGGCTATGGCGATTGCCAAGGAATTGACCAATCATTCGTTGCCAGAAATTGGAGACGCGTTTGGCGGCAGGGACCACACCACGGTATTGCATGCCTGCCGAAAAGTTGCAGAGTTACGCGCCTCCAATGCAGACATTGCCGAAGACTATCGAAATCTGTCACGTTTGCTGAGTGGTTGATTCGCTAGTAAGTGCCTCGTTAGCCAACTGGCGGTAGACGTTTCGGCGGGGTTTGAGCGCCCACGAAGCCCGCTAATTGAGAAGAAAGCTACCGCTCGGCGTTGTTAACGAAAAAGACTATTATTGGATCCATCAGGGAAACCAAGCAAAGAAAGGGTCGCGACCATGAAATTTACAATCCCGAGAGAAGTCCTGTTAAAGCCGCTTCAACTTGTGACTGGTGTGGTGGAGCGCCGGCAAACTCTCCCTGTTCTGGCTAATTTGTTGATCAAGGCCGACGACAGCGGGTTGTCTCTAACAGGCACAGATCTCGAAGTTGAGATGGTTGCGCGCTGTAGCGTCCCGGTAGAGCAAGCGGGCGAGGTGACAATCCCAGCGCGAAAGTTAGCCGACATCTGGCGCGCTCTGCCAGACGGAGCCGAGGTGTCCGTGACCGTAGAAGGCGAGCGGGCGACCATCAAGAGTGGCCGTAGCCGATTTACTCTGGCAACCCTGCCGGCCGGAGATTTTCCCAAAGTGGAAAGCGGCGATTCGGATATCGCGATTTCGTTGCCACAAAGCAACATCCGTAAACTGATCGATCAAGTCAGTTTCGCCATGGCCCAACAAGATGTCCGAGTATTTCTCAACGGTATGTTGCTCGAGGTCGTTGGCGCAAGCGTTCGCGCAGTGGCAACAGACGGACACCGCTTAGCAATGGCCAGTACGGCGTGTGAAACAAGCGGTAGCGTGGACACGCCGAAACAAGCCATCGTACCGCGCAAGGCTGTGGTGGAAATGGGGCGTTTGTTGGATGAAGAAGAAGAAAGCCTGTCGATACAGTTTGGGGCAAACCATTTGAAAGTAACCAAGGGGCCCGTGACCATGACAACCAAGCTGGTTGACGGTCAGTTCCCCGATTATGAAAAAGTTGTACCTAAGGATGCTTCTCGCGTCCTGTCCGGGGATCGAGAAACACTCAAACAGGGGTTTCAGCGGGCGTCGATTTTATCCAACGAGAAGTATCGTGGTGTGCGTCTGAACATCTCGTCTGAATCGCTGACCATTCAGGCAAATAATCCGGAACAAGAAGAGGCTGAGGAGACGGTGCCGGTACAGTTTTCAGGCGACCAGCTGGAAATAGGGTTTAACGTCAGCTACTTGTTGGATGTGTTATCTGTAGTGGACAGCGATGGGGTGCAAATAAGTGTTAGCGACGCCAACAGTTCGGCTTTGCTGGAATCCTCAGAGGACGACGGTGCTGTGTACGTTGTAATGCCTATGAGGCTTTAGCCGAGAACGTTCTTGTATCTTGCCAACCTGTACGCGGCTCGTTTTCGGAACATCGCTGAGACACAACTGTCACTCACGCCAGGGATAAATCTGCTCTACGGTGCTAACGGAGCAGGGAAAACGGCGTTATTGGAAGCCATATTTCTGCTCGGCCGGGGCCGCTCCTTTCGCTCGAGCCAAAACACCCAGCTGATTCAACACGGGCAGTCCGATTTGGTGGTTCGCGGCGAAATGACGGGTGAAAGCGCAAGCCATGTCTTAGCAAGACGCAAAGGCGCTTCGGGGCTTAATCAAGCGCATATCGATGGGGAAAAAGCGAATCGCCAATCCAGGTACGCTGAAATCCTACCGCTGCAAACGCTCTTACCGGGCATCTCTGATCTGGTGCTGGATGGGCCGGCCATGCGGCGGGAATTCATGGATTGGGGCTTGTTTCACGTGGAACAACAGTACTTGCCGGCGGCGAAACGGTACCGGCGAGGGCTGTCTCAACGGGCTGCGTGGTTAAAAGAGAACCCCGCTCAATCATTCCAAACAGACCCTTGGGCACAGTCGTTGGCCGCGTCGGGTACTGAAATTGCTCAGTGGCGACTGCGCTTTGTACGAGAGCTGAATGAAAGACTAGGCGGCATACTTGAGACCCTCGGAGTCGTTTTTCCCTGCCAGGTCGCCTATACCGGGGAGGAATTTGCACAGGGTGAAGCCGATGCGCTGAACGTTTTGCAACGTTCTTTTGATCGGGATCGGCGCTTTGGGGCCACCCAGAGCGGCCCGCACCGGTCAGATATGACCATATTGGTTAACAATGTTGCTGCCCGAACGGTGGTCTCTCGCGGGCAGGCCAAGCTAATCGCCAGCGCACTCGTGCTCGCCTATGGATCGGTCTTGATGGCGAAAACGGGCAAGCAGCCTATTTTTCTGTTGGATGACGTAGGCGCAGAACTGGACGCATTCCACCGGGAGCGTTTTTTTGGTCAGTTAGAGAGAATGGGCTGCCAAGTAATTGCGACAACGACGGAAGAGCCCAAGGCCCTCGTAGGGACCACGGTATGTGAAAGGGCTCAAGTGTTCCATGTGGAACAAGGCACTATCTCCCGGAAATAGACTCGGTTTTGTGGTAACTTGCGGCACAAGCGACCGCACACTTTGGGGAATCTTTCATGTCAGACGAAAACAGCTATGACTCCGGTAGCATTAAGGTCCTAAAGGGGCTGGATGCGGTGCGAAAAAGACCGGGTATGTATATCGGTGACACGGAGGATGGCACGGGCCTTCATCATATGGTTCAGGAGTTGGTAGATAACTCCATAGATGAGGCGCTGGCAGGTCATTGCGACACGGTATACGTGACGATGCATCCGGAAGAGGCGATAACCGTCCGGGACAACGGCCGGGGAATTCCGGTTGATATGCACCCGGAAGAAAAAGTGAGCGCGGCTGAAGTCATTATGACCACCCTGCATGCGGGCGGAAAGTTTGACGACAACAGCTACAAAGTCTCCGGAGGACTTCATGGGGTTGGTGTTTCTGTCGTAAACGCGTTGTCAGATGAATTACGTTTGACCGTGCGAAGGGACAACAAAGTCTACCAGCAGACATATGCCCATGGCGTGCCCGTCGCGCCCTTGGCGGAAACGGGCGAAACCCAGGAGCGGGGCACAGAGTGTTACTTTCGCCCATCGCCAGAGACATTTCACAACATCAAATTCCAATATGAAATTCTAGCCAAACGCCTGCGAGAGCTTGCGTTTCTCAACTCGGGTGTCTCTATCGTGTTGAAAGAAGAGCGAAGCGGCAAGGAAGATACGTTTTTCTACGAAGGAGGGCTAAAAGCTTTTGTTGAGTATCTAAACCAAAACAAGCAGCAGCTCAACGAAGTTTTCCACTTCACCACCCAAAGAGAAGACGGTATCGGGGTGGAAGTGGCAATGCAGTGGAATGATACGTTTCAAGAGCAGGTTTTTTGTTACACAAATAACATTCCCCAGGGGGATGGCGGCACCCACTTGGCGGGCTTCCGAGGCGCTCTGACGCGAACGCTAAACACCTATATCGAGAATGAAAACCTGATCAAAAAGGCTCAAGTGAGTACGACGGGTGACGACGCTCGTGAGGGCATAACGGCGGTGGTTTCCGTTAAGGTGCCGGACCCTAAGTTTTCATCCCAAACGAAGGATAAATTGGTGTCGAGCGAGGTAAAAACCGCCGTAGAACAAGAGCTTAGCAAATATTTTTCCGACTACCTCGCCGAACACCCGCAAGACGCAAAAGCCGTGGTGGGCAAAATGATTGATGCTGCGCGAGCCCGGGAAGCGGCGCGCAAAGCCCGAGATATGACTCGGCGCAAAGGCGCTTTGGACATTGCTGGCCTGCCGGGTAAGCTGGCGGACTGTCAGGAAAAGGATCCAGCGCTTTCTGAGCTGTTTTTGGTCGAGGGTGATTCCGCCGGAGGATCTGCCAAGCAAGGAAGAGACCGCAGAACCCAAGCCATCTTGCCCCTGAAAGGGAAGATCCTGAACGTCGAGAAAGCCCGATTCGACAAAATGTTGTCGTCCCAAGAGATTGGGACTCTGGTTACCGCCTTGGGGTGTGGTATTGGTAAGGGTGAGTTTGACCCAGATAAACTGCGCTATCACAACATCGTGATCATGACGGATGCGGACGTAGACGGATCACATATTCGCACGCTGTTGCTGACCTTTTTCTTCCGGCAGATGCCAGAGCTTTTTGAGCGTGGCCACATTTACATCGCGCAACCGCCTTTTTAAAAAGTTAAGAAAAACCGACAATAGCGGTACTTAAAAGACGATG
>JAYNPH010000013.1:0-4729 GCA_038113685.1 Gammaproteobacteria bacterium
ACCCGATTGGATCTTTGGCTATGATGATACCGTGGATCGATTTCATCTGCAACACGTTCATTTATTCGCCTCAGATCTGGATGCATCCATCGAATTCTACGAACACTGGTTTGACGCGAAAGTCATCTACGATGGGGAAACAGCAGGTGCCCGCAACGTGTTTATGAAAATCGGGCTCGGTGCGCTCCACTTCTATGAGCAACCGCCCAAAGCCTTGAGTAAGAATGCCGTACACCACCTAGGAATGCAGGTTGTGGGTCTGGACGAACTCTATTCTCGAATGAAAAACGAAGGGTTGAACTTACCCAATCCTATTCGTCGTTTCGGTCGCCGAGCGGATAGTGGCGGCTATTTCATGCTTGAAGCCCCGGATGGTGTGTTATTGGAGGTCTTTGAACCGGGAATATCCAAGTTTCAAGCAGTACGCGAATATTACGGCTTTGGCGAAGTGTCGAGCCAGAAATCCTAGGGAATTGGCTCTGGTGGGCGAACAGATCGTCAGGTTTCGGGTGGTTGCTCTTCTCTGTGTCCTCCGGTACCGGTAGGAGCTTGACCTGATCTACAAGAATGTCATTCATAAAAAATCCTGTTGTACATATAGCCCGCAGGGCGACACCAGCAAGCAATAGACATCAATCCTTCCTCCTGCCCTTGCTATCCAGTTAGTTATTCATTTAATTCCAGCAATAGACCACCTGTCGCTACTGAGGAATACAAAAGAGTGTAAGGCACAAATGCTGATGGAGTGATTAGCTCAATGGGGAGCCATGAGATTGACTGGATATTCCATGTTGGGCATCGTTGTGCTTCGACTTGAACGTCAGACTCACGGAACCTAGATCAGGCTGAGAGACCTAATTTCCTTTGCTTTTGTATCCATCACATTAGCTTCCTGTGGTGGCGGAGGTAGTGGCTACTCCTCACCTCAACCAAATGGTGAGACTGAAAACTCATCAAATGAAAACCCCAACATTAAAGAAGATAAACCAGATGATGTTTCCTTTGGTTCCACGACATTTGGTAATGCAACCTTTGAGTAAGGAAACAGATGAGATTCTTGCTTTTACTTTTCACTTTGTTCTCAAGCGTTGCATTTGCCGCTGACTATCAGTCTGCTCAGAGGCTAGCAGCAGGTGATGTTATCTCCGCTGATGTCTTTAACGACATTCTTGACCGTATTGAAGGCAGTTTGCGCATTCCCCAAGAGTCAGACTTCTTGGGTACATGGAAAATAACCCAAAGCATTAAGTCGAGTAACGGACAGCCCGGTGGCGAGCGCCCTTGCAATCCATGTGACGATGAAGAGTCTGAGAGCCCCACAGACCACGGGTTTGGTGAGGCTTTAGACAATCTTTACAGGCAAAGATTAGATGAAGTCACGTTCTCTGCAGATGGGGACGGCACGTTTTCTTTCACGACGAAAGACTACTGTGCGTTTTCCCGTGTTCATGATTGGGGAGACAACGCATGTCAGCAAAACTTTGCTCTTGTTGATGGCCACTTTGTCAGTCAAGAGGTTACAGAAAGCGACTTTTCGCAAGAAAGTTACTTTTACGTAAACGTAGTCAGCGACACCACCATAGTACTTACAGTCCTTTACCCCACTGCTACGAACTACAATATCATCAGGTTGGACAGGAAAGCTGTTGCTCCAGAGCCTGCTTCAACACTTAAAGCCACAATTGAAGCGAGCAGGCTATCATTAGTTATCAACGAATAAGGAAGCACCCAAATGAGAAGTCTTTTAGTCCCAGTGCTGTTGTTGATGTCTCCATTTGTCTCAGCGGATAACGATGAATTATGTTTCGTCTACATAAAGGCATTTGGAGAAAACGACATACTAAGCGCTGTAGAAGAACAGGCCTGTGAAAGAAATGACATCCTACAAGTTGTCTACGGGATGGATAATGTGTCGGAGACAATAATGATGTTTCATTCCGGGAGGTGGTGCAGATTTGATAGAAACATCGATATTAAAGCTGCGGTACTGAGCTGCGTTCTTAATGCGAACAAGCCTAGAAGACGACTGGACAAGAAGGAGAGTTGAGTCGCTCATTCCACCCAACAGTACTCATCAGTGATAAAAGTAAACCTGTGATGATGCGTTTCATATCTTCTTTGATAAATCCTTTAACGGTGACTTTCTCAGGTGGTTCTCTAGTGGACTTTTGAGTGCGGGAGCAAGCCTATGTAGCTGGAGACAGCAGAAGCTATAACTCCGCTGTTAGTTTGAGTGAGCTCACAAGATAGAAACCGCCGACCCAATTAGTACGAAGAAGCCTGTAAAAGTCAGTGCCATGCCTCCGATTCTCATTACCGGTTGCGGACGCATGAAAGAGAAAACAATGCCATGCATTAGTCTCCCAATGGTGAACAACGTTCCACCAAGAAGGAGTTGTTCCTCAGCAGCGCCCTCTAGCTCCAAACACAACATCAGAAGCAGGAACATCGGAGCATACTCAATAAGATTGCCATGTCCTCTAATTGCGCGTTCAAGGGTTTCCTGCTCGATACGTCTGTCCGCAGCATGCAGCCACTTGGTTACTGGGCTTCCTCTTAAGTCCAAAACCCTGAAAGAAAGAATAATCAAGAAAACAGAAAGCAATGCGGTGAACAGTAAGGTTATCTCTACCTGAGTAGCATTTATGTTGGATGCGGCCGTAGGCATAGAGTTGTCCATCTCACTCCACCCAACAGCACTCATCAGTGATAAAAGTAAACCTGTGATGATGTGTTTCATTTGTAGCTGCCTTTACCAAACCCTTCCATTTGCTTGTTGTAACTGTCAGCAACAACTTTCTTGCAGTTAGGCTCTTTAGCATCAGTTGACTCTGTAGCTTGCAAGCTACAAAAATAAATGACTCTAGTGCCAAGTGCGTTAGTAAAAGCAAACCATGTGCCATCATCGTTTGCGGATACACCAATGCTGTCCGCATCTCCACTCGCTGCTGCTGTGGAAATTTCATCCTCACCCCAGCTAACACCAGCCAAAGAAACCAACACTAACCCCAGCACTAAACTTCTTAAGTTGCTCATTGACTCTTATCTCCACTAAAGGGCAGCACGTTAGAGTTATCTCCCTTGTATTGTTGTTCTTGCTTTATCAAATGAGCAAATATCTTTCTCTGCTCTTGATGCAACGCACGTAGAGATTCACTGTGGCTAAAGCCTTCTGCGCCGTACTGCATTGCAATCTTATTAGTTTTCTCACCAGACCAGCCCGCTATAGCCATGGTCGCCATGGAGTTAGCCAACACATTCTGTGCATTTAACCTAAAGGTGTGACGAAGGCAGTGGCTTGTAAAGTGTCGCTGCTTGCTCGCAGGCAGAAGCATCTTTTGCAACTCCTGCGTTAGCGACTGCGACGGTTCACTTTGTTTGGCAAGCAACTCAATAGCCTCAGGAAGCTTGTCTCTGATTAGTTCCAAACCAAACACAATAGGAATGTAACGTGGGCGTTCTTCATTCTTAGTATCACGGTTCCACCCACCAAGGAACGCAACAAACGGAAACTCATGGTTTAGCCACAGACCTTTTTCAACCCTGAGGCGAGCAATCTCAGTCGCCATACCACCAGCTTGAAATAACACGAGTAAAGCTGCTGCTAACGGAGTGTTAGCCTCCAAGGCGTTCGTGAGCAACTGTGACTGTTCGTCGCGGGCAAGCGTTAGCTTTTGCTTCGTTTCTTTATTTTGAGTTTTCTTACTGGCGCTAAGCTTGCTTTTTACAGGCCGCCAATTAAGCCGGTATTCCTGATTAATCCAATTGAAGCAGGCGATAAACTCATTTGTATCGCGCTGGATGCTGCTTATATAAAGCGTACGTGGCTTTTTAGCGGCGACCTTCTGCACAGCTTCCCAAGCACAGATGACTGCCTCCTCTTGGGCAGTGAGACTCCTAGTTAGCTTGCCTTCATCATCAAGCTCACCGTCTTGATGCCACTGAAGGTATTGGTTCAGATACTCCGGAACAGCAAGTGTGGCGTAGTCCTGACCTGTTAATACCTGCGGCAACTCAGCTAAGTCAGGATCATTCTCTTGCAGCTTTGGGCCAAGCATATGGGGAGCGTACTGGCCTGCAGTAGCTTTGCTTCTCCGCGGTACATCAGCAGCCAGTGCTTCTATCTCATTGTCTGCGTAAGCATCAGCAGAGGTGTTCTCAAGCGTCTTTAGATACAAGTCGTACATCCGCTGAGCTTCTATCCGTGCTTCCAATATCTGTTGCTCATCAGTTGTCGCAGCATCAAGCCCAAGGGGTCAGGAGAAGTTAGCTTTGCCTGCTACTGAACGTAGCCTCAAAGGGATCCCACGCTGGAAATAGAGTTTAGCTTTTAGCTGTTTTACGTACTTCATTTGGCTTAGTTAGCACGTAAACAGCGGTTTTTAGAAACTATTTTAGAAACTTTTGGCAGTTTCCAAAGGAGGGAACCTTTATTTATCTGGGTTTTACCTCTAAATATGGTGCCGGAACGCGGAATCGAACCGCGGACCTACTGATTACGAATCAGTCGCTCTACCAACTGAGCTATCCCGGCCTGTTGCCCGCTCACAAGGTCTGTGGCGCGCTGCGGCGCAGAGTATAACGAAGGCAACACCTTCTCCGAAAGGGTACTTTTGAATCAAACCCAGATTGTCGCGGCATCCGCTCAATCGGGAGAGCCGTTCACCTCATTGAACTCCGCCTATTCCTCCATCTGCAGTCAAAATATGGCACTCTCAACCCCTGCTTT
>JAYNPH010000013.1:4739-35460 GCA_038113685.1 Gammaproteobacteria bacterium
GTATAACTACTGGGCCGTACGTTAAGAAAGCCAACTTTATCGAGAATGCGAACCTGCTAGCTGTCCAAGCGGACGATACGGCGATTCGGCCACGATGATGAAAGCTGCTAAGTAGCCCCTGAGGCGACAGCCTGACAGCAAAAGCCCCGGAGCTACGGTTCGGGGCGTTTTTGGCTGGGTGGTCTGTCAGGCCTGTCTCAGCAGATCTAGTTAGCCCAGCGCTTTGCCTCAATCGTCATGCTGATTTGTTCCAGCTCTCGGGCATCGCCAATCTGAGCTAGGTAGGCTGCCATTTGTGTGGACGCCTGCATCTTTGTCACTGCCTCCATGAGCTTGCCACGGCTATCAGCAACAAAGGTGATGAAATGCGTGCCCGGCATGCTGCCTGAGGCAATATTTCGACCAAAGTAAACTGCCCCGGGGAAATTCTGAATTTCAGCGGACCCCCACATTTGATCGAAGGCTGCCATAAACGCGGGAGCGTCTGTGACGGTTAAGCCATAGATAATGCTCACTGGATTTGCGCTGGTGACATCTCCATCTCGTACCTTGGCTCGCAAGATAGCGTAGGCGTTTTCCCACTCAGGCTCTGTCAGCTTTTGCATAGAGTTCTGGAAGGCTCGCCAACCGCGATCGTTTGCAACAACCCTGGCAGATTCGTCCATTGCCGCAGGGTTGGCATAAAAGACATTCACCTGGTGTGTGCTGCTGTAGTCCCCGTTTACCAAGTTCTGCAGTAGCACTACGGTGTTGGGTGTCGCCTTGCCTGTATCCGACGAACGCCACTTTTCCATGGCCGCGACAACGGCAGCGGGATCATCGGCAACAAAGCCGAAACTTTGACCGTAGAAAAGCGGGCCTGAAGTATGGTCGTCAGCTACGACGAAAGAAGTCGATAGCGACAACAGAATCAAAGAAGTTAGTTTCTTCATGTTTTGCCTTATTGTTGTTATGAAAAGAACCGGACCCAAGCCGCCAGTATCAGTTGATAACGGCGGCCAATTAACGACAGAACGACTAATCGCTCACGCCGTAAATCGCGCGCTCAAAGGCCGTCATTGTGGCGACGGCCTTGGGATCTAAAAAGGGTAGGACCTGAGTCGCAAAAATGCCGAACACTTCCCGCTCTCGGTCAATCCAGAAATAGGAGTTGAATAACCCGGCCCACGAACCGGAACCGGCTGAGCGCCCATTACCGGTGCCGTCGGTATGCAGCAGCAGCCCTAGTCCCCACGTGGCAGGCGAGCCAAAACCGACATCCAAGTCATGGCTTAGGGCGGGCATCTGGGTGGCACAGTGCTTTACGCTCAGGTCGCCTAGCTGATGCTGAAACATGGCTGCTACGGTTTGCGGCTGCAAGATCGAGCCATTGGCGCCTTTCCCTTGGTTGAGCATCGCGGCGAGCAGTTGGCTGTAATCCGTTAACGTGGAATACAGGCCTCCACCGCCACCATAAAAATCGGCGCTTCCCGGCGCTTCGGGAATAGGCTGCATGGCTGGGGACGTCACTAACTCACCTTCCACCCGAGCCATCATGGATACTGCACGGTCTATCTTCGCTACCTCAAACTCAAAGGTCGTATCTACCATGCCAAGGGGCTTAAAGATGTGCTCTGCGAAATACCCCATTAGCCGCTGACCGCTGACTTGCTCAACCAAATAGCCGAGCCAATCGGTGCCAATGCCATATTCCCAGTCGGTTCCCGGTTGAAACGCAAGTGGTGCGTTCAACATCTGGCGACCTGATCCCACACCCGCGGTAAGCCCTTTCGCTTGCAGGGAAAAAGCATCCTCGTTCCATATGCTGTAAACAAAGCCAGAGGTATGAGTGATCAGCTCGCGAGCTGTTGGTGCTCTACTCGCCGGCACGTAAACCGGTTCTCCGTCATCACGGAATCCTTGCAGAACAGAAAGCGAATGCAGCTCGGGAAGATAGTGGTTGAGGGGGTTATCGAGATCGAGCTTGCCTGCCTCCACGAGCTGTAGCGCGGCGATAGTTGTTACCAGTTTAGTCATTGACGCGATGGCGAATATCGAATCCTGCCCGGCAGGCAACGCCCCGTCTGCATCACGGCTACCCGCCGCATGGACCATTAGCGCCCCAGTTTTATCGCCGATCAATCCCGACGCGAACACAAGATCACCGCTGTCGACGGCGTTATCTAAAACACCTCGCGCAGTATGAAGCCGATTCAAATCAACACTCACGTTCAATCCCCCGCTGAACTAGTCGGTCTGTGGCACGAGCTTATGCAAAAACCACAGTGGCGTCGCAACTACGCCGACGCCACAAGATTCACGAAGCCCAGCCAGCCACGTGTTGCAAGAGCGGACAACGCCCTAGCTAGAGGCTAGCTTAGTCATCTCAATACTATAGCCCTGACGCTCTGAGCAGGTAGCCACCTCATCAAAGGCGGCCTGAATCGCCACGCCTTCGGCCGCCCACGCACTTTCTGTGCTCAAACGATCTTCTGCATTACCCCAAAAATCTGTCCAGACGAAGTCGAATGTCGGGGGCACGTCATTGTGCAACTCGACTTCCGTTTCTTCGAAAGACGGAACTTGGGCCAGAAAGTTGTACGTTGTTGCCCCAACTTCGGCCTCGTGCGCATCCAAGAACGGCACGAACTGTCTAAGCACTACCGCCCGCAGATCCACCGGCGCTTTGCCTTCGTTAAAGGAGCAGAAGCTGTATCCAACATAAGCATCTGGGCCCATGTGATCGGGTCCAGCCAGGGAAGGGCTTCGAGGTTGATAGACGTCCAAACCGTATACGTTGGCCCAGTTATCTCCACCGCATTTTTCAACACCGGGGAACTGCTCCTCTAGTTTCGCCTCAGTACCCGACTCCTGATACGCAGCCCAACCGGCATCACGAACCTCTTTATTTGGCCACATTAGCAAGGTGAGCCGATCAAAACTGTCCGATGTCCATCCCTGTGTGGTGAGCGAAGCTGCCATCAAAGAGTCCATGCCCAGTGCCGTTACAGACTGTGACCACAGTTCGTTGCGCTGGGCTACTCGTTCCGGCGTTGCGTTTTCACCATTTGAGCACCAAATAAACTCGTTATAACGAACCGGCTCCATTTGGTTTGCTTCAGGAGCCTCGGCCACTTGCGGGACCGTGGCCGGCGCATCGGATTCAGGCGCCGTGCTTTCTGCGCAGCCTGCTAGTACCAACAGCGCCATTCCAATCGAACCAATTACCTTGGCCATGTTTTTTCCTCTTCTCATTTTTATTTAACAACCTGCATGAGCCGGCTTTACGCTCACCTCGCTACAGGTGTGCCGTACATTTGATCTCGATTTTGAATGCTGGATCCACCAGCGCTGCAACCCCCACCAATGTCTGAGTGACTTCAGGCCGCCCACCGTAAGCTGCCTCGCGAGCGCCGAACACCTCTTGCACCTGTGCCATCACCGAGGGCATGTCTGTGACGAAAACCGTTTCGTCTACTACATTTTCCATCGTGGCACCGAATTCGGCTAAAACGGCGGCTATGTGTTGGTAGGCGAGCGTCGTTTGTTCAACAACGCTTTCCGGGGCGCTGCCGTTTTCGTCAGCACCCACCTGCCCTGAGAGATATAAAATATCGCCGACTTGAACCGCTTGGGCTATGAGTTCAGCGTAAGGCCCGCTGCGAAAAACTTTTCTGTCCATAAACCGCTGTCCCCTGAACGTCGCTGTGACAACTTGCTTTGCTGAGTGAGGCTATACGTCTGCCTTTATGTCAAAGGTTCGAGCAACAGGCGCGCCCGCCAAATAAGGGCCGACGCTGTCGATGAACCCGGTTTCCATGCGCCAGCCCATGTAGGCTTGCTGATGCGCCGCCGTTTCCCACTGTTCCACCAGGAAGATACTCTTGGTCTCCTGATCAACGTAGGTTTCGACCTTTTCGCATCCGGCATAATTGCGCGTGTCGACCAAGGCTCCTTTCATCAGTTCCAAAAATTCATCCAAGGTCTCGGGTTTGGTTGGCATTTCCAACGTAACTAATACGCTCATGTTGTTCCCTGTCATCGAACAGCTGCTATAAATCGGCTGATTGTTTTAATTGAAACGACCCACCGTTTCGGGGTCACGTCGTTTTCGCACTTGTGCCAAGTTTCTTCGCTGACAGGGAAGAAACTTGGTTATCTCAGACTTCAGGCCGCTTCGTGCATTTCTTTTAATTCGTCGTAGGTCATCGTCGACGCGACCTCTAGGTTTTCGTCGAGAATTTCATAGATAGGCCCGTTGTCGTAGGGACGAAGACTGAAAAGAATGATGACGTCACTGTCTCCACCACCCTCGGTATGCGGCTCGACGTCTGGCTTACCTGCCTTGTACGTACCCGCAGGACGCACCTCTTTCAGTTCTCCGTTCGGAGAATAGATACGGTGCTCGCCTTGAACCACAAACGTATTAAACGCCGCCACGTGGCGGTGCATGACAATTTTTTCGTTAGCGGAAAATTTGAAAAGAACGTCGATGACTTTTGCGGTGTCGTCGACATCTAAGATGGAAAGCCAAATGTGCTCGGTGTCTGGCAGCGGCTGCCAATCAACTTTGGTTTCGTCGAAGATCTCGTTACTCATGGCCACTCCTTATTTTTGTTGTTGAGCGCTAATGAAACTTAACTAGGGAATTCGCTGCCCCTAGCTACTAATCGGCACCTCCAGCGCAACCAGGCTCTTGAGCAAGTCGCGGCCGGCAGTCCGGGGGTTTACGTCTTTATCGATTTTGGCGATCCTCCCACTGGCATCAATATAAAAAGTCCAGCGCTTTGAAAAACCCATCGACGCCAAAACCCCATAGGCCTTGCTTACGTCCTTGGCATCATCAGTCAGAATGGGGAAGTTCGCGTTGTTTTGTTCTGCAAATGCTTTGTTGGTTTCCAAATCATCGGTGCTGGCCATGAAAAATTCGACATCGAAACGTCGTACTTGCCTCTTGCTGTCGCGTACCGATTTACACTCGATGGTGCAGCCGCCAGTGAACGCTTTAGGAAAAAAGGCCAGAACAACGTGCTTGCCGCGAAAATCTGACAGTTGATAGGTCTGCCCGTCTGTCGCCTGCAGTGTCCAATCTGGCGCCATGTCTCCGACATCTAACGACGCATGGACTCCTGAGGCCATCACAAGTAGGCATGCGGTCAACGCGCTTTTGATCGTAGTGCTGATATTCATTTCTCTAGCCTTCCTATTTACCAATCCGTTGTCGCGGAACTCGTCCCTAGCTTGCCGCGGAGTTTCCAAGCGCCCCGGCAAACAGACTCTTTTCGGCAGCCGTTAAATCAATTTCTTTATGGTCAGTCGCCCAATCACTTGAGAACAAACTAATAACTTTTTGTTCACGGCTGCTCTATGAGGAAGAATACATTTCTGAGTCGGAGCATCAAGCCAGCATAACAATGATTTTCGGACTTTCTCGCGCCTTGCAGCAAAAGCCCATACGCAAAGCGTCGGTATCACCTTCAAAACTAACGATCGGCGGGCTGCTGATTTGCGGTGAGTTGATCTCGACTAAGCCGAAGCTCAGCCTCGCATGCGTCCAATTCGTGTTGCAGCCTTAGAATTTCGGCACGCAGGCTGTGTCCAAGTTCTCCAAGCGCGCCGGCAGAGGGCAGCGGCGATGTTGTTTTAAGCGCCTCAACGCTGGCGACTTCCTCGCTTAAATTCTCAATGTGTCGCCGCAGCCTATCTAGTCGCTGCTCAAGCAGCCCTTGATGGGTTAGTTGATCATGTTGCACTGACTGTCCTAGGTTTGGCTAAGGCGGATCGGGTTCCGGGGCCAAAAGTTCTTTCCCAGTATTTCAAGACGAGGAACTCGTCGACAAAGCGAGACCCTCATCGATCATGGCCTTTCTAATCACCTCGATCCGTCGGCGGTTTTTGCCAAGATCAGAATAACCAAGCCGCGAAGCAGACCGCACCACCACGCTGCCATCACGCACCCTAAATTCCAGGTCGTCGACAAACTTCAGTAAACGGGTTGTGGCTTCAGCCCTCAGTGCGTCATCTGTGCTTTGAAGCACCTCATACCTAGGGCGTTGCGACAAATACGTACCGATGGCCGCGAGTAACCGCCGAGCCTCGGCTTGGCCTCCGGCCTTCCCATCCGACCCAGCGCTGGCAATAGGCGCTATGTACCGCGGCGACGTTTTGGGTTCATCACTGCAGACACAATTTGGTGAGGCGGGGCACGGCGCCAAATGGTTGCTGTCGTCTGTCATAGCAAGCCCTCCAAAACCAATTAAACCGAGCATTACTCCTAAGCCCCACAGCCCCGCCAAGGGGGAGGCCTTATGCCACCGGCCCAAGTGAAGCCCCGATTTGTCGAATCTCTATACGTAAAGTCCCTGTGTTTTGAATCTGCACGTACTGCATCTCCTTTTGTCCGGACTCCTTTTGTCCGGACTCTTTTTGTCCAAACTTTTTGTCCGAACTTTTTTTGTCCGAACTTTTTGTCCGAACTTTTTTTGTCCGAACTCTCTTTGGCGGCAATCCTGCCGTCCGTAGATCTTAGGCCCTCGCTAACTAAACACAATCGAAACCACCGCCCACTCAGGGAGTATTAGCAGCACAGTCGACGCCGCCCCAGCACAATTGCGTGGCATCAGCGCTTTCCCAGTCACCAAATATTGGACGAGTCACGGTTACCTGCAAACTGCCGTCGGATATCGCGCCTTTCAGCGAGAGCGTAATGGCACCCGCAGCAGCATTTTGCGCGTCCGCAGCAAAGGCCGGGCCACCCAAGGGCGATGCGGTTTCTGCGCCAGCCACATCCCGCAGCAAGGCATTGACCCATTCGGCCACTTCGTCTCTGGCATCTTCAATTTCGGCAACATCTGCTCCGCCGGCTATCTGCGTTTGCAGTCGCGCCATTTCCGTGCGCGTCCAATTAACACCCTGTCGATAGTGCACATTGAGTTTGGTGCTGTTGGCGGACACCACATAGTTTTGGTACGCCGGAATGGCAAACGTCGTCACCACGCTGATGATGGCAATGACGATCATGAGCTCAATCAGGGAAAAACCGCCGCATATTCGACGCTTGGGATATTTGTGTAGCACTCGCAGCTCTTGAGGCCTTGAAGGTTTGGAGGCGGCTTTTCTTTTTGCCGCAGACAACCCGGACGGTCTTAACCTTGCGATGAACTGCTGAACTGTTGTTTGGTTTTTTTGCATTTCTGCCCCGCTGTCTATGTCGAAATATCTGAAGTGTCCCCTCGCTCTTAAACAGTCTCCACGGGACCTCTCTTAGATCCACGTAAAGCGGCTCTTATGGACGCGACGCGCAGACCTACACGAATTCAGGACATTTCCCATATCGCGCTGGCGTTATCGGCTTATCGTTATCCCTTCAAAGGACAATTTCATGAGTTAACCCGTGCCATCAGAAGCGCTCGACACAGGCCATGAAGGATCGCAAACCGAAACCGCGTCTACTGCGGCCTATGTGGACGCGCTATTGGCACAGGCGTTGGAACAACGGGCTTCAGATTTGCATCTGGAGCCACAAAAAGTCGGCCTGCAAATTAGATTGAGGGTGGACGGTCTGCTCCACGATCTGCCCAGCCCCTCACCGAACATTGCCCAACGGTTATGTGCGCGCATCAAGATCATGGCGAAATTGGATATCGCGGAGCGACGCCTGCCCCAAGACGGCCGAATATCTGTTCACTGCCGCGGGCAACAAATGGACCTGCGCGTGAGTTCATTACCTACCTTGTGGGGGGAAAAGCTCGTTTTGCGAATAGTGCTACAAGAGTCCTCCATTTTGCCGCTAACGGATCTCGGCTTGAGCGAACATCAGCATCAACAGCTGAGCACCGCCTTGGCCCAGCCCCAGGGCCTAGTTTTAGTCACAGGGCCCACCGGTAGCGGCAAAACACTCACGCTTTACAGTGCGCTGCAAACTCTGAACCAGCGCCACAGAAACATTTCTACCGCCGAAGAACCAGTGGAAATACCGCTCCCCGGCGTTAATCAAGTCGGCATCAAGCCGCAAATTGGGCTGGACTTTGGCAACACACTGCGGGCCTTGCTGCGTCAGGATCCAGACGTGCTGATGGTGGGTGAAATTCGAGACTCAGATACAGCATCTATGGCGATTCGAGCGGCGCAAACAGGGCATTTAGTGCTTTCAACCGTCCACACAAAATCCGCCTCAGCGACCCTTGGACGCATGAGGCAGCTCGGTATCAGCGACAGGGATCTTCAAGAATCCGTGACGTTGGTTGTGGCGCAACGACTGCTTAGGCGGCTGTGTGATCATTGCAAAAGTCCGCACCGAGTTGGGCGCGAGCGAGACAACGATACGTTATCCCACAGCACCACGGTGTTTCGTCCAAATCCCCGAGGCTGCTCGGTCTGTTTGAACGGCTACCGGGGGCGGCTTGGGATTTTTGAGCTTTGCAGCCCCCTGTCATGGGCTAAAGAACACCCGAACCAACTCAGCGAACGTGTGTTGCGACCGCGCAACGCCAATGACCGCCTAGGTGAAACCCACCGGCCCTCAGTTTTTGCGCCCGGTCCCGATCAGCACCTAAGAACCATGGGCTTAACGCGCTATTTTGCCGGAGAAACCAGTCTCGAAGAGATTGAACGGGTTTTGCCTCGGGGGTCTTTCGGCACGGATACCTTTACTACCGACAGCCCCTTCTCATGACCGCTTTCAGATGGCAGGGCACGGATACTTTGGGTCTACCGCAACACGGCATCCTTGAGGCTCAGTCGCTCCAAGACGCCGAATTGCAGCTAGCTGGATTGGGGGTATCCCGCGTACGAATCCGCCAACAATCGGGGTTAAAAAATCCCGAAAACGGCGACCGCACGGCGGACCGCGGCGGAAAAAAAACTGCATCAAAACTGCGCGTAAGAAACAAACAACTCGCAACCTTTTGCCGTCAACTCGCCAATCTTCTGACCGCCGGAATTCCCATAATCGATGCCATAGATATTTTGGAAGACGAGAGCAAAGGCGAGAATGCGCAACTTTTGAAATCACTCAGGCACAGTCTCCTCGACGGTTTAAAACTGGGGGAGGCAATGGCTCTGCACCCGGAAGTGTTCGACCCGTATTTTGTGAACCTAGTGCGCTACGAGGAAGTAGCCGGACAGCTTCATCGAGCTTTGAGCAATCTGGCCGATCATTTAGAGCAAACCCAATTATTGCATCGGAAAATACGGCAGAGCCTAATGCAACCGGGCTTGATCTTGATCACAGCGGTCTTGGTGACTTGGTTGCTGCTGACCTTGGTGATGCCAGAGTTCGCAAAAATGTACACCCAGCAGGATCAACAACTGCCCGGCATTACCCAGTGGGTAATCGGTCTTTCGACCGTTCTGCAAAACCACCAAGGCACTGTTTTGTTGCTAATCGCGGGCGGTCCTGTGGCAGCCTTAACACTTAGCAAGCGTGTGGCGGCTATCGGTTTGATTTCTGACCGCCTTCTCCTAGGCCTGCCCTTGCTCGGCTCTCTAATACGGCAATCAAATATTGTTGATTTCAGTCGTACCCTAGCCGCCATGCTGACCGCAGGAATACCCCTTAACGAAGGTTTAATCCATGCCGGGGCTTCTTGTCGCAACGCCGCATTTCGCCACGCCATAAGTCAAACCACCGCCAGCGTCGAGAATGGCTCTGCATTGCACCACGCCATGACCTTCTCGCCCTGTTTCCCGGCACCGTATCGGCGAATGATTCGGCTGGGTGAGGAAACCGGCAAACTCAGTCATATGCTGGAGCACGCCAGCCAGCTTTATCGGGAAAGTATTCAGCGCACTGTCGATAACTTGCTGCCCTTAATCGAGCCAATTCTCATGCTGATTTTGGGCGCGGTAGTCGGCGGACTAATTCTGGCCATGTACCTACCAATCTTTTCCATGGGCACCCTACTGCAGAGCTGACCAACGCGTTGCTTCACGCACTCCAGAGCAAGCGCATCTGTTTTGTGTGCTCAGACACGCCTTTTGCTACCCTTGCGGTTTTGGAGGGTGTTTATGCTTGTAGGTTTGACCGGTGGTATTGGCAGTGGCAAAAGCGCTGCGGCCGACCGTTTTGCGGAACTGGGCATCGAAGTGGTAGACGCAGACGTTGCAAGCCGAACGGTCGTGGAGCCCGGCCAGCCTGCGCTGGCGGAAATCGCCGCACATTTTGGCCCCGAACTGCTTAGCGAGGATGGAACCTTGAACCGCCCGAAGCTTCGTGCCGTGGTTTTCGCCGACGTTGCTGAACGAAAATGGCTTCAAAGCCTTCTCCATCCGCTCATCAGCCAATGCCTCAAAGAACAGATCGAGGCCAGCGAGTCGGCTTATTGCCTGCTGGTGAATCCATTACTCCTAGAATCTGGGCAGGCTCAATGGTGCGACGAAATTGTAGTCGTCGACGTGCCCGAAGAATTGCAAATCTCAAGAACCATGAAACGGGACGACAATTCCCGTGAACAGGTAGAGGCGATTTTAGCCGCTCAGTTAAAACGTCAGGATCGCCTAGCCCAAGCCTCTTATGTCATTCACAACAACGATGACCTGCCGCACCTTTACCGACAGGTCGATACACTGCATGCGGAATTGGTGAAGCGATGACGACACCGCGTATTGTGAAATGCCCCACCTGCAATCAGGCAGTGAAGTGGACCGCAAAGAACCCGAACCGTCCGTTTTGCTCTGAGCGCTGCAAATTAATCGATCTGGGAAGTTGGGCAGCCGAAGAACATCGGATTCCGGAAGCCACGCCTGCGGACTTTACGAGCGAAGAGCCTGAGCGAGACCTCTAGCGCCAAGCAGCAGCGTGCTAGCTGCGATATTCAGCGTTGATACGGATGTATTCGTATGAGAGATCCGTGGTCCAAATTGTCTCAACGGCGTTACCGCGGCCCAGGTTGATGCGGATGGTGAATTCATCCTGAGCCATTACCGCTGAGCCTGCGGCATCCGTGTAATCTTCAGACATCATCCCGCCAGCCGCCACCTGCACATCATCCAGCCACAGACTCACCTGTCGCTCATCTAGATTCGGCACCTCGGCCCTGCCTATGGCCATACAAAAACGGCCCCAATTGGCATCGCCAGCAAACAGCGCAGTCTTAACCAGAGGCGATTCTGCAACAGTGTATGCAACCTCAGAGCACTCTTGTTGAGAAGCGCCTCCGGCCACCGTGATAGTGACGAACTTGGTTGCGCCCTCGCCATCTCGGACAATGGCCTGAGCCAGAAGTTGAGCAACGTCCATGAGCGCTGCCTGCAGAATACCGAAACGCGGATCACGGTCGCTTTCGATTTCGCTAACGCTCGCCTTGCCTGTCGCCGCCAACATAAAGCAATCGTTGGTGGAGGTATCTCCGTCAACGGTAATCCGGTTGAAGCTGCCGTCAGCGACAGCTCGGGTCATTTGCTCCAAGGCTGAACGGCCAACCCGAGCGTTGCAGGCTATGTAGCCCAGCATCGTCGCCATATCTGGCTTGATCATGCCGGATCCTTTGGCGACACCAGTGAGCACAATTTCCTCACCATCAAGAGCTATGCGCTTGCTAACAGCCTTTGGCACTGTGTCCGTGGTCATAATGGCTTTGCTCAATGCCAGCCAGTTGTCGGCCTTGGCGTTAGCCGCCATTTGGGGGACTGCCTTGCTCAAAGCCGGCACATCCAAACGCTCGCCAATGACGCCAGTAGAGAACGGCTGCACCTGCTCAGGGTGACAGCCTGCTGCCTGAGCGACGACCGCACACAGAGCCTCCGCATCCTCAAGGCCCGGCCGACCCGTGGCGGCATTTGCGTTGCCACTGTTTACGATCCAAGCCAGAGCCCCGTCTTGTCGAGCCTTTGCAAGATGAACCGGTGGGGCCGCAAACGCCGATTGGGTATATACCCCCGCAATTACCGTGCCGGCATCGAACATCACTAGGGCCAAGTCGTCACGTTCTGCGGCTTTCACGCCAGAACGCGACGTCCCTATGCGAACGCCGGGAACCGGCCACAACGATTCCGGTTGAGAAAGATTTACCGCCAACGCCCGCTCCCTAGCTGGATGGCTTTATAGACGCTTCGGGGCATCATCAGACGCGGCCGTGACATTGTTTGTATTTCTTCCCTGAACCACAGGGGCAGGGCTCGTTGCGGCCCACTTTCCGCTCTTCGCGCACAAACGTTTCGGCTTTGTTTGCAGGACTGGAGCGCTCGGCAGATTGATCGTCGCCACCTTGCACCTGGCTGTGCTGAAAACTCATCTTCTGTGCCGCTTCGGCTCTGCGCAGGCGCTCCTGCGCTTCGATCTCTTCCGGGTTTTCGATTTGCATGCGTGAAAGCATACGAATCACATCAAACTTGATGTTTTGCAGAAGGTCTTGAAACAACTCGAAAGATTCTCGCTTGAACTCCTGCTTCGGCTGCTTCTGCGCATAGGCTCGAAGATGAATTCCCTGCCGCAATTGATCCATGGCCGCCAAATGTTCTTTCCAGCGCTGATCCAGTATTTGCAGCATGATCTGTTTTTCCACCATGCGCATGTCAATTCCGCTGTCACGCCAGCGACCTTCTTTCGCCGCGTACTCCTCTTCGATTTGCACCAGCACCCGAGTCGCCAAACCGTCTTCATCTAGGTCTTGATCTTTTTCCAACAGCTGGCTCAACGATTGGGCGCTGCCAAACTCGCTCTGCAATGCCTGTTCCAAACCGCCGATATCCCACTGTTCGATCAAGCTCTGAGGCGGAATATGCTGAGCAACCAATTCGTAAACAACCTCTTCCCGAAGGCCCTCGATAGTCTCACTGATGTCATTGGAGTCCATTAGCTCTCGGCGTTGCTGGTATATGACCTGACGCTGATCATTGGAAACATCGTCATATTCCAGCAGGTTTTTGCGAATATCGAAGTTATGCCCTTCGACCTTGCGTTGGGCATTTTCAATGGAGCGATTGATCATCTTGTGCTCAATGGCTTCACCGCTTCCATCGTTGAGCTTGTACATCATGTTGCGGATGGACTCAGATACGAAGATGCGCATCAGATTATCGTCCAGCGACAAATAGAATCGGCTGGATCCCGGATCGCCCTGGCGCCCGGATCGGCCTCTGAGTTGGTTGTCGATACGACGGGACTCGTGGCGCTCAGTGCCGATAATGTGCAGTCCTCCGGCCTCTAAAACCGCGTCGTGACGCTGCTGCCATTGGTTGGTGATCCGAGCAATTTCATGTTCATCAGAATTCGGGAGTTTGGCCAACTCAGCGTCTAAACTGCCGCCAAGGACAATATCGGTACCACGACCTGCCATGTTCGTGGCGATGGTCACCGCCCCCGGACGTCCCGCATCTGCAACGATGTCCGCTTCGCGTTCGTGCTGCTTGGCGTTCAGCACGCTATGGGCCACCTTGCGACGACCCAATTCCGCAGACAACAACTCTGAACTCTCAATTGAAGCTGTACCCACCAGCACTGGTTGTCCGCGATCAATACAGGAAGTGATGTCCTCTACGATGGCGTCGTATTTTTCTTGCAGGGTCAGATACATCAGATCATTTCGATCATCACGAATCATGGGCCGGTGCGTCGGCACGACAACGACATCGAGACCATAGATTTGTTTAAATTCAAAAGCCTCGGTATCTGCCGTTCCCGTCATGCCCGACAGCTTTTTATAGAGGCGGAAGTAATTTTGAAAGGTGGTCGACGCGAGTGTTTGACTCTCATTCTGAATCGCCAAACCTTCCTTTGCCTCGACGGCCTGATGGATACCATCAGACCACCTGCGACCCGGCATGGCACGCCCCGTATGCTCGTCGACGATAATGACTTGACCCGAGGAAATCATGTATTGATCGTCCCGCTTAAACAGCTTGTGCGCTTTTAGCGCGGCGTGGACGTGATGCAGCAAATTCAAATTGGCGGAAGAATATAGGCTGTCTCCAGGCTCCAGCAGTTTTAAATCGATGAGCGCGTCTTCGACTTTTTGGTGCCCAAGCTCCGTCAATTCTATCTGGCGGTTTTTTTCATCAACCATGTAGTCGCCCGTTGCCTCTACCTCTGGCTCACCAAACACTCTTGGCGTGTCATCAAAGGGCTGCTCTTTCAGCATTGGCGGAATTCGATTAATGGTTTGATAGAGCGAGGTATTTTCCTCAGACGCACCGCTGATAATCAGTGGCGTTCTCGCCTCATCGATGAGAATGGAATCTACTTCGTCGATGATGGCGAAGTTCAGTTCGCCCTGTAGGCGATCTTCAACGGTGAAGGCCATATTCGACCGCAGGTAGTCAAAACCGAACTCGTTGTTCGTGCCATAGGTGATGTCTGCCCGATAAGCCGTCATTTTTTCTTCCGCTGGCTGACCAGACTGAATGATGCCCACGGTTAGACCCAACTCTTGATAGATAGGCTCCATCCATTGGGCGTCTCGCTTGGCTAAGTAATCGTTCACCGTCACCACATGAACGCCCTTACCGGGCAAGGCGTTGAGGTAGGCCGGCAATGTTGCCATGAGCGTTTTCCCCTCACCGGTACGCATTTCAGAAATGCGTCCCTCGTGTAGGGTGATGCCTCCGAGGAGTTGCACATCAAAGTGCCGCATATCCTTGGTTCGCTTGGCCGCCTCACGAACCGCGGCGAAAGCTTCGGGCAATAGCGCGTCTAAGGATTCCCCCGCCTGCAAACGCTGACGCAACTGTGCCGTGTGGGCGATCAGATCGGTGTCAGCGGAGAACTTGTCTTCTAGTTCGTTAATGCGACGCACCAAGCGCCCCATGCGCTTCAATTCGCGTGAATTCTTGGTACCAAAGAGTCGGGCGAGAAAGTTGGCCATAGTTTGCGACGTAGGAAAAAGGGTGATTGTAGCCCCAGTGCCGCCAGATCTACACAAACCTATGGAATGAATTTAAATCATGGGAACGGATCGAGAAAGCGAAGAGGCTGACGTTTGGACCGAAAACGCTTGTTCGTCTAGCGGGCGCTGACGTAACGCGCTGGGTTTACCGGCTTGCCGGACTTGAGCACTTCAAAATGCACATGAGGCCCCGTTGAGCGACCGCTGCTGCCCATCAGTCCGATCACGTCGCCACGCTTCACACTTTGACCGACGCGCACCAGCAGTTCTTGATGGTGGCCATACCGAGTGCGCAAATTTTCGCCATGGCTGATTTCAACCATCAAACCATAACCGTCGCGACGTCCGGCAAAAACTACGATTCCATTGGCAACGGCGATGACGTCAGACCCATTGGCACCGGCAAAGTCCATGCCTTCATGCCACGCCTTTTTGCCCGATATTGGATCGACTCGCTCGCCAAAGGGGGACGACATCCACCCTTTGGCGATGGGTGCGCCCCTGGGCGTTGCGCCTTCTTGGGTATAAACACCCAAAAGCACCTGATCCAATATCGACAGCTCTGTTTCGCGCTGCTTCAAACGCTCGGATAAGTTCGCAAGCTTTGAATCTAAATTCTCGACGTTGAGTACTTCGGCTCCGGGACCGATCGGGCCGCCTTGAGACACCTGGGCATTGAAGTCGAATTCATCCTGAGGCAATCCAGACGACTCATGCATATAAGACGCAAGCGCCTCCATTCGCCAAAGCCGAGCCTGCATCTCTGCAATTTGACGACCTACCGCCTGACGACGGGCAATTGAGTCGGTCTGCAGCTCGTCAACCACGGCGTCTTGCTCTTGTAATTTCGCACGCCAGTTTTCAATCACCGCCGCATCCACAATGCTGGACTGGCGCAGCAAAAAACCTGAAGCAATCAACCCGGAGCAGAACACCACCAAGGCAATTACGATCAATCGTACTTTCCAAGACGGTAGCGAAATCTGTACCGGTTCACCGTTTTTGTTGATTAACAGCAGCTGCATGCACGAGGCCAGTCATCTAAGCAGCCGTCAACATAGCAAAATGTCGTGAATGTGCAAATTTAGTGTCCGAAAAGGCGGCCCGCATAAGGTAAAGTCCTCTAAAACCGCTAGCGATTCACGCTCAGAGTGCGCCATGACGATGAAGAATGCAGACGATCTGTTAACGGAAGGCCGGGGCCACAGCCCGCTACAAAAGTTGCTGACTCATAGCGCCAACCAAAAAGCGTGGACGGAACAGCTGCGAGCAGTGGTCGACGATAATTTGCAACATCAAGTTGAAGTCAGCGATATCCGGGGATCACGGTTAATAATCAATTGCCGAAGCGCCGGCGTTGCCACTCGAATGCGCTTTGCAGGGCCGGAGCTACTGGCGCGCTTAAACACGCTTGCCGCCTTTCACCGGGTAAACGAGTTAGTCATCAATGTGTTGAGCACAAGTTCAGAGCCGGGCTGATACGGCGTCTTTGGTGTTAGGCGTCAATATTGGAAACAGGCCGTCTGTAGGTGGCGGGCATCTTACACGGATCATCAAAGGTGACGATTTCGTAGCTGCTCGGATCCTCAAGAAGTTTGCGTATCACCTTGTTGTTCAGCCCGTGACCGGATTTATGCCCATGAAAGCTGCCAATAAGGCTATGCCCAAGCAAGTACAAATCGCCAATAGCATCTAGGATTTTGTGTTTCACAAATTCATCCCTAGCTCGCAGACCGTGCTCGTTCAAAATTTTGCAATCATCGACCACCACGGCGTTGTCCAAACTACCACCCTGAGCCAGATTGAGATCGCGCAGCTTTTCGAAGTCTGCCAGAAAGCCAAAGGTACGCGCTCGACTTACTTCCTTAACGAAGCCCGTCGTCGAAAATTCGACCTCGGCGGTATGTTCATGGGCTTCGAAAACCGGGTGATCGTATTCTAGGGTGTAACTCAACTTAAAGCCCTCGTAGGGCACGAGTTCAGCACTAGCGTCGCCATCTTCCACACGCACCTTGCGCAAAATACGCAGAAATTTCTTTGGCGCGGGCTGGGTTATCACACCGGCTGATTGAAGCAAAAACACAAAGGGCGCAGCACTTCCATCCATGATGGGAAGCTCTCGTCCGTCCACTTCAACAATCGCGTTATCCACACCCAACCCCGAGAACGCTGACATCAGGTGCTCAATCGTGGACAGTTGGTGATCGCCGCAGGTCAGCGAAGTGGCCATTTGAGTGTCTCCGACACCACTTGCCACAGCGGGAAATTCAACGCAGCCGTCAAGGTCTGTGCGCTTGAATACGATACCGCTGTTCTCCCTCGCAGGATGCAGCGTCAAATTCACCTTGCGCCCTGAATGCAGAGCGACCCCCGTTGCCTTGACGCTATTTTTCAAGGTTTGCTGCAAGTTGGCTGTTGACAACGTATGTACCTCTGACTGGGGTCGCGCCCGCCTATTAGACGGGCGTTGCAAAGAGCCCGGTTCGTTAATCTGCTTGCCGTCTCAAGAAGGCAGGCACATCTAAATACTCAAGGTCGCTACCTTGAATATCCACACCCTCAACACCGTTGCCGTAACGAGCTGGGTTACGCAAATGCGGCGGCTCATCGAAACTATCGTAATTGCCTTGGGCAGCAGCGCTATCAATGACCGGATCATTGTCGATGACAATACTCGGTTTGCTGCCTTTGCCAAGACCCGTTGCCACAATAGTTACCATCAGATCATCGCCCAAGCTTTCATCGATGACCGTGCCCACGACCACGGTCGCGTTTTCAGAGGCGAATTCTTCCACCATGTCACCGACTTCCATGAATTCACCCATGGTGAGATCGGAGCCTCCAGCGACATTGACCAAAATGCCTCGGGCACCATTGATATCAATATCGTCCAGCAGCGGCGACTTGATGGCTGCCTCAGCGGCATCCCTGGCTCGATTGGCTCCACTGGCCCGACCTGTGCCCATCATCGCCGATCCCATCTCAGACATGACCGTTCGCACATCGGCGAAGTCGACGTTGATCAGACCGGGAAGAATAATGAGATCCGCTATGCCTTTGACAGCTCCCAACAGGACATCGTTAGCCGCACCAAAAGCATCTTGCATAGAGGTGCTATCACCCAATACATCGTGCAGTTTTTGATTAGGAATGGTGATCAGAGAGTCAACATGCTCAACCAACTCTGCCAAACCTTTATCAGCGACTTTGCCGCGACGTTCGAATTTAAAAGGCTTGGTTACAACGGCAACCGTCAAGATACCCAGTTCTTTGGCTACTTCGGCAACGACCGGCGCAGCACCGGTACCAGTTCCGCCGCCCATGCCGGCGGTGATGAATACCATATCGGCGCCACTGAGCAGCTCAGCGATACGCTCGCGATCCTCAATGGCTGCGGCACGGCCAGTTTCCGGGTTCGCACCGGCCCCTAGGCCCTTGGTGATATTGCTGCCAATTTGCAGCGTCCTCTCCGCGCCCAAGCCATCCAAGGCCTGAGCATCGGTATTGATGGCAATGAAGTCGACTCCGTTGACATCATTACTCACCATGTGTTGCACGGCATTGCCGCCGCCGCCGCCGACCCCAATGACCTTGATCACGGCGTTCTGCGGCGCGCTATTCACTATCTCAAACATCGCCTTCTCCTGCTGGTGCTAGAAGTTTTCGCGAAACCAGTTCCTTATACTTTCAAACGTGCTGCTCTTACGGCCGCTTTGTTTTTCAGTGCGTTCCTGTTCTCGCTCTAGCCCGTACTGCAACAAGCCAACGCTAGTTGCGTATACGGGGTTCCTTACGATGTCCTTCAAACCCGCCACGAGTCGTGGCGCCCCCAAACTGACCGGCATGTGGAATATTTCTTCCGCTAGCTCGATCAAACCTTCCATCTTGGCCCCGCCCCCGGTGAGGACAATGCCTGATGCTATTAAGTTCTCAAAACCGCTTCGTCGCAGTTCTGCCTGAATCAGTCTAAACAATTCGTCGTAACGTGGTTCTACCACTTCTGCCAACGTTTGGCGCGACATTTCTTTTTCAGGTTTGTCGCCGACCCCCGGTACTTTAATGACTTCGTCGGCTTTCGCCAACTGTGTTAACGCACAAGCGTAACGTATTTTTATGTCTTCGGCATTTTGCGTAGGCGTGCGTAATGCCATGGCAATGTCGTTGGTGACCTGATCACCAGCGATAGGAATCACCGCGGTGTGGCGTATAGCCCCTTCGGTGAACACGGCGATGTCCGTGGTACCACCCCCAATGTCTACCAAGCAGACCCCCAGATTACGCTCATCATCACTAAGCACTGCGTAGCTGGACGCCAGCTGTTCCAAAATAACGTCATTCATGCCGAGGCCGCAACGCTCAATACACTTTTCGATATTTTGAGCAGCGTTCACCGCACAAGTCACCATATGTACTTTTGCCTCCAGCCTGACGCCCGACATTCCCAGCGGCTCTTTCACACCTTCCTGAGCATCGATGATGTATTCCTGCGGCAGCACGTGGAGTATCTTTTGGTCGGCGGGAATGGCCATTGCCTTTGCTGCATCGATCACGCGATCGATATCCAGGGAATACACCTCCCGGTCTCGGATGGCGACGATGCCATGAGAGTTCAGGCTACGAATGTGGCTGCCTGCAATACCGGCATATACGGAGTCGATTTCACAGCCCGACATCAGTTCGGCTTCTTCCACCGCCCGTTGAATCGACTGCACCGTGGAATCAATGTTGACGACAACACCTTTTTTCAGCCCTCTGGACTGATGAGTACCAATGCCGATGATCTCTAGCTCGCCTTGAGCGTTAACGTTGGCAACGATCGCTGCGATCTTATTCGTGCCAATATCCAGGGCAACGATTCTCTGTGCTTGTTTTTCAGCGGCCATAACTACGATCCATTGTCATTAGTGTGAGTTCGCAACAGTTGCGTTGCCATTCCAAGCAGCGGTCCGTCGGCACGCGCCGAAGCGTTTGAATGCTGACCAAATCGTACTGCAATGCCGTTGGTATAGCGCGCATCAACGTACTCAATTGTCTGCTGTTGCGTCTTTAATGCAACGCCATAGGCACGAAGAAAACGCTGCATTCGCCCGTTAACATCACTACTGCCTAACTTTAAATCCATTCCGTTCTCAAAGCCTACCTCCCATTCGCCTTGCGGAGACTCGGTTAGCGTCATGATGGTCAAGCCTTGCCGCGCTGCGAACAGTTGCAGCAGCCGATAAAGCTCCATGGTTTGCTGGGGCGAACTGATGTGAGCACTCAAGGCCGGCAGATTCGGGTATTCATTGGGCAACTGTAGCGGTTCGCCATTGGCAGCCAGATAATCGTCTTCACCCCATTTAGCAACCGGCACCACTTTTTGTAAACGCACCTCCAAGCGATCTGGCCACTGTCTGCGCACCATGACCTGACGCGTCCACCCCATTTGCTGCAGCTGTCTTTCAACCTCATTTAGATCCGTCGTCAAAATGCCGCCAAGTTCGACCTTGGACATGCTGTCCTGAATGCCAAGGCGCTCAGCCTGAGTCGGTTCGCCGGCGACAATTACCGTGCGAATCGGTTGGTCTAGAGCCGGCCAAACATAGGCAAACATAACCAGCACAGAGATCCCAGCAAACGTGGCTAAGACGCGCCTAATCATGATTTCCCGTCAAGGTGTTGGATATGGCGTTGACGTTACCCGCGCCTTGCACCAGCAATACATCCTCAGCCAACACAAAGTTCTCAAGAAGGCCCAATGCCTCCTCGGCGTCCAACGCATAGACCGGATTCAATTCGCCCCGCTGGCGTATTGCTTGGGCCAGAGCCTTGCTGTCAGCACCGTCAATGCGCGCCTCCCCTGCCGAGTAAACATCCAGCAACATCAGCGCGTCTAAGCTGGACAACACGCGCACAAAGTCATCAAACAAGTCCTTGGTGCGACTATAGCGATGAGGCTGATAAACCATGGCTAAACGACGCTCCGGCCAAACCTGCCGGGCCGTTTTGATCACCGCTTCAACTTCTGTGGGGTGATGCCCATAGTCATCGACCAAGGTCACCGTCTTTGCGCCCACGGCTATCGTCTCACTGACTTGGAATCGACGTCCTACGCCGGCAAAGGCATCCAGCCCCCCGAGGATTGCTTCATCACTCAGCCCTTCATCGGACGCCACTGCTATAGCCGCCAGCGCGTTCATCACGTTGTGATGGCCCGGCAAATTAATACGAACATCTAGGGGGGCGCCAAGGCCAACTCGAGTGACCTTGAAACGCCACTGCCGCCCTGCGGATTGCACTTCGCTGGCGCGAACTTGAGCACCCTCGGAGTAACCGTAAGTGATCACGGAGCGGGCAAAGTCTGCGCTCAGCGCTAGTGCTTGGGGATCGTCTGCACACACCACAACACTGCCGTAAAACGGCAGGCGATGCGTGAACTCAACATAGGCCGCTTTCATTTTGGCGAAATCGTGGTCGTAGGTGGCCATATGATCTTCATCGATGTTGGTAATAACCGCCGTCATGGGCTGAAGGTGCAAGAACGACGCATCGCTCTCGTCAGCCTCAGCGATCAGGTACCGGCCAACGCCCAGCTCGGCGTTGGTACCTGCGCTGTTTAGCAAACCGCCAATAACAAACGTCGGCGAAAGCCCAGCGCAGCGAAAAATCTCGGTGATCAAACTGGTGGTCGTGGTTTTACCGTGAGTCCCCGCCACCGCAATGCCGTGCCGATAGCGCATCAGCTCGCCCAACATCTGGGCTCTGGGCACGATAGGCAGCCGGCGCTCCTTAGCTGCCACAAGTTCCGGATTTGCCGGATCTATGGCCGAAGAGACCACGAGCACATCCGCACTGTGAACCCACTTGGCATCGTGCTGCAGAAAAACTGTGGCGCCCTTGTTGCGCAACCGAGCCGTATTGGTCGACTCCTTCACGTCCGAACCTGTCACCTGATAGCCCTGATTCAACAGCACTTCGGCGATACCGCTCATTCCAGCACCCCCGATCCCCACAAAGTGAATGGTGCGGATTCGGCCCATTTCCGGCACTTGGTACTCGTTAACATCTGCCATCAGGCTTTCTCCGGATAACTGCAACGCAAAACAAAGGCCGTCAGAGCACAAGACACCATCAAACTGTTACCGCCATAGCTAATGAATGGCAGAGTCAGACCCTTGGTTGGCAGCACGCCTACGTTAACGCCAACATTGACCAAAAACTGATAGGCAAAGATAAATCCCGCAAAATAACAGCAGTAACCGGCAAATAGCCGGCCCGCCAAAAGACAATTCTTCGCCACGTTCAGCACAACAAAGACAAAGCAACAATAAAGCGCGATCAAGGCTATGGCGCCTACACTACCCAGTTCTTCGGCAACCACGGCGAAAATGAAGTCATTATGCGCCTCGGGTAGATAGGACAGTTTTTGTATGCCCTCGCCAAGACCCAACCCGGTAAGCTCGCCACGACCAAAGGCGATGAGAGCCTGGACCAACTGGTAGCCTGTATCATAGGGAACGGCCCAAGGGTCGGTGAAAGCGATCATGCGACGCATACGAAAGGGCTCTAACCAAACCATTAAAGCGAACAGCAGCCCCGCGCCTAAAACCATCAATAGGACAAATCTGAGCTTTGCCCCGGCCATAAACAAAACAGACAAGGTCGCAGCAAGCACTACCGAGGCGGATCCAAGATCGGGCTCAGCTACGACCAAACCGCAGATAACAAAAACCATGGCTAGGGGGATAAAAATTCGGTTCGGCTGACGCTGAAGCTGCTCGTGGTAACGAGATAGATAACCTGCCAGATAAATCATCAAACCGAATTTAGCCACTTCCACGGCCTGTAGATTAAATCCTGCGAGTCGGATCCAGCGGGTTGCTCCCTTGGCTTCGTGGCCTATACCTGGTATCAGCACCGCCACGACTAAAACAAGAGAAACCAACCAGCCCACCCAATACAAACGCGCCCACAGAGACAGCGGCAACGTGAGTATCAGCGCAACCAAAAAAGCCGACATCGCCAGATTGACGAACTGCTTTTCAATGAAGTTACCCTGCATGGCCACTGAAGCCGAGCTAACCATGATAGTGCCAAAGACCAAAAGAGCGGCCCACGGCACAAGCACCATGACGCTCTGACGTGGCAACGATAACTCAAGACTTCTCAAGGTCCCCTCCCGAAGTCTCGAAATTCAGGTAGCGCCTTACCGAGGCCGCAAAGTGATCGCCTCGCTGCGCAAAGTTGTCATACATATCCAAGCTGGCACACGCCGGTGATAGCAGAAGCGTGTCGCCGGCCCGCGCACAGGCCACACCCGCGTCTACTGCCTGATCCATGGTGTCTACTTGACGCCACGCCACCCCATGATGCTGGGCAATGTCATTAATACGCTGGGCGTCCACGCCGAGGGTAAACAGTGCCCTTACCCGGCCTTCCATGGCCGCACCCAACGGCGTTAGATCCGCGCCCTTACTGTCGCCCCCTGCGATCAAGATTAACGAATGATTGCGCTCAAACCCTTCCAACGCTGCCAAGGTAGCCCCGACATTGGTGGCTTTGGAGTCATCGATACAGTGCAGATCGGCGGGACCCGGTACGGAAACAAAGCGATGAGGAAGCGGGGAAAAGTTCGTGAGGTGTTTGATAGCTAGGCTTGGCTCTATCCACGGCGTAACCAAGGCCAAAGCCCAAAGGCAGTTTTCTATGTTGTGGCGCCCCGATAGCGGCAGCTCCTTCGCGGGCATCAGCGGCTTGTCAGCAAAGCATACCCACGGCTCACCTCGGCAGTCCTTGAGACCCCAAGTGTCACTTTGCAACGGCTCATCGCTGCCAACCCAAGCATCTAGGCCAAAGTCCGTGACACCTACGGCACCAACCCGATGCTGCGCCCGATCATAAATACTGCACTTCGCGGCCGCGTAAGCGGCACGGCTACCGTGCCAATCCAGATGATCGTCGCCAATATTGAGGACAGCGGCACTGGCAAGTTCCAAACCGCCGCTATGAGCCAACTGAAAACTTGAGAGTTCCAGTACGTATATCTGCACCTGCTCAGACAACAAGTCCAAGGCGGGCGGACCGAGATTGCCGCCGACCCCACAGGCAAATCCGTGGTTTTGGAGCAAATGTCCAACCAAGGAAACAACTGTGCTTTTGCCGTTGGTTCCGGTCACACCAATCACAGGCGCCTCGGCATTTGCCAAGAAAAGATCAATATCTGTGCACACTGGTAAGCCGGCATTGCGCGCCTGCGCTACCAACGGGTGCTGGGGCGATAATCCCGGACTTACTACTACCTTGGTTGCTCGTTTGACTAGGCCGTGGGGCCAATTATCGCTTTGCCAATAATATTCGCCATTCGCAGGCAGCGCTGCCCCCGGCTGTGGCCGGGTATCAATAACAGCAAAAGCGAGGCTCTTTTCACTCAGATGCCGAGCAACGGACTGCCCTGTGACACCAAAGCCGAGAATCACCGTTAACGAAGCGTTCTTCATCGCAGCTTCAGCGTGGACAAACCGATGGTGACAAGGACAAGTGTGATGATCCAAAAACGCACAATCACACGAGGTTCAGGCCAGCCTTTAAGCTCGAAGTGATGGTGTATGGGCGCCATACGAAACACTCGACGACCCGTGAGGCGAAACGAGATAACCTGAATGATGACGCTGGCCGTCTCCAGCACAAATAGTCCGCCCATAATCAACAGCACGATTTCATGGCGAACGATAATAGCGAGTAAGCCCAGCGCCGCGCCTAGCGCCAAGGCACCGACATCACCCATAAAAATTTGCGCGGGATAGGTGTTAAACCAGAGAAAACCCAGCCCGGCGCCAATTAACGCCCCGCAAAACACGGCCAACTCGCCAGAGCCAGCAATGTAGGGAATTTGCAAATAATTGGAAAATTCAATGTTGCCGGTGACGTAGGCAATCAAACCCAAGGCTGCGCCCACCATTACCGCCGGTAAAATCGCCAAGCCATCTAAGCCATCGGTAAGATTCACGGCGTTGCTCATTCCAACAATCATCAAATAGCCCAGCACGACGAACCAAGCGCCTAAGGGCACCATGACACTTTTGAAAAACGGAACGTATAACGCCGTTTCTGCAGGTACCGAGGCGACACTGTAGAGATACAGAACTGCTGCTAGGGCGAATACCGACTGCCAAAAGTACTTCCAGCGGGCGGACAATCCGTCTGAGTTCTTTCTCGAAATTTTTAAATAGTCATCGATCCAGCCAATGAGACCAAACGCCACGGTGACCACCAAAACCAGCCAAACGTAGCGGTTGCTTAAATCACCCCAAAGTAATGTGGTTAGGGCAATGATCACAAGAATTAGGGCTCCGCCCATGGTCGGAGTGCCTGCCTTACTGAAATGAGAAGAAGGCCCATCGTCCCTCACCTGCTGCCCAATTTGAGCATTGCTCAACCAAGCAATCATTCGCGGCCCAATTAACAACGATGCTCCAAGCGCCGTTATTACACTCACCATGGTGCGCAACGTCAGGTACTGAAAAACCCCAAAGCCACCGACAAATTGAGACAAGTAGTCTGTTAACCAAAGCAGCACTAGGCGTTCTCCTTGAACAGTTTTTCAACGAACTCGATATCACTAAAGGCATGTTTAGTGCCCTGAATTTCTTGGGTATCTTCGTGTCCTTTGCCGGCGATCAACACAATGTCATCGGAGCCGGCATTGGCAACGGCTTGACTGATGGCCTCACCGCGATCGATCAATGCTGTCACTTTCGTAAGCTGTTGGGCAGAGAGGCTGGCTTGCATATCCTCAATAATTCCCTGCGGATCTTCGCTTCTGGGGTTGTCCGAGGTAAACCAAACTTGGTCAGCACCGTTCACGGCAACCGCACCCATTGTTGCGCGCTTACCCTGATCCCGATCACCACCACAGCCAACAATGCAAATCAGGCGACCACGGCATTGCGCGGCCAGCGCAGACAGCACTTTTTTCAGCGCATCTGGTGTGTGCGCAAAGTCTACTATTACTTTTGGGGTCCCAAACTTTCCGTCGATGACTTGCATTCGACCGGGTATTGGCTGCAGCTGGGGCAAAACCTCGCGTAATTCGTCGATACGATGTCCCAGACCCAGCAATACGCCCAATGAGGCAGCGACATTCGCTAACGCAAATTCCGCTGCAACAGGGAGCGTTGTCTCCAAACGCCCCCAAAGCGTATCAAAGAGCACGTGCATGCCCCGACGTACCCCAGTGGCCCGCCATGCGATGTCGCCGGCAGCACCGAAACTAATGACTTCATCGGCCCGACAACACGTGATGAGCCGTCGGCCTAGCTCGTCGTCAGCATTAATTACCGCGAGCTGCAGCGGCCAGCCCGTGAACAATTTGGACTTAGCCTCGGCGTATTGCTCCATACTTTGGTGATAATCCAAATGGTCCCTCGTCAGGTTAGAAAACACGCCTACATTTAACGCAACATGCTTGGCGCGATCCTGATCCAACGCATGAGAACTAATTTCGCAGGCTACCCGCCGCAAACCCTGATGGGTGTATTCGGCAAGCAACCGCTGCAGCGTCACCGGGGGCGGCGTAGTCATAGACGTCGGAGCAAGCCTGCCGAGAACACCGTTACCCAAGGTGCCTATGTAGCCACTGCTGACACCCAGCAGGTTGCTCAGATTCGCCACGTGGTAGGCGATGGAAGTTTTGCCGTTGGTACCGGTAATGCCAACACATTCAAGGGCGTGAGATGGATGGGCATAAAAGTCTGCGGCTAAGGCACCACGCGCGAGGGCCAAGTCGGCTACCTGAATCACGGGCAAGACAGGCACCTGTGCGGCCGCCGATTGTGCATCAATGACCAACCCGACCGCGCCATTTTCTAGCGCTTGCTTGATGTGCCGGGCGCGCTGATTTGGGTCGCTAGCGCAGGCTATAAAAACATCCCCGCGACGCACGAGGGCCGATTCTTCGCTCAGCCCTGCAACGCCTTCGATCTGGCGGATTTGCTGGGTAATTGACGACATGGATGCCTCGGTCCCCATTATTGGCCTCGTTTTGCCAACAAGGCGCCCGCCGCCCGAGGCTCATCGCCGCCTTCGCCATCTTTGTCAGGCATCACGCCTAGCAGACGTAGGCTGTGCTGTGCTACCCGGGCAAAAATCGGCGCAGCAACTTGGCCGCCGCTCGCGCTACCCGATTGGGGTTCATTTACGACAACCACCATAACAATGCGCGGATTACTCACGGGAGCGATTCCCGCGAACAACGCAACATGGCGCTCGTCGTTATAGCCGCCTTTGTCCAACACGCGGGCTGTTCCGGTCTTACCTGCAACGCGGTAATGATCAATACTGGCCTTGGCAGCGGTGCCACCCCGCTCAGTCACCTGCTCCATCATGGCCACCACCTCCTCGGTGGCTTCTATATCAAACACGCGCTCTGCTTCGGGAGCGCGGTCACGCTTGAGAATGCTCAATGGCAAACGATTCCCATGGCTGGCCAGAGTCACATAGGCCGATGCCAATTGCATCGCCGTCACACTAAAGCCATAGCCATATGACATCACCACCCGAGATACTCTGGAGGTCCGACCGACGTTAGTGAAACGGCCAATGGCCTCACCGGGCAGCCCGGTGCCAACGTATTCACCAATACCGCTGCGCTGCAGCACCGTGAAAACCGCCTCCTCAGGCAGGTCTAGGGCAACTTTAGCGATGGCTACCTGGCTGGACTTTTGAATCGCTTGAGCCAGCGAAATCGTATTCAGGTTTACCGGGTCTTGAATCATCTTATTATCGATCCAGAAATAACCCGGCGACGTTTCAATTTTGCTATCCCGTCGATAACGACCCGTTTCCAGAGCCGCCATGGCCGTAAAGGGTTTAATCGTTGATCCCGGTTCGTAGGTATCTGTAACCACGCGATTACGAGTTGGTATACGCTGATTTATCGGCCCGTTGGGATTGAACGATGGCTGGTTGACCAAGGCCAATATCTCACCGGTCTTTACATCAACCATGATCAGGGATCCGGACTTCGCCGAATGACTTTGCACCGCAGACTTTAACTCGCGATAGGCAATGTACTGCAAACGCGAGTCGATACTCAGCTGCAGATCGGCACCAAATCGGGGCGCTCTGCCGTACTCCAGATCGTCAATGGCCTGACCCTTGCGATCGCGCAAAACGGTTTTTGTGCCTGGCTCGCCGCGCAGCTGTTCCTCAAAGGCAAGTTCAATGCCCTCCAGTCCTAGATCATCGATATTTGTCATACCCACAACGTGAGCCACGGACTCACCGGCAGGATAGTAACGGCGGTACTCAGGCACGAGGGAAACGTGACCTAATCTGAGTTGACGTATGGCATCCATATGCTCCCAACTCAAATGCCGGCGAAGATACAAAAATCCTCTTTGCCGGTTGTTAAGGATCGTACGTTTAAGTTGCTCGGATTCTAGCTCCAGAACACGAGCCAGTTCGTTCAGGTCTTTCTCTTTCGTGACATCGAACAGCTTGGGATTTACCGCCACAGCGAACACTGGGGTACTTACAGCCAAGGCCTCGCCATTACGGTCGTAGATCATGCCCCGCATAGCCGGCAATCGTTCCCGGTAGACCGAACGCCTATCGCCTTCCTCCTGCAAAAAATCCCGTTCGGTGACGCCTAGGTACACCACACGAACCGATAAAGCCACGGCCGTTGTGGCAAAGCAGACTAAGAACAGGTAATGCCGCCACATGCTCACGGCGTTACCTCCTTAATCTCGTCGGGAAACGCCATTTGCAGCTCTTGGGTCGCAACGACTTCAACAGTTTGTAAGCCCGCAAACGTACTGCGCTCCAGCAAAAGACGACTGTGCTCGGCCAGCAAACGATCTTGCTTCTTCTGGGACTGATCTAATGCCGTATGCAGACTTCTCAGCTCGTGTGCGCCTTTGACAACCGTTATGCCGCTGGCAATTACCCCAACAAGCAACACAGTCAACGTCAGCAGCGGCCATACCCCAACAGACAGGGTCGGAGCGTTCAGTTTTCGACGGCGTAGCTTGGACTTCGACAAAGCTGTCGCCGCAGCAAGCAAATAAAATCGTTGTCTAATCACTGCTGCGTACCCGCTCAATTACCCGGAGGGTAGCGCTACGGGACCGAGGATTGGCCGTTTGCTCTGCCAACGCAGCTTTGATCGGCGGGCATACCAGCTGACCAAGCACCTGCTCCTCCACATGGCGCAACGGCAGGCGGCGCGGCATTTTCGGTGGCTGGCTGAGCTGACGAAACGCTTGTTTCACTTTCCGGTCTTCCAGCGAATGAAATGAAATCACGGCCAATCGGCCGCCCACAGCCAAGGATTGAAAACCTTGCTGTAAGCCTTGCTCAAGCTCGTTCGTTTCTTCATTGACCAATATGCGAACAGCTTGGAAAGTTTTCGTGGCAGGGTGTTTGCGCTGAGGGCCTCGGGGCTTAGGGGTGGCCCCAGACACGACATCGGCCAACTCAAAGGTAGTGTGCAGCGGGCGTGCTGCCACGATCGCCTTGGCGATGCGCCGGGCATGTTTTTCCTCGCCGTACATCCACAGAACTTGCGCGATATCACCTTCATCGGCTGCGTTCAGCCAGTCTGCTGCCGACTGCCCCTCAGCCGGATTCATACGCATATCCAAAGGTCCTTCAGCAGAAAAGCTGAAGCCGCGCTCGGGATTGTCCAGCTGCGGGGACGACACCCCAATGTCCATTAGCACACCCTGAACATTGGCGATGCTCAGTTCTTTAAGCACTTGGCTCAGCCCTGAGAATCGGGCCTGATGGATGGAAAAGCGCGGATCCTGTTCGGCTAACACAGCACCTTGAGCAACTGCATCGGGGTCTCTGTCCAAACCGATCAGGCTGCTGTTTGGCATCAAGTGCTTCAAAAGCTCGCGGCTATGACCGCCTCGGCCGAAGGTTGCGTCAACAAAAGTTCCAGAGGGTTCCGATGCTTCGCTGGCGCCGTTGAACCCCAACAAGTACGAAACCGTCTCCTGCAACAACACCGGCAGGTGTTCTTGACGGTTCTCGGTCTCAGCCTCGAACACCGTCATACAGACAGCCCGTCGAATAACGCTTCACTGTCCAGCAGGGCCGCGCCTTCTTCCAGCCACAAATCGAGACGTTGCCGCCAATGATCCGCAGACCAAATTTCGATCTTGTTACCTTGACCGACCAGGACCAACTTTTTCGTTAAACCAGCAAAATCCCGCAACATGGGTGGCAGCAGCAAACGCCCAGCGGCGTCCAACTCCAAGTCCGTCGCATGACCAATCAACAGACGTTGAAGCAATCTTGTTTGAGGATTGATGTTGGAAAGACGTTCCAGTTTGCTTTGCACTAACTCCCATTCGGCCAATGGATACAGCAACAGGCAGGATTCACGCATATCGATGGTCACTACCACCCGTCCGCCGCTGGCAACGGCGACCGCGTCACGGTAGCGCGCAGGCAGCGCCATACGTCCCTTGGCGTCCATGGTTACACTGCTAATGCCGCGAAACATGTCTTTTTCGGCGGATTCAATTTGCCTTGATCAGACCCTGAAGGCCGGGACTCAACCAACCCAGCCCTCGCGGCCGGCAAATTACCCACATTTCTCCACTTTTTCCCAATTCGACACACTATAGTCCGGATTGCAAACGAGTCAACCGACAATGCCGCCAGAAATGACCATAACCGTCGGAAAAATAAGAAATTTTTACGGGTCTTTTCGCGCCTCAAGAGAACAGCTCAGGACGTGGCATGGGCTTTTTACCCCAACCACGTTGTGCGGGGGTGGGCTAGGCAAACAACCATCGAGGAGAAATTGAGAGTCAGCCTATAAGCCGGGTTCTGTCGTGAACAGTCATTCATCTAGGGTCGCCGTCACCAACGACCTCAAGCGGCCTACCCGGATCCAACGCGGACCACGTCAATGGATCTCTATTTGG
>JAYNPH010000014.1:0-2558 GCA_038113685.1 Gammaproteobacteria bacterium
GGGTATATTCGATCACCAGCTTCCGTGCTGGCCCAAGGTGCTCAACATAGTCCCGACAGGCATCTAACAACACCTCAATGGGATATTTTTTGTTGATTGGCACCAGTTCGTTTCGCAGTTCGTCGAAGGGTGCATGCAGCGATATCGCCAAGGACACATCGCTGTGTTCTTGCAGTTGCCTGATTCCCGGCACCACACCCGCGGTGCTTACCGTAACTCTGCGCTTCGACAGTCCGAACGCGTGATCATCGATCATAATGTTCGTGGCCGGCAGCACCGCATCAAAGTTTAGGAGCGGCTCGCCCATACCCATCAACACCACGTTCGTCACGCTTTGTGACTGTTCGGCAAGATAAGCGTTGGCGATAACCATCTGCCCGACGATTTCTGCCGAAGTCAGGTTGCCGTTAAAGCCCTGCTTGCCCGTGGAACAAAAGCTGCAGTCCAACATGCAGCCTACTTGAGACGAGACACAAAGGGTGTTGCGGCCTTTCTCGGGGATAAGAACCATTTCCACAAGATCACCGGCACCGACCTTGAGCAGCCACTTTACCGTGCCGTCCTTGGAAACAAAGTGCTCATGTATCTCTGGCAGCGTCAGACTGCAGTTATCGAGCATCCACTGGCGAGCAGTAAGAGGAAGGTCTGTCATACCACCAAAATCCGTCAAACCTTGGTGGTATACCCATTTCATGATCTGCCGGCCTCGAAACGCCTGCAGACCTATTTGCTGGAACAGCGCTTCAAGTTGACCTCGATCCAACCCGTAAAGATTGTGTTTGCTGGTCACGCTGACGTTCCTGTTTATCCTGAGACCACCGCCTCAGGCGCGGTCGATGATTTCATCGTCGTTAAAAAAGAAGGCTATCTCACGAGCCGCCGACTCTGGACTGTCTGAACCATGTACTGCGTTAGCGTCGATGGATTCAGCAAAGTCAGCTCGGATGGTGCCCGGATCCGCTTCCTTGGGGTTGGTAGCACCCATAAGGCGTCGGTTGGTTGCAATGGCGTCCTCGCCCTCTAGCACCTGCACCATCACTGGCCCGGATCGCATGTAACTGCACAGATCGGCAAAAAACGGCTTACCGTCGTGTTCCGCGTAAAAACCGCCGGCCTGAGCTTCAGTGAGCTGCAACATTTTGGAGGCGACAATTCGTAGCCCACCTTTTTCAAAGCGCGAGTAGATTTCGCCAATTAAATTCCGAGCTACTGCGTCTGGCTTCACGATCGAAAAAGTTCGCTCAATTCCCATGGTCATCTCCGTTATTCATATGCGATTGAATTTCGTCCCCGGCACGAAGCGAGCATTAACAACACCCTCTCTCGGACAACGGAAGACCCCGCTATGTATCTAATTTTTAATAAAAAACTCTGGCTCACCGAGCTTCGAGGGCGCGTATTATACGCCTGCGCGTTACTGACGCAATCGGCCCAGCACCTGAGATAAATGGAGTGCGGCTTGGTCAATCTCCGCCAGAGTGGTGTAGCGGCCAAAACTGAATCGCAGAGAACCTTGGGCCATTTGTGAAGACAATCCAATACCCCGCAGCACGTGGGAGGGTTCGACATTGGTTGAATTGCACGCCGATCCCGTTGATATAGCCAGCTCGGACAACGCCAGCAGCAGTGTTTCGCCGTCAACACCACCGAAAGCCACGTTGACGATCTGCGGAATGCAAACCTCAGCATTAGAGGTTAGGGCGACGTCTGGCATTTGAGCCAGGTGACTGGCAAATCGGTGCCTGAGCGCTTCAATGCGCTGGGTTTCCCCCGCCATGTGGTCATGCATCAGCTTCGCGGCTGCCGACAAGCCAACAATCTGGTGGGTCGGCAAGGTACCCGAGCGCATGCCCATCTCGTGTCCGCCGCCGTGGATTTGAGCTTCAAGGGACAGCCCGTCGGAACGACGCACGTACAGCGCGCCGACGCCCTTGGGGCCGTATATCTTATGCCCGGACAGAGACAGTAAATCCACGCCAAGGGTCTGAACGTCAATGGGCAACTTGCCATAGCTTTGGGCCGCATCGGTATGACACAGCACACCGCGCTCGCGGCAAACGCGGGCAATCGCGCCAATGTCGCTGACGCTGCCAAGTTCATTGTTAACCTGCATGATCGAGGCCACCAAGGTGTCCGGGCGAATGGCATCCGCTACTGCTTGGGCAGAAACCACACCTTGGCTGTCCGGTGTAAGACGGGTCACGCTAAAGCCCTGTGTTTCCATCCACGCAACGGTGTCGAGAATCGCCTTGTGCTCGATCACGCTGGTAATTAGGTGCAGGCGGCCCAGTCGTTTACCCCGCTCTAAAAGTCCTTTTATGGCGAGGTTGTTCGACTCCGTGGCCCCAGATGTCCAAATGACCTCTCTGGGATCCGCACTCAGGGTGTTGGCAACCTCAACGCGAGCCGTCTCCACCGCCTCCTCGGCCTGCCACCCATAAACGTGGCCACGAGACGCGGGGTTTGCGAAGACTCCGTCCATGGCTAGGTGCCCGCTCATCACGTCAACCACCTTCGGGTCTGTCGGCGTCGACGCGGCGTAATCAAGGAAAATGGGG
>JAYNPH010000014.1:2568-3780 GCA_038113685.1 Gammaproteobacteria bacterium
CTCATGCAGTAACACTCTTATAAGACCAGCGCAGATCTTAACGTGAATACGCGATTCCAGCGTGACGGACTTAGTGAAAATTTTTCGGACACGCGAGCTGCGGTCTTTGAGGGGATTGTTAACGCCGCCACGCCCTAGTGCAACGATACACACAAGGGCTGTGCAAACCTAGGTCACGAACGATAGCGGCCGAGGGCGACCCGCACTGCACCGCTCAGGCCTACCCGCAAAGGCATACCCGGTCGGCTGTCGCGACATTGCGATTGGCCCTGAACCCAGTTGAGTATTGCCTCCCATGCTTCTAGATCTTTTCTCGTTTGCCGCGCCGGCAACTCGTGAATGCCGATACCCAACTCCGCGCCTCGTGTGTAATTCACCGAGTCGCGTAACGTGGCGATCGAGGGAATTTCAAAGTTCTGCAAAAACTTCAGCAACCGCTGGCTGCCTCGACTGTTTGTTTTTAGGCGGTTGGCGATAATGCCGATACGTTTTTGGGCCAGCGCCCCGCGACTGCCCAGCAACAAATCCCCAATGCAGTGAGTTGCTGCGTGTATATCGATATCAGACGACATGACCGGCATTAAAATCGAATCGGCGCCCCGAGTAGCCGCTTCTAGACCATGGCGATCCAATCCGGCAGGCGTATCAACGATCAACGCCGTACAGTCCTTGGGCGGGGTCAACTGAAAGGTACGCGTCGACTTTCCCTGATTCCGATAGCCAGCAATCCCCGCAATGGGCGCTTTGTCCTCTGGCCTTCGTTTCAACCATCGGATAGACGACCCTTGAGGGTCGAGATCTAAAATCGCAGGCGATTCGCCATGCACCGCCAGCGCGGCGGCTAAATTGACGGCAACGGTGGTTTTCCCCGATCCGCCCTTGCTGTTGACGATCACGATTTTACGCATCCCCGAAGTTGACCGCGATGGGCTGGGGAATGCAAGCGGTCAAACACCTAAAAACCATGAACAAATAGTCAGTTAGGAGCACAAACGCCAGTACTACTTGATGCGGCGCTGCACCGACTTAAGCATACCCCTGAGTATCTGGACCTCAGTTTCATCAAGCTGTTGCCGCATAAAGAGACGGCGTAATCTCGTCACCGTATTGCCAGGGTTTGCCGGATCCACAAAACCGGTTGCGACCATTACCTCTTGCAAATGCTCGAGCAGTTTATCCATCTGCACACCGGACGCCGGGTCTTTGTCCCAA
>JAYNPH010000014.1:3790-9879 GCA_038113685.1 Gammaproteobacteria bacterium
ACCTCGTCCTGCACCAATTGACTGTCCGCCGATACCTGCACAGACGCTTGCTCCATGTACTGAAAAACCTCGTAACAAATCACTTGGACGGCCATCGCCAGATTCAAAGATCCGTACTCTTTTGAGGAAGGGATCTGCAGGTGAGTATGGCAGCGCTGCAGTTCATCATTACTCAAGCCGCTGTCCTCGCGGCCAAATAAGATGGCAATTTCCGCGTCCGGTGCCTGTTCAGCTAAGACCGGTCCTAGGTCTTTTGCCAGCACGGCCGGCCAGGGGATCGCCCGTGCGCGAGTGCTGGTACCAATAACGTAATGACAATCGGCTATGGCCTCGGCCACGTCGGTTACCACCTTGGCACCATCAAGTACATCCATGGCACCCGCAGCCCGCCAATCTGCTTGAGGATCTGGGTAGCGAGCCGGATTCACCAGCACTAGCCGATGCAGACCCATGGTTTTCATGGCTCTGGCTGTACCACCGATATTGCCTGGGTGACTGGGTTCGACGAGGACGATGCGAATGCGCTGGAAAAGGGTGTTCAATCTAATTGCCGCCTTGGATTGGAGGGTTCATATCAGTATTTAAGCTCAGTTTACTTGGCTTCCCCGCCTGCAACCTTTAGCATGCGCAGCCTCTTCGTCTGGACACCGCAGCTATGCAGCCCATGGCAAACATCGCGTTACGCGCGGCAAGAAAGGCCGCGGACTTTTTAGCCCGCAGTATGGATCGGCCGGACCAATTCCAGATACAGGAAAAACGCCGCAACGATTTTGTCTCCAACATCGATCGCACCGCGGAAGCGATTATCATTGAACAAATTCGTGAAACCTACCCAAACCATCGAATTTTGGCAGAAGAATCTGGCGAGCAGGCCGGCGATTCTGAGTACACGTGGATTATTGATCCGTTGGACGGCACCCTCAACTACCTGCAGGGTATCCCCCACTTCGCGGTGTCTATTGGCATCATGAAGGGCAATCACCACGAGCATGGGGTCATTGTGGACCCAGTCCGGGGCGAAGAATTTGTGGGCAGCCGCGGCGCCGGCGCCCAACTGAACGGCAAACGTATTCGCGTCACCACCCGCGCAAAACTCAGTGAATGCGTGCTGGGCACCGGTATTCCACCGGGCAGCATGGATCTGCTGCCCACCTATTCCCGCACCTTGGAAACTCTGACCGGCACATGCCGCGGTATCCGCCGTGCCGGCAGTGCGGCATTGGATTTGGCTTACGTCGCATCGGGGCGAATGGACGGTTTTTGGGAGTCGGGTCTGAGCAAGTGGGATATTGCTGCGGGCATCGTCCTAGTGCGCGAGGCTGGCGGTTTTGTCAGTGATCTGGAGGGCGGTGAAAGCTTTTGGGAGACCGGCAACATTGTCGCCGCAAACGCCAAGTGTTTTCGGCCATTAATTCAAACCCTCAAAAGCTAACGTGTCACAGGCTTCGGCTGAGCATTTCGCACCTCAGGTCGGTCTAGTGCTCGCGACGTAAGGGTCCTCAGGGATAGCTGCCGTCTTCGTTGGCGTCGGTTTCGGGCTCTGGCACCAACAAATCTTCCCGAGATATGTTCATGGCTAGCAGCACATTGGCAGCCACGTAAATAGACGAATAAGTACCAATCACCACACCGATGGACAGAGCTGTGGCAAAGCCCCGTATCACTTCTCCGCCCGCAAACAACAGGGCCAGCAGTACGAACAACGTGGTCAATGACGTCACTAAGGTACGCCCCAAGGTCTGATTCAGCGCGGTATTGATGATCTCAACGGGCAGGCCACGGCGAGCTTTACGAAAATTCTCCCGAATTCGGTCGCTGACTACGATAGTGTCATTGAGCGAATACCCGATAACCGCTAGCAGGGCTGCCAACACGGTCAGGTCGAAGGTCCACTGAAAGACGGAAAAACAACCAAGCACGATAATCACATCATGCGCCAGCGCAACCACAGCACCGACAGAAAACTGTTTGGTAAAACGAAACAAGATGTACAGCATGACGATGATCAATGCGGTCAGCAGGGCCAAGCCGCCGTCTTCGGCTAATTCATCGCCCACCGCCGGCCCGACGTAGTTAGACTGCAGTAAAACAATGCCCGCATAGTTGTCTGCCAACGCACGAAAAATCTCATCACCCAAGCCCACCTGTGCCGAAGGGTCCGCGCTTGCTTGTGGCGGCACCCGGATCAGTAGGTCTTCATCAGAACCGAACGTTTGGACGGTGCCATTTGTGAAACCCGCATCCACCAAGAAGCCGCGCACAGCCTGCGGATCGACCTTCTCGGCCAGCTTTACCTCGACAAGGGAGCCGCCGGTGAAGTCTAGGCCGAGATTCATTCCTTGAGTGGCGAGCGACCCCATCGCCACCAATAGCAGCAGGCCGGATAAGGCCGTAGCCATTAGCCGTTTGCCCATAAAATCTATTTGGAAGTCTTTCATATCTTGATGGTTTCCAACTTACGGCCGCCGTACATCAAATTCACCAGTGCCCGCGTCACCAAGATAGCTGTGAACATGGAGGTCACGATACCCACCGCAAGCGTGACGGCAAACCCTCGCACCGGGCCGCTGCCTATGGACAGCAAAATAATGGCAACAAAGAACGTGGTCACGTTGGCGTCGGTAATGGTAAGCAAGGCTCGGTCAAAACCGGCTTGGATGGCCATTTGCGGCGGATGATTCTTAAGCTCTTCGCGAATCCGCGAGAAAATCAGCACATTGGCGTCCACGGCCATACCCACGGTGAGCACGATGCCCGCTATGCCAGGCAGGGTTAGGGTCGCACCTAGCACCGACATAATCGCCACCAGCAAGGTCAGGTTCGCAGCCAGGGCTACGTTGGCCGCCAGACCGAAACCGCGATAATAAAAAATCATAAACATCAGCACCAAGGCAAAGCCGATGGCCACTGACTGCCACCCCCTACGGATATTCTCGTCCCCTAGCTGGGCACCCACAGTGCGCTCCTCGACAATGTACATGGGAGCCGCCAGCGCACCTGCGCGCAGCAGTAGCGCAAGATCTTGGGCCTCCCGCAGACTGAGTCCTGTGATGCGAAAGTTAAAGCCCAGAGCCGCTTGGATGGTGGCAACGCTTATCAGGCGACGCTCTTCAACGGTGTAGTACTCCTCTACCGTTTCGCCGTCTACCACGGTTTTACGAACCCGCGGCTTTTGCTCAATAAACAAAATTGCCATGGAGCGACCGACGTTGTCCTTGGTGACGGCGTGCATTTTCCTGCCACCCTCGTTGTCCAGTTCAATGCTGACCTGCGGCTGGCTGGTCTCGGGGTCATAGGACTGCTGAGCGTCCTGAACGTTGTTTCCGGTAACAATGTTGCGACGCATGATGTCTTGGGTTCGGCCCTGATAGTCATAGCTTTCGATCTGAGACTTTCGAGCCCGAGGCAAGGCCTCGAGACGGAACTCCAAATTCGCAAACTTATTCAAAATTTCCTTGGCTCGGGCGCTGTCTTGAATGCCGGGCAAATCCACGACAATGCGTGACCGCCCCAACCGTTGAACTTGAGGCTCTGATACCCCGAGTTCGTTAACCCGATTACGCAAGCTGGTCAGGTTTTGGCTGATCGCTCGGTCCTCTAAAGCACTGATTTTTTCTTCAGTAAGAGTGAATCGAAGCACCGCATTACCGGCCACCTCTCGATCCTGCACAAGAAAGTCTTGGTATTCCGTCAGTGCCTGTCGTGCCTGGTCACGGGTTTCGTCGTCACGAAACGCGATGCTGATGCTGCGGCCACTGATCCAGTCTCGCCCGGGTAAAAATCGAATACGCTGAGAAATCAGAGCATCGCGCATGCCCTCAGCACTGTTTTTGACTACGCCCTCGATGTAATCGTCCATATTCACTTGCAGCAAAAAATGCGCGCCGCCGAACAAATCCAGGCCCAAAGACATAGGCTTGCCGCCAATACCCTGCAGCCACTGAGGGGTCGTTGGGGCTTGTGCAAGAGCCACAACAAAGTCCACCCGCTCGTTATTCAAGGTATCCGCAATCACACGCCGCGCCGCAAGTTGGCTGCCTTCATCAGCCAAGCGAACCAGCAACGAACCCGAATTTTCTTCGATGGCGAGGATGTCTATACCCGCCGAGGTTAGCGCAGACGTGACATTGGCCCGCTGGGAGGCGCCCACCGATTGCTCGCTGTCCAAGGCTCGTATTTGAACCGCTGGGTCGGGCTGGAACACATTGGGGGCGGCGTAAATCGAGCCCAGCAAGCACACTAAGGCGATCAGCGTGTACTTCCACGCCGGAAAAACGTTTATTGGCCCTCGACGCGATGGTGCGCCAAGGAGCGTGGCAGCTCGCTCACTTTGGCTTGAGGGTGTCTTGTCGTCGTTTGTCATCCAATCCTCGTTAGAGCCGGTGTATGACGCTCTGCAACGACGCGATTTCGCGTCCCAGTCAAAGGGTCTATCCGTCCCAGTGGCTTATCGGCCCTGCTGCCAGCTAGTCTAAGGACTTAATTGTGCCCTTGGGCAGAGTCGCGCCCACCGAGGACTTTTGAAAGCGCATTTCGACGCCATCACCAACTTGTACTTTAATGAACTCGTCTTCGACCTTGGTGATTTGGCCCACAATACCGCCGGCAGTCACCACCTCATCGCCCTTGCTCAGACCGCCAACCAACGTCTCGTGCTCCTTACGGCGCTTGTTTTGAGGTCGAATCAGCAAGAAATAAAATATGACGACAAAGCCGCCGAGCATGATGAGATTGATCAGCCCAGCATCCGGGCCGGGACCGGCTGCTTCAGCAGCATGAACGGTGGTTTCAAACAGGTTCATTATTGGCATTCCATTGATTTTGTAGGGATTCCGCGAGGTTGCGAAATGTACCCGTTTCGATAGACCCGCGCAATTGAGCCATCAGATTATGGTAGTAATGCAGATTATGTTGGGTCATCAGCATGGCACCCAACATCTCGCCGCAGCGGTCTAAGTGATGCAAATAGGCGCGAGAAAAGTTCTTGCAGGTATAGCACGCACACTGAGGATCCAGCGGCTCGTCGGCATTTTTGTGTTTGGCGTTGCGGATCTTCACCACCCCGTTCGACGTGAACAGGTAGCCGTTTCGCGCGTTCCGCGTGGGCATCACGCAGTCGAACATATCGACCCCGCGGCTGACCGCCAAAACAAGATCCTGAGGAGTACCCACACCCATCAGGTAACGGGGTTTGTGTTCAGGCATTTGGGGTGTGATGTGGGTAAGGATACGCTCCATGTCCTCCTTGCTCTCGCCCACAGACAGACCGCCGATGGCGTAGCCATCAAACTCGATCTGCTCCAACCCCCGCAGGCTTTCGTCCCGCAAGTCTTCAAACATACCGCCTTGCACAATGCCAAAGAGCCGCGATCCCGGATTCATGCTGCCAGCCCGCTCTTGCTCAAAGGTGGTTTTGCAGCGTGCGGCCCAGCGGATGGAAAGCTCCATAGACGCTCTCGCCTCGGCATGAGTGGCCGGATGAGCCGTGCACTCGTCCAGCACCATGACCACATCAGAACCTAAGTTTCCTTGCACCCGAATGGAAGACTCCGGGGTGAGTTCCACCCGATCACCGTTCACAGGAGAACGAAAAATCACGCTGTGCTCGGTCATCTTGCGCAAGTCACCCAGACTGAACACCTGAAAGCCGCCGCTGTCCGTCAGGATGGGCCCGTCCCAGTGCATGAACTCATGCAAACCACCGAGCGCCCGGATACGTTCATCTCCCGGGCGCAACATCAGGTGAAAGGTATTGCCCAACAACATTTGTGTTCCCGACTCGCGCAGGTCTCTGGGCGTCATCGCTTTTACCGTACCGTAGGTGCCTACGGCCTGAAAAACCGGGGTCTGCACCGTGCCGTGAGGCAGGGTGAGTTGTCCCCGCCGAGCTGCGCCGTCTTGGGCTAATAATTCAAACACGTGCTCTCTCTATAAACATGGCATCGCCATAGCTGAAAAACCGATATTCCCTGCCCACCGCCTTGGCGTAGGCGGACATCACCAAGTCGTAACCGCCAAAAGCCGACACCAACATCATCAACGTAGACTTGGGTAGATGAAAATTAGTGATCAAGGCATCGACCACCTGA
>JAYNPH010000014.1:9889-11500 GCA_038113685.1 Gammaproteobacteria bacterium
AAAAGAAAATCCGGGGGTGATGAATAAGCGAGTGGATCCACTGCCCGCCGCCAATCCCCCGGCAGCTATGGCGCCCTCTAGGGTCCTAATCACCGTGGTGCCCACCGCCACCACGCGCCCGCCGCGGGCCTTGGTTTGCTCTATGCTGGTAACCACATCTTCTTCAATCTGAAAGTACTCTTCATGCATGACATGGGCAGAAAGATCTTCGTGGCGCACCGGCTGAAACGTACCCGCGCCCACGTGCAAAGTGACGAACGCGGTACCAATACCCTGTTGGTTCAATTGCTCCAGCATTTCTTCGGAAAAGTGTAAACCTGCCGTAGGAGCAGCCACAGCGCCCTGATGACGAGCAAAGACGGTTTGGTAGCGCTCTTCATCGGTCGCAGCTTCGGGCGCCTCACCGCCCCCTCGCGCAATATAGGGTGGTAAGGGTAACTGACCGTGTCGCTCCAAAAAGTCAAACACAGGCTCAGGAAACCGCAGGTGATAAAATTCGCCCTGACGACCAACGCATTCGATCTGGCTATCGGCCACCTGCAAAGTTCTTCCGGATTTTAGCGGCTTGCTCACCCGAACCTGGCACAGAGCCTCATAACTTGCTGCGCCAATTTCGTTCTCGTCGGGCAGTAACACCCTCTCGAGCATGACCTCTGCGCTGCCTCCGGAATCTTTCGTCGCCAGCAGCCGGGCCTTCACCACACGGGTGTCATTCATTACCAGCAAATCGCCAGCACGCAGAATCTTGGCAAGATCTGTAAACCGGCCGTGAACAATTTCACCGCCCGTAAGCCGCAGCAAACGAGAGTCCGTTCGATTAGCAGCAGGACTTTGCGCAATAAGATGCTCGGGGAGGTCATAATCAAAATCAGAGAGTTTCAATGGCTTTACCGACCAAAGTATACGATCGGCTATTGTATATGCTTCGAGGCTTGGGCAGAATCGCTCGCCTTGAAAGAAACCTTCTTTTTGTCCCTGCCCGGGTGGCGAAATTGGTAGACGCAGGGGATTCAAAATCCCCCGGTAGAAATACTGTGTCGGTTCGAGTCCGACCCCGGGTACCATTTAACCGCCTTGCTATCCCCTGCCACGCAGCTACCATCTTCGATGGGGATTCGACATCCCCGTGTGGAATTCCGCCGCTGCGCGGCAGCCACTGTGTCGGTTCGAGTCTGGCCATGGGTACCATTTAACGGCGTTGCTATCCCCTGCTACGCAGTTCCAATCTTCATGCCCGTTTTGGTAGCCCTCGTCCAGACGGGTTGGGGAGTGAAGTCAACACCGCTGATCCGCAAAGAAAGAATTTAACGAGAGGACACATGATTAGAATAAGAAACATAACCAAGACACTCTTCGTTGTTGCATCTACCTTCGCTGCAGCCAGCGCCGCCGAAAACCCAGGCCTCCCGCCACTTCAAATGGATCTACCAGAGCTATCGCTTACAGAATTTGCGGAATTGTTTGAATCTTCAAAACGGTGGGGTGAGTTTGGCGAAACAGACGAACTTGGGGCGCTGAACCTCATCACACCGCAGACCCGGGTAGCGGCTGCGGCTTTGGTTCAAAACGGTGCGAGCGTGAGTTTATCCAACCCGTTGAGCAAGACTGTGG
>JAYNPH010000014.1:11510-21179 GCA_038113685.1 Gammaproteobacteria bacterium
GAACCGCTGGGGCATCAGACCTTTGTTTTTGATCTGCCACCGGGGTTCGATGGCGGCGAAACTGCCGCCGGCGATGTTTTTAATATCAACTACCACGGCGGCACCCATACGCACATGGACGGAGTCGCCCACTTCGGCTGGAGAGGCAAGCTTTATAATGGCTTCGACTTTAACCCGAAGAAGGATGGTTTCCCGCACGTTGGCGTCGAGCATATAGCTCAACACGGCGTTTTCGGACGCGCAGTACTTGTCGACCTGCCGAGATTGTACAAGGTTCCCTACCTGGCTCCTGGAACAGCGATAACTGCTAAGCACTTGGAGGCATGGGAACAGCAGACTGGCACCAAGGTTCAGTCAGGCGACATTCTGCTGCTGCGTGTCGGGCGATGGCAGTTAGCGAACGAAAATGCAGCATACGATGCTCTCGAGGCGACTGCGGGACTGCATGCCTCGGTTGCCCCCTGGCTACGCGCCCGCGGTGTAGCCGCCATCGGTTGTGACGCAATAAGCGACGTCATGCCGAGCAGAGTTGCAAACGTCTTTAACCCTGTTCACACCCTCGCTAACGCTGCCCTTGGCATACCAATTTTCGACCACCTGCAGTTAGATGAGGCTGCAGCAACGGCTGCTCGATTAAACCGGCACACATTTTTGTTTACTGCGGCGCCTCTAAACATCGAGGGAGCCACTGGCTCACCCCTAACACCTTTGGCGATTTTTTGATTCGGGCCTGCTACCGCTGGACGGTAACGCGATTTGCATCAAGGGCGCGCTTATGCCGGCCGCCGCAATTCTGGGGCGAGTCCCTCGCCCATCAAATCGATGAAATTCTCAGCATAAAATGCCTGCTGCGCGGCTACGGGGAGTCTATCCAGAGACTCGCTGAAGCGTTTCAGAGGGTTGCGACCACCTTCTACGTGCGGATAGTCGGTGGAAAACAGACACATTTCTTCATGGGAGTTTTCAATAATCCAGCCGCTGTCCTCATGAGGATAGGGCGTAACGCGCAATTGGCGACGCGCAATCTCGGAAGGTTTGTCCGATAGTTTTTGCAGGCGCTCTTCGTTTTTTGCAAAGGCATGGGCGGCGGAATCGAGGTTTCTAAGCCAGCCCGGCAGCCATGATGCGCCCAGTTCTATGGCACCCCATTTCAACTTAGGAAACCGGTCGAAAACACCATCGATAATGAGCGCTGCCAGCGTCTGCTGCACCGAGGTGGAAATCGGCAAATACGTAATCGACGTGAAGTTAGCGTCACCACCATGGAAGTCCGGCACAGCTGGCAGGCCATTTACTTTGTAGGTCAAATTCACTTTTTCTTCCCCGCCTACGTGGAAGAGTATTGGCAGCCCCGCCTCCTGCGCCAACGCCCAAACCGGGAACAAGCCGATGTGGCTTGGGCTGTGATTCTGGGGGCACCAAGAAGGAATCATCAGTGCTTTGGCGCCCATCTCAATAGCCGCTCTTGTGGTTTTTTCCGCTCTATCAAAGTCCTCGAGGGGGACGTATGCGGTTGCCAAGAGTCGTTTATCGACGCTGCAAAAGTCAGTCATCATACGATTGTGGGCGGTTGCAGCGCCGTAACAGAGGTCTAAATCACCGGACTGGTCAAAACCAAAATTTCCCAAGCAAAAAGTGGTAAACACAAGCTGGCTGGCAACGCCTATGTGGTCTATCGCTGCGGGACGATCTTCCCGGAGGAAGGCGCCCTGCGCTTCATAGTTTTTGCGCAACATTATGTTTTCACCAGCGGACGCACGGAAGACTTGGTCTTCTTGCCTCTTCAGCGCATCTTCAATTGCGAGTCTATTCCCAACTCGCACACCAAGATTCGGGTGCTCAAGGAACCGGTTTAACAATGACTTCTCGAAGTAGGGGTTTAAACAATCTGACATTTCCATGAGATGACTGTCAGCATCGTGAACTAAACGATTTTCGATATACGCCATATTTGCTCTTCCCCTCGATTTAGCGCTGATATTAACGCTGGCTTGATTGGCAGAAAAGCCCGCATGCAGCGCCGTCAGTTGCTGCCGGAAATTAAGCCAATGCGACGCAAAACTCGCAATCAAATACCTCGTTCCAAGGGGTACCGAAGTAAGCCTTACTCAGTATTCATGCAAAACTTTTCTGCTTTTGTTTATGCAAGCATTGAAATGACCCACAGTCATTTATACACTGACTGCCGGTCATTTATTTTTGAGTCTGTGGTTGGGTGCCCCGTGGGATGAGCTAGCTGTCCTTGATCACACGGTATGGCTCAAGGACTGAATGCAAAGAACCAGTCTGCGCACAACCAGCGTTGCGGACGACGGGGTTTCCGTGCCGCTGAACTACCGGCGACAGACCAAATCCGCACAGAACAGTGTTCGCAGAATCGCCAATGACGTTACAAGAGTTGTGTAAATGAATAATCAGAAAAACCAAACCATCAGCGACCAACCCACCAACGGCGAATTCTCTCGTCACTGGCTTTTGGTGCTGGTTTGCGCGGTTGGGATCGGGGTCGGTGTTTCGGCTTTACCCTTTTACACCCAGGGGCTCTTCATTGAGGCGTGGATCGCCGATTTTGGCTGGACGAGAGCTCAGGCCTCCTTCGGTATCTTGGGTTCGACCATAGCGCTTGCCGCGGTGCTGCCGTTTGTCGGTTCGATTGTAGATCGCTATGGCTTGGTAAAGCCGGTCATGCTTTCTTTGCTGGGGCTGTCGTTGGCCTATGTTCTGCTGGGTATGTTCGTTCAGTCCATTGTCACCTTTGTGCTGCTGGCAATGCTTCAGGCCATTCTTGGCAGCGCCTCGTCACCGCTGGCGTACACCCGTGCGATCAATACGGTGTTCATCAAACAACGAGGCTTGGCCTTGGGCATCGTTCTATCCGGCGCGGGTGTTGCGGCCACGTTTGGTCCGGCCTTGGTGAGCAGCGCGATCGAAGCGTTTAGCTGGCGCGGCGCCTACTTTGCAATGGCCTTATTTACTCTCGTTGTTGGCGGCGTCATTGTTGCCGTCTTATCCCGTCTGAGTGGCGTAGCAAGCTCTGCCGACATCGACACCGAAGCCGCAAAACACGACTTTCAACAGGCCAAGGTTAGCCGGACCTATTGGACAATCATGGCAGCGATTTTTTGCCTGTCTCTCGGACTGGGCGGGCTGATGATTCACTTTGTCCCGATTCTGCTGGAGATCGGTTTCACCACACGCGACGCAGCCCAAGTCGCTGGCGTTATCGGCATCGCCGTTGTGCTGGGCCGACTGGTCGTGGGTTTTGCCGTTGACCGTATCTTCGCTCCTTGGGTGGCCATTGCCATTTTAATGGCTTGTATTGTTGGCGTGCTGGCCCTTGCGCAATTCGGCACACTGGTCGCGGTGCCAGCCGCCTTTGTTATCGGCTTTTCGGTGGGTGCCGAGGTTGACCTCATCGGCTACCTAGTCGCTCGGTATTTTGGTATTCCGGCCTATGGGCAAATATACGGCCGACAGTATTCGGCATTCTTAGTCGCGACAGGCCTCAGCCCAGTGATTCTGGGAGCCGTTCGTGACGTCACCGGCAGTTATACGGGATCAATGTATACAGCCGCAGCCTTCATGATTTTGTCCACCGTTTTGTTCGCAAAACTCCCGAAATTTAATCAATAGGGCCCGACCCCAAGGCCATATGGCTGCCGCCATAGCCAGCTAGCGCTTCCTTGAACCATCAAAGGTTGGCTTGCGCTTTTCGAGAAAAGCTTTGGCTCCCGCCTTCATGTTTTTCGGAATCAACACCGCTTGGTGTTCCATCTCCAAATCCAGTTGCCGTTCGAAACCGTTGTCCACAGCGGCATCAATGGTTTCGCGGATTCGTACCGAAGCGTCCGGCGACGAGTTTTTCAATATGGCGACCGCCTTAGCGGTCTCTTCGTCGAGATCGTCATCAGGCACGGCGCGCCAAATCAGGCCCCATTCTTCGGCTTGGGTTGCGCTCACCCGCTCGCCCAGTAAGGCCATGCTCAAGGATCGCGCCCGGCCTATTCTTCGAGGTAAATTCCACGTGGTCCCCATGTCTGGCACGATGCCAAGATTTGGCCCGAAGGTCGCAACAAAAAACGCACTGTGGGCCGCGATGGTGACGTCGCAGGCGAGGGCCAGTCCGAGTCCGCCACCGGCAGCGGCGCCGTTAACCCTCGCGATTGTCGGCACCGGGCAGTTCTGCAAATCCGCAAGCGCCTTGTTGAAGTAATCAACGTTCGTATCGGCTTGCGGGTTGCCAGCGTTTTCTGCCGGAGACGTGCCGTCGGCTACCTGATTAAGGTCTGCCCCGGCACAAAACCCCCTGCCTTGGCCGGTGATGACCAGCGCCCGAATCGACGGGTCTTCACACACCTTCAAAACCCCAGCGCTGATGCCCTGCATCAGGCCATTGGTCATGGCGTTCATCTGATCGGGACGATTTAACCGCAGCCATGCGACGGAATCCTCGACGCTGTAAATCACTGGATCGCTTTCCGACATTGCCTCTCTCCTTTTTTGCCGCGCCCGTGCCCGAACCGCTTTGTTTGCAGGATACCGGGATAGCTCAGCGCGCGCTCCTTACGGTTAAGATACACGCAGACGTCAGGAGGTAACATGAAATTTGGATTAGCGTTCGCAAGCAGTATCAGTATCGATGGCCCGTCCACTCTCGAGATTTGCAAAAGAGCTGAGGCAGCCGGTTTTGAGTCTGTGTGGGGTGGCGAACACGTCATCCGGCCTGACAACATCGAATCAGCCTATCCCTACACAAAGGACGGCAAAATCCCCATGGAGCCGGATACACCAGTGCCTGACCCTCTAATCTGGCTGAGCTACGCGGCGGCGGTTGCGCCTACTCTGAAGCTGGGCACCTGCATCTTGATCGTACCCCAGCGAAACCCGCTAATTTTGGCCAAGGAACTGGCAACCTTGGACCAACTCTCCGGCGGCAGGGTCGAACTGGGACTCGGTGTTGGCTGGATGAAAGAGGAGTTTGATGCCTTAGGCATTCCATGGCCCAGACGCGGTGCACGAAATGACGAATACATCGAAGTTATGCGGGCGTTGTGGGCCGGTCCGCATGCGCAGTTCCATGGCGAATTCATTGACTTTGAAAAGGTCACCTGTAGCCCTCGGCCAGTAAATGGCAGCATTCCTATCTTGGTGGGCGGCGATACCGATGCCGCCATCCGCCGCGCAGTGAAGTTGGCGGACGGGTACTTCCCCGGCGAAGGCGACACTCAGCGGTTAGCCTCGTTACTTGGCCGGGTTAGAGCCGCTTGCGACCAAGCAGGTCGCGATTACGGAACATTGGAAGTTAATGCCATGTTCGGTTCTCAAATGGCCGACCCGGAAAGAGGTATCGCGGACCTTCGTAACCTGGGGGTTGGAAGAATCATGGTACCGGCTTTCTTTTTTGCTGGCCCCGGCGGTCTCGATCGCTTGAGCGAATTCGGTGAGCGATTTGTCGCAAAACAGGATTAACCAGTATCTGACAAGGCTCGCGACCCAAGCCGAGGTCGGCGAACCTATGTCTTACCGCCCTAGCCCGTAAAACGCGCTACCGTTTCCCGGGCAATTTGCTGCAGATAACGCGCCTCGTCTTTCGGCAGGCGACCAAAATAATCGTAAGCAACTCCGTCGAGATCGTCATCGTAAAGGGTTAGATACACCACACAAGCACCCAAGTAGGTACCCCGTAAATTGGGGTGGGTGCCATCAAAGTCCGCGTGGAGCGAGAAGTCCGGTCGTCGCTGGTAGGACAAGGCGTAGGCGAGGCCCACCGGGATCACCTGCGCTTTTGCGGCCCGACCCGCTTCGACATAGGTTTGGCTTACCGTTTTAATCATGTCTTTATCGGCGGCCGGGTGCGGCGGCACATAGGCATGGGTCATATAGAGCAGGGGCATGGCGCCGCTTTGCCGCACTTTTTTGGCATAGCGCACGGCGGTATCTAGGAACCCCTCGCGGGCATCCGGGGTGAGCGGCTCGAAACTGCCGCCCTGCATTATTACGGCTTCAAACGCCCGGTCAGACCCAATCCGCTCCGGCTTCAAAAGCCAGTCCAAGTTGTGATGCATCAACCTTGCACCGCCAATGGTTGCGGATTTAAACCCGAAGCTGTCCGAGGGGACGCCAGGATGACGTTCTATCGCCATGCGCTCCACGTGATTGTGCAGGCTGTCGTTGTAGTAAAGATAACTGTTGCCCACAAACAGTACCCGGGTGAGTGGCGCTTCCTGCGGGGCTGCGCTGTGGGCAAGAGCGCTAACCCCAAACAGCACCGAGAAAAATATGCGTTGCAACATTCGTGTCCCTTGAATCGAAGATTGTGCGGACATTACCAACGGCACATCGTTGTGCAAACCTCACTCGTCCCGTCGGCAGCTACCATCAATAGGCGGCTACGGTCCGCGCGGCCAACAAACGAAGAGTTTGCCCCGGAACCAGTCTCTGGATAGCTCGATTTTTTATAGCGCTATCGCTTTCTTGCTACTCGCCGTCAATGGGCGAGCCTGAGATTTCGTCATCGCTTGACAACCGCTTCGCTAAAAATGTTATGTTATAACGAAATATCAACGCCTAACGATGATGCAATCTGATACTGACAACAAATTACCCGTGACCGTGCTCTCAGGCTTTCTAGGAGCTGGCAAGACAACAATCCTCAGCCACATCCTCAACAATCGTGACGGCAAAAGAGTTGCCGTGATCGTCAACGACATGAGCGAAATTAATATCGATTCGGCCATCATCGCATCTGACGTTTCGTTAAATCGCAGCGAAGAGAATCTGGTGTAATTTAGCAACGGCTGTATCTGTTGCACGATGCGAGAGGACCTACTTGAGGAAGTGACCAAGCTCGCTCAGGAGGGGCGCTTTGACTACCTTGTTATCGAATCAACGGGTATCTCTGAACCGTTGCCGGTCGCAGAGACTTTTACATTTGCCGATGAAAACGGCGTGTCGCTATCTGACCTTGCGCGACTGGACACCATGGTAACCGTAGTAGACGCCGTCAACTTCCTCAAAGACTACGACGAGGCCAAGTACCTGCAAGACACTGGCGAATCTCTGGGCGCAGAGGATGAGCGAAGCGTCGCCGACCTGCTCGTTGATCAAGTGGAATTTGCGGACGTAATTCTGATCAGCAAAACGGATTTAGCCGATCCCATCGACATCGAGCGACTCACAGCGATTCTAAAAACCCTAAACACTCACGCACAGATTGTTCCTATCGCCAATGGGCATGTGGGCACCGACAAAGTACTCAATACTGGCCTATTCGACTTTGATCGCGCCCAGCTCGCTCCGGGGTGGCTGCAGCAGATGCGAGGCGAACATGTACCAGAAACAGAAGAGTACGGTATCGCTAGCTTTAGCTACCTTGCCCGCCGACCGTTTCATCCGCAGAAATTCCACAGCTTTCTGCACAACACAGAACAGTACGGAAAACTCATCCGCTCCAAGGGTTATTTCTGGCTGGCCACCCGCCCCCAATTCGCAGGTCAGTGGAGCCAGGCTGGTGGCATTGCACGCTACGGCTTTGGCGGCTTGTTTTGGAAAGCTGTTCCCGAAAAGGACTGGCCGGAGGACGAGGATTATCTGGCATCCATAAAGAAGACGTGGACCGAGCCTTTTGGTGACATGCGGCAAGAACTGGTCTTTATCGGTCAGGGCTTGAACAAAGCAGCCATGCTCGAGGCCCTAGACGATTGCCTGCTAAGTGAACAAGAGGTCCTTCGCGGTGTTCCTTATTGGTCTACCTTGAAAGACCCCTTTCCCGCTTGGGAGCAAACATGAGACCCGCACCGGAAAAACAAGCGCTCCAAGGCACGACTAAGGCTGACGGCCTGATCAAAAACATCGCCGCCGGCGATAGCCCGGAAGTTTTGGCAGAAATTTACAACGATGCTGTAAACATGGCCGTCTGGCGGCGGCGAAGCGCGCCGGGGGTGACAGGAGCGGCAGCCGAATTTGTCGCTTCTCGCAAGAAACCCTACCTCTTCGCAATAACGACGCCGAGCAAGGCTCCATCGGTTTTACGCAAAGAACTGGGTGGATCGAGCTTTGGCGAACTGGCAGATGATGTATCTGAGTTAGTAGACATGTTTTGCTGTCTATTCGATCTCGAGCATGCAGGCCTGCGCATGACGGTTCTGCGTGATCCGATGTGCCCAAAGTTCCATGTCGACCATGTGCCATGCCGTTTAATCTCGACCTATACTGGGCCGGCTACCCAGTGGTTGCCCCATCATTTGGTGAGGCGCGACAAGCTTGGCCTTGGCAGCGAGGGCCAAGCAGATCACGAGTCCGGTCTTTACCAACATGCAACCGATATCCAATCCATGAACTGCTCGGACGTTGCGTTGTTAAAGGGAGAAGGCTGGCAAGGCAATCAAAATGCTGGATTGGTACATCGATCACCAGCGATCAAAAGCGGGGAAAGTCGGCTGTTACTGACCCTCGACTTTAGCTCCTAGGGCCCAGAGCGCAGGCTCACGGCTTCACTACATGCAAAGCCCTGAATGATTGGACGCTCCAGCGAAGTGATTAGAACGGCTAGCGCGAAATCCTGGGCCAACGCTCCAAGTAAACCTGAAGAAGTTCAATAAGGGTTCCGTCAGGATCTTTACACACAGCGACATCGGCCAAGCGCTGATGGCATTGAACGGGCGCTGAGAGGAACTCAACACCCTCGTCTTGCAGACGCTGAAAATCGCCATGCAAATCCTCAGAGGCTAGGCACAGGCGTACAAGACCGAGATCGGTATTTTGTAAGGGCGCGCGCTGCGCCAAGCCAGAGAATTCTGTTAGGTCAAGTTTGGGGAGCCCTTTGCCAAGCTGCATGATGCACGCTCTGCCAGTGGTCTGACTTGGAACATCCAGCGCCTGCGACGGGCTTTCAGGTAGGGTATTGGCCTGCGCAGCCTGTAAATCCAAATACGGAATGCCGGGCATCATCACTTGGAACCCGAGCTTTTCGTAAAAGGCGATGGAGGCGTCCAGATCTACGACATTGATGTTGATATGCCCCCACCTCAAGCGCTGATTCATTTCCTTTCCTCCAAGCCTTTATAAACGTTAGACCGCTGCTGATACTCATGCCGCGAACCCGGCCCCGTGGCAGGCGGGGCGGAGCTTGGCGCGTAAACCCCAGCGGGTGTTAAACCGCCTGCTACGTCGATCATTCGCGATAAGCAGCCTGCCGCCAAACTCGCAACAAGTTACCACCCCAAATTTTAGCCACATCATCCTCACTGTAGCCTCTTGCCAATAACCCCTTGGTGACGTTCAAAGCGTCACTGGCATCTGCGTAACCCTCAATGCCGCTGCCGTGATTGAAATCCGTACCGATGCCAACGTGGTCCACCCCTACACGCTCGGCAATGTAGTCAACATGATCGAGCATATTGTCGAGATCAATGTCATCGAGAAGCCCGCGAACTTCGGTCAAAAATGCGGCTTTCACCTCAGCGTCGTCGATCTCCCAATACAGTTCGAAGGGATAGAGATAGTCTTCATCGATGCCTGCCGTAAGACGCGCATCGCGAATGGCCCGATCCAGTTGGGCATTGGTTGAGTCGAACAAATACCCTCTGAACGGGGCAACATGAACCACGCCGCCTGTCGCGCCGATACGGTCGATTTCGTCGTCACTGAGATTACGGCTGACCGACGGTA
>JAYNPH010000014.1:21189-23116 GCA_038113685.1 Gammaproteobacteria bacterium
TTAAAGCCTGCACATTCGAATGACTGGCGATCACTGGAGCCGTGGATAGGTCCATGACCTGCAGGGCGGCTTGTCGAGAAAGCTGTGATATATCAACAATGCCACCAAGCGCATTAATGCGCCGAATCGCTGCAACGCCCAGTTCAGACAAGCCCCCATGTTCCGCATCGGCTTCCCTGCGCCCCGTCGCGGCGACAAAGAGTGGCCTGGACGAATCGGCAAAGTCGTTGTGCCCCATATGCGTCAGCGCGAAAACACGGACACCGGCCTCGAACAAGTCGTCGATATAGGTCACATCCGGCCCCAAAATCAGCGCGTTTTGCATACCCAGAATAAAACCCAACTGACCCCGTTTATTGGCCTCCAACAAACTTTCCGGGTCTGTTGCGATGACCGCGTTATTCGCCGGATCTGCGGCTAAGGCCTGTACCGCAGCCAACTCGATTTCGGCAATCTTTCGAGCGTCGGCAAAGCCCTCGGCGGTTCTCGGTTTTGGGCCAACGGCAATCGACATCACCACCGCGTCCAAACCTCCTGCGCGCATTTTATCCGGCGCGACTTGGGACAGACCATCCGGGCCAACGTAACTTGAGGGCTGACCGGGAATCTCAATATCCGCATGGGCATCAATGGTTAGCGCTTCACGGTGCACTGTTTGCGCATCAGGCTCGGTTGTCTGGTTGGGTTCGCCACAGGCGTGGAGCAGGAAAATAACCAGCGAAGCGACAATCAGTCTAGGCAAGCGAAGTAGCATGGCGGTATCCGACGTAAAGTTTTGTTTCACTTTAGAGAGCGCGAGCTGCGGCGTAAACGCTTTCGTGGAACAGACACCACGGGGTCGCGGGGCCGCACGCTCGGCCTTTTGCGCATCACACGCCGCCAACGATCTCATGACCGATCTTCGCCACCACCATCCAAACAAAGACAACGCGACGATTGAAGCTTTGAGGGGCCGGCTTTACCCTAGCCGCCAAACCAACGCGCGCCGACTACGGCGCCCCGAATATAAGAGATCACAGCATGCTTAAACTCCACGGCTTTTCCTCCAGCAATTACTACAACGTACCCAAACTTGCGTTTTTGGAAAAAGGCATTGAGTTCGAAGAAGTGCTCTCCTACACCGGTGTGGGCCCCAAATACCGGCCCGAGTACTTGGACAAAAGTCCGTTAGGCAAGGTACCTGCGCTGGAAACCCCGGAGGGTTTTATCAGCGAATCCCGCGCAATTCTTGTCTACATAGAAGCGGCGTATCCGCAAACGCCGTTGATGCCAAGCTCGGCGTTTGGACAGGCCAAGGTTCAGGAACTGTCACAGTTCATTGAACTCTACTTCGAACTGGCAGCACGGCGCATGATCCCGAATCTGTTGGCGGGCACCGAACCCAATCCGGATGTGCTCAAAGAGTTTGCAACCAACATCCGCAAAGCAGCCAGCGCCCTAGCCAAGCTGTCTGCCTTCGATACCTTTGCCTACGGCGACACTTTCACGCTGGCGGACATTGCTGCCATCTTGAACCTTCCCGTGGTGCGCGACGTGGGTAAGCGGTTTTTAGGCGAAGACCCCTTGGCAGCGGTGCCCGGCCTCGATGCCTACTGTGCCCGCATGGAGGAGCGGCCCCACGTTAAAACCATTCGAGCCGACGCACAGGCAGACCGCCCGGGCTTTATGGCTCATTTGAAGGCCCTTTACGGTATCTAGCTGATCCAGCGATGTCTCGACCCGGTAGCGCGTGGGCCGCGGCACCTGAAACCGAAACTGCAGCACTGTGCTCTTGCGCAGCTTGTTCCAACCCAAGCCCATCGGCCAGTCGCTACAGGTTTCGTTTAATACCGGCAATGCCAACAGGCGCACTTCGGCCACCGGCTCTGGCCTTGGTCACCACTTCGCGAAGGGTATAGGGCGCATTCAATTCTTCCGGGGCGGAATC
>JAYNPH010000014.1:23126-30105 GCA_038113685.1 Gammaproteobacteria bacterium
CCCGAGCGCACCCACCCTGAGGTAATTTCCGTTGTCTGCAGCAAAGCGGAAATCCACCGTCAGTCCTGCCGCTTCGCCAACGGCCCCGCTGGCGCCGAAGCCGTGGCCTTCATTTGTTTGCGCCGCATTGGTCGCTTGATAGCCCATGCGTTGCAGCAGCTTGGGACTGGCACGCTTCAGCACTTCGGGCTTTACCGACAGCATCCAGTTTTCCTGCTGCCGAATCACAGGATGTTGCATACCGTTGAGCATGACGATGCGCGGCGAGTCTGTGTGATTAATTCCCGTGCTGTGGATAAGCCGCCCGTCGGTGATCACCACAGTACCGGCTTTGGCATCCAAATTTATGGCCGGAGGCAGCTTGCCTGCAGGCCGTTGTTCTCGAACCGCATCCGCTAGGGTTCGGTGAGTGCCGGGTATGATCAGCGTGCCGCCGGTCGTCTCGTCCAGATCCGTAATTACCGACATCACGTTGATCGTCAGAGGACTCCTAGAATCTAAGGCAATGTCCTGATCTTGATGCAGCGCTTGGGGAACGCCCCCTTGCAACGCGATGGAGGCAATCAGAGAGTTGCTGATCCAGTTTTCGCCCAAGGCTTCGGTAACCACTTGCTCAACCAGCGGGCCGCCTTGCACCATGTTTGGGTGTTGCTCCAATAGCTCTTCAAAACATCGCCCCTTGTTAACGCAGCAGTTGATATTTTGGCCGCTGGGTGTCTTCTGGGCGATGCCGGCAAGACGCTCACCTTCAGCCTGCTCTAGCACGCGCTGACGAATCACGGCCACCTGCTCCGCCGAAAGTGCATTGTCGATTTTGCAATAACCCCAGGTCATCATGTCTGATCGAAGCCGCCGAATGTCTTTGGTGGCGACGGGTAAATCTTTATCACGCCAATATGGGTGCTTGGCCGCTATCGTCGTGTCGTAGTAGGCACCGTTTCGATACTCCCACTGGCCCCACTCACTGGAGCGTTTGGGCGGCACAAAGTAGATATCGGGGTTTGCTTCCAGAACGGAGGGCATGGGATCTCTCGATGCCAATTCGCTGCGATACATGTGGTGCTCGCTTGCGGCCAAGGCCGCCACGTGGGCGGGATCGAATTCAACGGGTACAGAGCTCATGGACTTGGTATTCCTCGGGGTCGGGTTAAGTGCGCCAGTGTTATGGCCCATGGCGGACGACTGCTCAACAGCACTCTTTCCATCAGAGCCCTGTCAAATTCCGCGTCACGTTTACAAGCTGATCGTGCAGCGGTCTCAGGTTACTGCGAATTGCCGGCGGATTGAAACCTACGTCAGCGCTGAACGCGCGCAGACCCAGGCACCGCTAGTGTGAAAGCTCGCGCCACACTCCCAGCACAGGCGATACGGCCGGCGACAATGCTAACCGCGGTCTTCGAGGGTCGCAGCGCGATTTTGATAAACATCCCGGTACAGGCGATCCAAGGCCCGAGAGGCGGTTCGGGTAAACAGACAAGGAATGAGCGCGTGCACCAAACAGGCAACGGCAGCCAAAAACAAGCGAACTGCAAAACCTGCTGCCGCCAATAGATGCTGAACGTAGCTCTCATTGACTTCAGCGGGATGCGCCAGCATGACTTTGTAAAAGTACCGATACATATCCAAACCCTCAATTTGTGTCATTAGAGGATAGGCGTATTGAGGCGGTTATTTTTCACAAATTTTATGGATAATACCGAACGTAACGCAATTTTTACTCATCAATACATTATCTTATGCAGAATTTTGACAAAAAAGACCTCGCAATCCTCAGAAGGATGCAAGCAGACAGCTCTGTGGCCGTTGCAGATCTGGCCGACGAGATAGGCCTGTCCGTCAACGCCTGTTGGCGACGCGTGCGACGCCTGCAGAACGAGGCGGTGACTAAGCAGGTGGCGATCCTAGCGCCGGAGACCTTTGGGTACGGCTTAACCGCCTTTGTTTCAGTACGTACCAATGAACACAATGAGGGGTGGCTTGAACAATTTTCTGAGGGCATCAGCGAGATCAGCGAAGTGGTGGAGTTTTACCGGCTGAGCGGTCAGTACGACTACTTGCTGAAAATTCTGGCCAGAGACATTGCGGATTTTGATCGGGTCTATAAACGGGTCATCAAAATTGCGCCGCTAAGCGATGTCACCTCGTCTTTTGCCATGGAGCGGATAAAGTCTACGACCGCCCTGCCCCTGTGAGCGCATTTTAGCGCCCATTTAAGCAGTCAGTTCTTTGACGCGCTCCTTCGTGTCGAACAGGCAGCGCACGCCAGCACCGAGAGAATTACGCCCTCAGAGCCTCTAAAAAGGCACATGCCCGATCGGGAATAACTTTGCGAAAGGATGTATATCTGCAACGCCTAACGTGAACAATACTCTTGAGAATGCACAAAAAACGGTGATTATTCTTACTTACCGCCCAGGTACCCTACAGCCTGGCGATGGCCGGACTGGGGCCGCGAATGCCGCGACGCAAACCCGCATGGGCAGGCACCACCGGCTGACCATCCCGTAAATTGATCCACATACGGTATAGGCTCCGTTTCTCTTCTGGATTCGCAGAATCGAAGAACTTGTCACGCCGGTGCATAACGGCAAGGTTATTGATGAACAACATGTCGCCGGGCTGCTGCATAAAGGTCAACTGCATCCCCGGCTTGTTGGCCACCGCCTCCACACAGGTCAGCGCCTCCCTGTCGGCGGCGCTAAACCCGCCTTCGGAAACCTCCGCCGCAATCTCAGCCAGTTGGATGTTAAGCCACGTGCTCATCCGGCCTTGATGCCAGGCAAAAACAGGAATCCGGTTTTGCTGCACTTTGCCCAGATTCTTAGTGGACTCCGCGTCACCCTTCTCCTTACGCGCATACAGAGAATAGCCCCGCTTCAGCACTTCTAGGTGCTCGGGATGATTGGCCAACATTTCGTTGTAAATGGCAAACAGACTGACCAGTCCATTCATACCGCCGCGAGGCGCCTGACGAATGCAGCACATGGCAATGCAGTCACCGCCATCACAGTGAAAGCGTAATTCGTCGTTGCTCTCGTAGCCTCGGGTGTCTCTACCTCGCTCAGCGCCGGCAAATCGATCGGCGACAATGCTTAGCACTTCGCCCTTCGCGTTTTGCATCACCGGATCGCCAACGCCCACTCCGAAGGCCCAAAACACCCGGCGCAGTCGCTCGACGTCTGAGGCGTCGGCCCCTCGAATCAGAGTAAACCCCCTGCCAAAGGCGAGTTCTTCCTTGGTCTGAGTAAGCAGTGTTTGGACATCGATGGACGCATTGGATTGCAAATCCGCATCCAGCCACCGGTCACTGCTGCTTGGCAGTTGGTCCGCCAGCTTATTCAGCCCGTCGCGCTGCCCGGCAGACAGTTCCACCACCCAATCCGACGATTCTTGCAGCTGCTCACCACGCCAGCCTCGACGATCCCCTATGGGTTCACCAACAACATCATTCATCCCTACTTCCCCACTGCGCCCGGCCAAATTTTGTCAGGCGGGTTCTCTTTACACCCTTAATCAACGGCGCAGAACTTAGATTCCAAATCCAATACTGCCAGCAAGCGGCCAAAACCGATGAACTGGCCAATCATCATACCCAGTTCGAGCACCTGCTCGTCGCTGTAATGCTCTTTAAGCCGGTCAAAGAATTCGTCATCCATATTGTGATGATCCGTAGCCAAACGATCGGCGTATTCCAGTGCCAAGGCTTCCGGCTCGCTAAAGCCTTGCAGTTCCCGATCCAAATCCAGTCGGGCAATCTTATCTTCGGTCAAATCTCCTGCAGACTGCAGGAGTCGAACGTTCAGTCACGTAAAGCAGTCGTTATGTCTGGCAATTCTGAGCCGGACCATTTCGATCAATGCATCCGAGAGGGAGTAACCTTTGCGGGCAGGCAGGTAGAACTGATTGTAGGTTCTAAACAACTCGCGGCTGTGCGCCAGTCCCCGCATGGTTGAGGTGTCGTGGCCTTGCGCTTCCATCTGTTCGGCAACGCGCCGGCTCTCTTCATCCAGCTCATGGTTTTCAAGTAATCGGATTCGGGCCATGGTTTCTCCTGTACGAGCGTGTCTGTGCGCCCTAACTGCAGCGGTCATGCTATTGGTTTTGTCCACGCCAGCATTGTCTATACCAACCGTGCTGACTTAGACGTTAAAGCCCAAGTGCGACGAGCACAAGTTTAGGGTTCACCAGACACGCCTTGCTATCTCTGAACAAAGACTGCGAACGCAGCACCGGACAACGGCATCTCCAGCCAGCAACCATCGTGAGACTTTATTTATCAGCATTGTTTTCACCCTATCAATCGGGAGCGCTTTTCGTCTGAAGCGGAGGTTTTGGAGCCGTGACACCCAGATTGCGGCCGCTTTCCCGTCGCCCCCACTGCCCGGCGCCTGCCTTGGCCTCGGACCAAAAGGTGTCTACGCGCACCAATGTACCCAGAGGATTTATACCGAGGGGATTTGTACCGAGGGGATTTCTGCAAAGAACCAAGCTTGGTAGGGTGTTTCTTTTGCCACGCAGTACCTCACTATGACCGACTTGATCCTTCACCAGTACGCGGCCTCGCCTTTTTCAGAAAAAGTCCGCTGCCTGCTCGGCTACAAACAGCAGACTTACAAAACCGTCGAAATTCCAGTCATCATGCCCAAGCCAGATCTTATGGCGTTAACCGGCGGCTACCGAAAGACCCCTGTGCTTCAGCATGGTTCCAACGTTTATTGCGATACCGCCCTTATTTGCCAGTACATCGACCGACTGTATCCGACAAATTCAATCTATCCTGACGAGCACATTGCCCAGCTTACGGCCGCCGCGCACTGGACCGACACCTTTTTATTCAAGGCCAGCGTTGCCGTAGCCTTTCAACCCAAGGCACTGGCGGGAAGCGATTTGTTTAGCGACCCCACCGCTGCCGAGGCGTTCATGAAGGATCGAGCAGACTTTAGCAAAGGCTCTACCGAACTCGGCATGGACCTGAGCGTTGCCCTGCCCCACTGGCTACAGCATATGGGCAGACTGGAGACGCAGTTGTCCTCTGCCGAGTTCATTGGCGGCAGCGCCCCTACCATTGTGGATTTTTCCACCTATCACTGCTGCTGGTTTGTTTATAAAAACGAGGTGCTCCAGAGTGATTTGGCGGAGCTACCGGCGCTCACCCGCTGGATGGAACGCATGGCGGCTTTCGGGCATGGACAGCCAGACAGCATCAGCGGCGATGCCGCGGTGGCCGTTGCGCAAAACAGCAACCCGGCGACCATCGACGCAGACAACAGCGTAGCATCTGAACCCTTTGACATAGGCGCGCAGGTTGAAGTCGTAGCTATCGACTACGGATTTCAACCCACCCGTGGCGAATTGATACGAGCATCCGCAAACGAACTGGTAGTGAAACGGGTCGACCAGCGGGCTGGCGAGGTGTTCGTGCATTTTCCCCGTCTGGGTTTTCGCATGAACGGGGTCCAATAACGGCGTTTCAACTGGGGTCGCGCCGGCGGGACATTTACCCTTTCCTGTGGCGCGAGCTACGGTTGCTCGGCCTCGACAGGCAGGGGTTTTGCGGGATGCAGATGCTATGCGCCTTTGGTAGCGTTAGGCTCCCGATCTCGAGGCCCTATCTATGCTGAGCCAGCAAAAATACGCATCCATTGGCACCAAAAAACACAACGGCAGTTGGGTTTGGACGCCGGTTTGGATGGCCTGTCTGGAATCTAAAAACGCTTTCTACCTGTTTTCGGCCGGCGCCGCAGGCAAGGTGAAGCGCGTGCGCAATTACGCAGAGATACAGGTTGCCCCCTGTACGGTGTCGGGAAAAATCACCGGCCCAGCGGCCCCGGCGACAGCGTGGCTCGAAGACGACGCCGACGTCAGTGCCAAGGCGTATCAGGCATTGCGCGCCAAATATGGGTGGCAAATGGCGGTATTGGATTTTTTCAGCAAGCTCAGCGGCAACTTCAACAAACGGCAATTGATCGGCTTTTCGTTGTCCAACTCGGATGGCGCCGAGGCCGAGGCCAGCTCTTAGCTGAGCTCTGGGCGGAGCCGCTGCTTGCGATACCCCGCTAATCCGATCAGTGCGCACCACAGGGTCAGCCAAGCCAAGTACACGGCCACATCGTCCAAGGGATTATGGATCTGCAGCAAGAATGCGGTGCGGGCAACAATCCAGACTGCCCAAAAGACGACTAAGCGCGGAATTTGCTCCAAGCCGAGGAAGAACCAGCCGATGGTTCCCGTAATGCCAAGCGCCATCAGTTGAGCCAGCGGTACCGTGAAGACCCAAAACAGTTCTCCGGTTAGGTCTAAAGAAATCGGCGCATAGGGCACGATTACAAAAATGAACAACAAATCTTCCAAAATGCCGTTCACCAGACCCAGAAACACCAAACCCAGCCACATTAGGCTATTGCGTAAGTCGTGCATAAAGCCCCTCCCAATCTGTGGACGGCTAGCTGCCGCCCACGATGGCCCGAACCTCACTGAAAACGGTTTGCCAGTCAGCCCTTGATCGGTAACCGGCTTCCGCCCACTTTGCCAGAATTTCCCCCTCTGGCGACACGAGCACCACGCCAGGGTGAGGTATGCCGTAGGCAAATGTGCCGGGGCCGTATTCCTCGTTTCGAATACCCCAAGCGTCTACGTGTTGGCCGTCTACATCACGCAACAGCGGATACGCGAGCCCCCACTTGGCATGAAATTGTTGAATGGTTTCGGCTTGGTCATAGGTCATGCCGCCGACATTGACCCCAATAGCTTTGAACTTATCTTGAATATCACTCAGTTTCACGAACTGACGCATGCAAAATGGTCACCAATCCACTGAACGATTAAAAACGAATAACAGTCCTTTCGATCCCATCAAGGTATCTAGGTTTTGCAGCTCGCCGTTTTGGTCACTGGCAGACAGCAGCGGCACGGTAGCGCCGACGCTTGGACCCCAAGCGGCAGCGTATTCAGATTCAGCGAAGCTGAACTGGGCCATAGC
>JAYNPH010000014.1:30115-31786 GCA_038113685.1 Gammaproteobacteria bacterium
ACCAATGCAGACTTTCTTAATGCGGCGAGCCATGTTGCACAGCTAACAATTAAGCGCATTGTCATTCTCCTTAGCTTTCAAGCTCTTAAACGCTACCACCTTTGCTCACAAAGTTGAAAAGGACAATTGCCCCATTGCGCCCGCCTAGGCAGGTATTTGCAAAACGCCCCAACCCTGAGTCAGCCACCCGCGCCGAAGAAAACTCGCTTCATCACAAAAATTTGCGGTCACACCGTGGGACACAACATCAAAGCGATGTGATCGGATAGTTACCAATATGCGCCAGCATATCGGCAACCAAAAAAGGAACGACGTCGTCCGGTAAGTTGTGGCCCATGTTTTCGTAAACTTTAAACTTTGCGCCAGTTATGGTCGCCGCTGTGTGTTGACCATGCTCCGGAACCAACAATTGATCTTGCGCACCGTGCAATACCAGCGTCGGCGCGCTGATTTGACTCACTCGCTCGGTTCTATCACCCGCGTTGAGAATCGCTGTGACCTGATTCGGCAGGGCACTGGTGTAGAAACCCATTTGCGCCAAGCGGGCGGCCTCCTCTGCGGAACTTTCATTCATTTGCGAGATACCGTCTCGCTGCGCTCGCCCGGGTGGCGGCAGGTGCGATGCCCAAGTCGTCGACATGATGGACACCAACGACTGTGTTCGTTGAGGGTGATCATAGGCAATGATTTGAGCAATCATGCCGCCCATGGAGGCACCAATAATATGAGCGCGCTGAATATCGAGTTCGTCCAGCACCGCTATTGCATCGTCCGCCATCGCTGTCAGCGGATAAGGTGATTTCACTTTCCAGCCAACCTGATATTTCAGCAGCTGCCAGCCCAGCCACAGCCTGCCTCGAGTGGGAATTCTTGAGGATTCACCCACGTCCCGGTTATCCAGCAAAATCACACGGTAACCGCCGTCTATAAGGCCTTCAATTATTTCAGGATTCCACACCCGGTGGGAGGCGGAAAGCCCCATGATGATCAATATGGGATCTGCGTCAGGATCGCCGACGACGCGATAGGCGATTTCCACCTCGCCGTTTGTGGTTCGGGACATTGAACCTTCGCGGTCATAGCCCGCCAGGCCCGGCCCGCTGAAGATCAGCAGCAGCGGCACCAGACACAGCCGCAAGCCCATGCCAGAGCGCCAACAAAACTTGCCCATGCGCATCCCCGTCAGTAAAAAGAGTGGCAGGTTTCACTGATTCCACCAAGGATGCAAGCCGGATGACTGAGACCAAGGCCGCCAACGACGCGTTCGTGCTGGCTTCCTAGGCGAGTCCAGCACCAAGCGTCCTCTCAACAAACATCGGTCCTCCCATCTCAGCGTTCACGATGACTGCCATTGTAGATGAGACGCACTTGTCGTAGCCTCCGCGGAGAGGCTTTCAATATGCAAGTTATATGCGAGCTTCCCAGCATTGAATGCAAACCTAAGTCAAAATAAGGAAAATAAAGATGAAAAGGTTATTTGCTCTTCTATCCGCGTCTCTATTGGCATTCGCCACCACCACTGTTCACGCCGACGACCACGCCGCGCCGGCAAACATTGTGGGCTTTGTTTACAACTTTAATGTCAGTAATCCAGCCGGCGTCGTCGAGGCCCTGACGGAATACTGGAATTCACCCACGGGCAAGAAAAATCCTGCTACGGCCATCCTGCGC
>JAYNPH010000014.1:31796-34648 GCA_038113685.1 Gammaproteobacteria bacterium
CCTCTCGGGTGCCCGTCTCAACGGCCTCCGGTCGCCTCGGTCGCCGTCGTCCGGCGGGACAACCGCACGGTCACCTTCCCGGGGCTCGTCCCGCCCGACGCCGGTCGCCTCGGTCAACGCCGTCCAGTGGGACAACCACACGGTCTCCTGGACTCCCGCGTCCGCCTCGGTCATCGTCGGGGCCTCCGCGTCCTTGGTCTCTGAGGCGATGTTTTTCAGCACGGGCATAACCTCCGGCAATCCTGCGATTGTTCCCGCGCCGGGCAGATACACCCTCAACACAGGAATCGCCGTATCGGATGCTGCGGCCTACGTAAGCGCTTGGCAGGAATACATTGGTGCCTTGGACAGCAACAGTGCGGCGACCAATCTGTTTGTTCTGAACGGTATGGGTGACCAACCCGCCACCCACGCTGTCACCATTTCGGCCAACAGTATGGCGGAGCTGTTTCCGCAGAACCCGACCGGGCAAGAGGCTTACGCCAAGTTGATCGACGATGTGAAGGACATTCGCAGCGTTGAAAACCGCTCGATTTACGTCGACCTGGCAGTTTTTGGCAACTGATGCCCCACCACTGCTTTTAACGAGGCGACAGCCGTGAGCCTGTCGTCTGTTTCCCGGCCAGCGCATAAGCCAAAGCCGGTTTGAAAGGAAAAATAATGAAAAGATTACTGATTGCTCTTGCCTGCTTGATTCCCCTTAACGCCGTCGCCGACAACCCGGCCCCGGTGATCGCGGAGATTTACGAATGCACGTTAAATGAGGGCGTTAGCGCCGCTGATCTCGTTGCCTTTGGCAGCGATGAAGTTGGTAGGTTCACCCGCAAGAATGACGTTCAAATGCACGCCTATCTGTGGGAGGCAGTTGCCGTCAACGAGCCCTATCAAGATGCTGATGTCCGCTGGGTCAACTACTACCCCACGTGGAACGATTACTACGCCTCCAACGACGCGTTTAATAGCAAAGGCTCCAAGCTCGTCGAAAAGTTCTACTCCATGGTTACCTGCAATAAACCGGTCATTTTGGGGTCTCAGGTTCTGACTTCTGAGCTTGTGGTTGCCCAACAAAAGCCCATGGTTGCCTCGGTTTGCAATCTCAACGATGACAAGACCGTCGCTGACGGTGCGGCATTCGTCAGTCAGTTGATTGGTCTGGCAAACAGTCAACAGGACAGCAATATCGGCGCCAGTGTGATGACACCGGTGTTTGGCATTTCGGGCTTCGACTACGTGTCGACAATTTATGGCACTACCGATGACATGGCGGGAATGATGGATTCTGTTCGAGATCGAACCATGCCCGCCGCCATGCGGTCCGCTGGCATGGCCCCCGTTGCAGACTGTGTGAACGACCTACACGTATCTCATCTGATGATTCAGTTAGGCCAGTAGTTCGAGATTGAACTTGTTTTATTCGGGCCGGCCCAACAGCCGGCCTTGCTATTCCCGACTTGTGATTGCAGCCGCTAATCCAGAAAGTCCAAGCACCCGGTTTCCTGCAACAGCTCACGAAGCGCCGATCCGGGCGCCTCTTGCAGCAGCGACCTCAAACGCTGGAAACACTTCACCTGATATTTAAACGTCGGTTGCGCAAAGGCTCTGCCGGCCAACTCGACCTGAAACTCGGCGTCCCCGGAATCAGCAGCAATGGCATTGGCCTGCAAAAAAGGCAGGTAATACTTGGCCGTGAATTTCAGCAGATCGGTCACCGCCGGTCGCATGTCGTCAAAGGCGTGCCATTGGCCCTCGATACCGCTACTGTCCTCGAGTCGGCGCACCCAGTCGTATACGCTGGGCACGGTGTTGCGCATGATCAGCATGGGCGTGTGATCACTGGCGAGGGTCTTGAGCTGACCAAACAAACCAAAGTCTGCCAGCGACGGGCGTGTACCGAAAAGGTATTCGTCACGGGTTGCGAAAGTATCCAATATCGCCAGCAACTCGTGAAAGCTTTGCTCAATAGTGGGCTTGTTCTGGGGCGTACAACCCACCAAGGGCATGCGCCCCACCTGACGCTGACGGATGGCTTCTGCAGCCTTGGCAAGCGCTTCGCCGCGCAGCCCCGGCGTGTTATCGCTGATGATCTGACGCGAACTGTACTGCTGGTCAATTTCCAGATCCCAGCGGTAGTGGAACATCATCTTCGTTACCCACTCGTCGGCCATGTCTTCAATCAGATAAGACAAGAATGCAACGGCTGGGTCATCGGGAATAATCGAGCGTTGGCTGTGTCGCTGCTCAAGCATTAATGCCAAGGGCGTAGAGTCGACGTGCAGGCTGCCGTCTTCGGGAAGCTGCAAAATCGGAATCACCGGAGGGCCGTCATGCTTTATCTGGGCACGGATATCCGGCGTGATTTGCACCCAATCAAAAGCCAGCCGCCGGTAGTGGAGAATGCCTCGCATCTTCTGCGAATAAGGTGAGCCTCCACCGCCATAAAGTCGATATCGAGTCATCGCGTCTGCAACCTCAAGCTGTTCAAATTAAGCGTGGCACTTGCTGGGTAGATCCAACGTTGGATTACGATCAAAGAAACCGACGGGGATCAGGTGAAAACCGGTGTATTCCACCGGCATCACCGGCCAATCTTCCGGCCGCGGCACGTGGGTTAATGCCACGGTATGCCACATAACCAGATCACATTCTGCGATGTCTCGATCGTTTTTGGTGTACTCAGGCAAGCCGCCACCGTCGTGCATCACCGTATGCGCACCCGCCGCACTGAACTCACCCTCGGTATAGGGTGTTGCCCACAAATGATGCTTGCCGAAAGCGCCCCGCCGAGCCACGGCGGAGTCATCGGCGGCTAACAGTGACGGTGAACCAGCGGGCAGCAGCTTATACGACACCGG
>JAYNPH010000015.1:0-6556 GCA_038113685.1 Gammaproteobacteria bacterium
ACACAGGCCCTTCACCAAGGACATTCAAATCTTTATCGGTCACAACGGTCGCTATCTCGATGATTCGGTCGTTTTCAGGTGAGAGCCCCGTCATTTCCAAATCGATCCAAACCAAATCGGAACTCACTGATTTCTCCTGTTTGTTCGCCTGTTTCCGCTATGATGCAACTCTAACCTTACGCGGAGCGCCATGTGTACCACCAACACCCGGTAGAAGTGCTGGAACCTGATGTCGTAGCAGACTTGCCCGAGGGCGATACCCTCTTGGTGCAAATCACTTCAAGGGCTCTGTACGAGCAAGCGCACATTCCCGGTTCTGTTTTGGTAGAACCGTCTGAGTTGGTTTGCGGTATCCCGCCGGCCACTGGCAAGCTGCCATCATTGTCCGAGATTGAAGCCACATTGACCAGAATTGGTTATCAGCCAGATCAGAAAGTCATTGCCTTTGATGACGAGGGCGGCGGCTGGGCGGGTCGTTTTTTTTGGACCCTAGACATAATCGGCCATTACGACTGGGCTTATTTGGATGGCGGGCTTCATGCCTGGCATGGAGCCGGACTACCTCTGAGCCAAAGCCCCACCCCAGTTGAACCCAGCGCGGCCTTAGGCCTTGCCATCGACTCGGCCCCCATTGCCGAGATCGCCGACGTAATGGCTGCATTAGACGATGAAACCTGCGTTATTTGGGATGTTCGCTCGGCGGAGGAATACGCAGGACTACGGTCCGGTTCCGCCCGTGCGGGACACATACCCGGAGCGGTGAATCTGGACTGGGAACTGCTAAAGGACAGCGGCCGCCAACTGCGCTTGGTGGAAGACCTTGATAGCCTTGCGTCTTCACTGGGATTACTGGCCGCGGATCACGTGATCACCCACTGCCAAACCCATCATCGTTCCGGTCTGTCGTACTTGGTAGGTCGCTTGCTCGGCTTACACGTAAGGGCTTACCACGGTTCTTGGGCAGAGTGGGGCAACGACCCAGACACCCCTATTGTGAATCCGTCCGAGACAGGTGGGTTATGAGCACGTTTTTCCTGAGCCTGCAAAAAGTCATGCCTCAACATGGCTTGTCTCGCCTTGTGGGCTGGTTAGCCCAAAGCGAGATCACCGTTATAAGGCGCACCTTCATTCATTTGTTCGCCAAGGCCTATGATATTTCTTTGGCAGACGCACAGCGCAAACATCTGGACGATTACAGCAGCTTCAACGACTTTTTTACCCGGGCGCTGGCCGACGGGACCAGACCGCTGCCCGACGAACCGAAAGCTCTCGCTTGCCCGGTGGATGGCACAGTAAGCCAAATCGGGCAGATTCAAAGTGACCTACTAATGCAAGCCAAGGGCCATCAGTACACGCTGAATTCGCTGGCAGGCGAGACCGGCAAAGGATTTGAAAACGGCGACTTTTGCACCATTTACCTCGCGCCCAGCAACTATCACCGTATTCACTTGCCCTGTGATGCCAAACTGGTGGAAACCCGAGCCATTCCCGGCGCTCTATTCTCAGTAAATGGCGTCACCGAGGCAGGCATTCCCGGCCTGTTCTGTCGTAACGAGCGACTGGTCTGTCGCTTTGAAACCGAATTCGGCCCCATGCTTTTGGTTCTGGTCGGCGCGCTTATTGTCGCCTCGATTGAAACCGTGTGGGAAGGGCCAGCCTCACCCTACCGTGAGGAGATCGTGACGACCCACGACCAAGATTTTAAGCGCGGGGATGAGATCGGGCGTTTCTTGCTGGGCTCTACGGTTATTTGTTGCTTTGCAAAGGACTCGGTAGTGTTAGCCAACAATATTAATGAGGGCTGTATTGTCCAGCTCGGGCAAGCTGTGGGGACTTTTAATCTATAGAGACATTCAACCCTCGTTAACGTCGCGGAGACCCAATGTGATCGAAACATTTACCCACCCCTATCCCTGGCAGGCGATCGATCACTCGACTCAAACTACCGGCGCAGCCATCCTTCAAGGCGCACTGTCCCCGTCTCTTGTGCAATCGCTCAATGCTGAAATAGATTCCTACCTTGAAACGTCCAAGCTTGGCTTGCCCGCAACCGGTTCAACGGACTACGACAAATTTCTCGGGCATAACACCGTTCGGATGCATGGACTGATCGAAAAATTTCCTTCCAGCCCAGAGGTTATCGGCGAGACAAACGTTGTGGAATGGGCCAGGAGAACCATGGGATCGCTTGCCGGCGAGGTGCTCCTCAACGCCGGTGAGCTCATTGAAATACGACCCGGCGAACCTCGTCAGCAGGCCCACCGAGACTCAGACTCTTGGCCAATCCCCCTAGGCCCCGATCCCTTTATCGTTAATGCCATTTACGCCTTGGACGACTTCACCGAAGAAAACGGAGCCACATGGATTGCGCCAGACAGCTGGCGCTGGCCCAAAGCGCAACGAGCGGAATCATCCGATTACGCACGCGCGGTAATGAAGAGAGGAGATGCCATTATCTTTCGTGGCGACTTGATTCACCGCGGGGGCGCTAACAACAGCGACAAACCAAGGCGAGCTTTGTCCATCTCGTACTGCGCTGGATGGCTCAGAACCGTGGAAAACACCTTTATGAACCACTCGTTAGACACCATTCGCGGTCAAAGTGAACAGATCAAGGTGCTGTTGGGCTTCGGCGCCTATGACGGACAAGATCAGCAAAGTGGCATGCTGGGCCTCTACGAAAACGGCTACCCCGGGCGCTATCTGGAGGATCACTAGGCCCACCCGATAGCATTTCCCAGAAATTAGCTTCCCCGAAACGCGAGAACGGCTGACAGATCCTTCGCCCCAACCGCTAGCATCACCAATCGATCAAAACCCATGGCAACCCCAGCACACGCCGGCATACCGTGTTTTAACGCCGCCAAGAAAGGCTCATCCACTTCCATAGCTGGCAGGCCGCGCTGTTGGCGTATTTCGCTGTCCGCCGCAAATCGTTGGCGGTACTCCTCTGGATCCAGCAACTCCCAGTAACCGTTAGCGATTTCCACGCCGTCGATCACCAGTTCAAACCGGGCTGCGGTTTTTCCGTCTGGGTTGAGGCGGGCCAACGCAGCTTGATCTGCCGGGTAATCGGTGATGAAGAACCGTCCGGGGGTTAGCCGCTCACAGGCTTCGGCGAAGGCAAGATCCAGTGCATCGCGAGAACGCTCTTCGTCTTCGCCAACCAAGTCTGCGTAGGTAAGGCGCTGATAGGGTTTGCATCCCAACAATAAGTCCACCAAATCCGCCACTTCATGCATCAGCTGATGGTGGTCAAAACCGAGTCGATACCACTCCAGCATGATGAATTCAGGGTTGTGCAAACGCCCTTGCTCGCCATGGCGAAAGGCCGGGCCGAGCTGATAGCAACTGGGCATGCTCGCTGCGAGTAGGCGCTTGATGTGGTATTCCGGCGAGGTTTGCAGGTAGCCATAACCCGGCACCTGAATGCTTTGCACATCGGGTTCTGTGACCGAATGCTGGGCCAGCACCGGCGTTTGTACCTCCAACACATCGCGTTGGGCAAAAAAGCCCCTAGTCTGAGTCAGCAAACCGGCGCGCTGCTGCAGATGCTTGATGCTTGCCGAGGGCCGCCATTCACTCATGGGTGCGCGGCTATTAGGTTTTCGCGCGGGAGACGTATTCCCCTGTGCGGGTGTCTACTTTCAGCACATCGCCAATATTAATAAACAGCGGCACGCCCTTGATGGTGGCGCCGGTGGAAAGGGTTGCTGGCTTAGTGCCGCCGTTGGCTGTATCGCCCTTCAGACCCGGATCGGTGTCGGTGACTTCCAGCTCCACAAAGTTTGGCGGGGTGACAGCGATGGGATCGTCATTCCACAGGGTGACTTGATAGATGTCCTGCTCTTTAAGCCAGTTCTGACAGTCCGATACTGCCGCAGCACTGGCGGCGACCTGTTCGTAACTGTCGTCGGTTTTCATGAAATGCCAAAACTCCCCATCGGTGTAGAGGTATTCCATGTCGAGATCAATCACATCCGCCGCCTCGATGCTCTCGCCGGACTTGAAGGTGCGTTCCCAAACACGGCCGTTCATGAGATTACGCATTTTGACGCGATTGAACGCTTGGCCCTTACCCGGCTTCACAAACTCGTTTTCCAAAATGTTGCAGGGGTCGCCGTCCAGCATTACTTTCATGCCGGATCGGAATTCGTTGGTAGAATAGGTAGCCATAGTTTTGCATTCATCCGTTGGTAAGCCCTCATGATAACCCCGAACCGAACCGCGTGGCAGCCCGACACGTGGCAAAAGCTGCTGCAGAATGCATTTCGCCAGCCTCAGGCGCTGCTGGATTACCTCGGGCTGGAAAGCAGCAGCCACGCCACGGACCACCAACCAGATTTCAAGATGCTGGTGCCAGAGCCTTTCGCCCGGCGCATGCAGCCCGGCAACCCAAGCGACCCCCTGCTGTTGCAGGTGCTTCCCAGCAACGACGAAAACCAACACACCGACGGCTTCACGCTGGATCCCCTCATGGAAACAGATCCAACCCTGAGCTTTCAACGCGCACCAACTTTGATCCAGAAGTACCAGGGGCGCGTCCTCATGATTACCACGCCTGGCTGCGCCGTTAACTGCCGCTACTGTTTCCGGCGACACTTTCCGTATCAGGAGCACCGGCCTACCGCCCACGGCGAAGCCCTCGCGGTTATCGGGGCCGACCCCAGCGTTGAAGAGGTCATTTTATCTGGTGGCGACCCCCTGCTGCTGCCGGATCGAGCCATGAATGAGCTGTTCGAGGAGATCAACGCCATCGATCACGTTAGGCGCATCCGTTTGCACAGCCGCCTGCCCATTGTGCTACCCCAGCGCGTCACGGATGAATTGTTAAGCGTGTTCACACAAAGCCGATGCCCAGTGACCTTGGTCGTACATTGCAACCACGCTCAGGAGTTAAGTTCAGATACGGCCCATGCGTTTGCGCAGCTTCGACAGGCTGGTGTGCATCTGCTTAACCAAAGCGTATTGCTGCGCGGGATCAATGACCAAACCACTACCCTGTGCCAACTGTCTGAGGCGTTATTCGACCAAGGGGTGCTGCCCTACTACCTGCACATGCCAGATCCGGTGGCTGGCACCGCCCACTTTTATGTAACGGACCAAGAAGCCCTTAGGCTGCACGATGAAATGAGGACAATCCTCCCCGGATACTTACTACCACGATTGGTGCGTGAAGAAGCCGGCAAGGCATCAAAGTCGGAACTGAGAGCAGAAACGATACAGGCTCTACATCCAGCCTGAATACCCTGCTTTTGAGGGAAACCGCTTAGGTGAAAACCCAAGGTTATTGACCAAGCAAGTTCCGGCCCACCGCGGTGTATTGGCTGTCTTTTGAAAACACCACGTGATTCGAGGCTACTGCAATATCCCTTACCGCCCGCTGCACCGGATTATCCAAATGGCCACCACTGGCACCGGTGACATCGGCGAGCTGGATGGAGGCCTCCTTACAGGTGTGCACGGCGAAAGCAATCTGAGACAGCCAATGAGTCCGTTCTTCTGAGTTTGCCTCATTGCGCTTACTCATCACGTCTTGCAGCACGCTTCGCATCAGCAGCTCTGCGGTTTCCACTTTCAACGAAACCTCACCAAGCACCTTACTGACATCGGGTTGAGGCATGCCGGAACGCAGGACTTTGTTCGTCAGCTTGCCCCGCATTTGTTCAGCAAAGTTCGAAAGCGCCGACTGGGCCGCGCCTAAAATGGGTAAGCCAGCAGCAAAACCAAGCACCGGCATCAAAGGCGTGCGATAAAGCGGCCCGGCAAAGCGCGCGGATATGCCGCTGGTGGCATCCAGAATGCTCTGAAAAGGCAAGGCACGATCTTGGGGTATAAAGACGTCGTTCACTTTGAAATCCCACGAGCCGGTGGCGCACATGCCGCTCATAAACCACGTGTCGACTAGCTCAACATCTTCGATGGGCAAAAGAAAGAACGTCGGCGTTGGCGTCTGCTCAACCATGGCGATACCGCCGGCTAACACCCACCGGCTGTGCAAAATACCGGTGCCCCACTGCCACTGCCCACTCAGCCGGTAGCCTCCGTCGACGGCTTCGGCGGTGCCAGCGCCGACATTTAGGGTGGCAGGAGCAAGGACATAATTGTCGTCCCCAAAGACCGTGCTGCAGACTTCATCGGAGTAGTTTAAAACCCACAAATTGTGCTCGATAAGAAACCCGGCGAGCCAGCCCATGGAAGCATCAGCTCGAGACAGGGTCAGCACAACATCGAAAAAAGTGTCCAAATCCGCCTCATGGCCGCCGTAAGCCTTCGGCACCATTAGGGCAAACAGGCCGCTTTCTTTGATTGCTTGAATTACGTGCTCTGACGGCCGGCGGGCAGCCTCCGCGGCTCGAGCATTGTCACGAAACAAAGGCGCCAAGGCCTCGGCGCGTTCGAGCAAATTTGACACACAACCCTCCTCAATCCACCGTCTTTACGGCGGCTGTTCCTGCCTGAATTTACCGCCAAGGTTTTCTGCACACCCAGTCACCCTAGCCGAACCCCACATAGGTTCAAGCCGCAGTCTCACGCTCAGATTAGGTGCAACCAA
>JAYNPH010000015.1:6566-31648 GCA_038113685.1 Gammaproteobacteria bacterium
ACGTGGCGCCGCCTGCCCGCCTTTCAAAGGCCAACAGGCGAATAAGTTAGGTCGTGCCTGCAAGCGACGACGCGTTCAATTTTTAGGAAGTGCTATGACAAATTTAACCAACAAAGTATTTATCATTACCGGCGGCAACGGTGGTATTGGCCTTGGCATGGCAGAAGGAATTGCGGCCGCCGGCGGATCGGTTGCGGTATGGGGTCGAAACGAGGCCAAAAATGCTGAGGCTCTGAAGGCCCTCAACGCCTTGGGCGGCACCCACCGAGCTTATGTTTGTGATGTGGGCGATGAAGCGCAGATTGTTCAGTGCATGAAGCGCACCACCGACGACTTTGGCCGCCTCGATGGCTTATTTGCCAACGCCGGCCGCGGCGGCACCGGCAAATCGTTTGTGGATATGTCGCTGGCGGACTGGCGATCGGTTATGGCCATTAATCTAGACGGCGTTTTTCTCACCCTGCGAGAAGCCGCCAAGGTACTGATCGAGCAAGGCGAAGGCGGTAGCTTGGTCGCGGTTTCGTCAACATCGGCCATTCACGGTGCCGCAGGTAACGAGGCATACGGCACGGCAAAAACAGGCTTGAATGGCTTGGTCCGCGCCCTTGCCGTGGGTCTTGCCCGTCACAACATTCGCGTCAACTCTCTTTTACCCGGCTGGACCAAAACTGACCTAGCCTCGGGTAGCTACGAAAACGATACCTTTCGTACGGTGACCACCAAGCGCACCCCGGTACGGCGTTGGGCAGACCCTAGCGAGTTTCGGGAAGTGGGCGCGTTCTTGGCAGACACCTCTTTGACTTTTCACACCGGCCAAGAGGTGACTGTGGATGGAGGTTATACGGTCTTCTAGGATAACGAGGGGCTTGGCGAGATCACCGGTTTAGTCAATCCCGCCCAGTGTTTTGACGTTCGCCGTCAGACCCAGACCCAGCCAGCGTCGTAATTCAGGGCTAAGCTGGGCTTTCGTCGTTTCGGACAAACCCACATTGAAGTTCCACTGTGGGCGGATGAACGAGCGCACGTAGTAACCAAACAGCAGCGCCCGATCTTGATCCTCGGTTCGGTTTTCTCCCGATGTGTGCCATAGCCGTCCCTCCATGATGATTAGGCTGCCTGCCTCGGCCTCGAAGGGCACCATGGCTTGCTTGGGATCTTCCGGCAATTCGCTTCGACGCTGAAAGTGATGGCTACCAGGCAAATAAAGAGTGGCGCCGTTATCGGCGTAGACATCGTCCAAGCACCAAATGGCGTTTACGCTCCACGGCGCATGCCAAGGTTCCGGGATGACGATGGCCAGATCCGAATGAACCGCCATCGAACCACTGCCGGGCTTGGCGGTGTTGGCGGTAAAATTGGAAATAATGAAATCGTCTTCGAGCAGCCATCGCACCGCTCCAATCGCAGCGGGATGAGCAATTAACTTTGCGAACAGTGGGTCAAGATCCAGCAGATTAAAAACCCGAACATTTGCGTCATTTGGATCCAGGTCACTGATATAGGTTGGCATACTCCTGCGGCGGCTTTCTGCGGCGGCCAAGGTCAGACTCTCACGCGCATGCGCCAACGCCGGCGCGTCGAGCACGTCAGGTAAAATGCAAAAGCCATTTTCTTGAAGCGCTATTTTTTCATCATCTGACAACATAGTGATTCCCCCGCCGTTACAGACCCTATCGAGCACCTAGACTGTAGCCCGAATGCCAGTAACGGCGCAGTCCATATCCGCCTATGATTCGCGCTGATATGCTCGACCTCCTGACTATCAGGCTGTCTATGCCCGGACTGGAGAATACTTTGAGCTATCAGTACATCAACGTTAACTGCGAAAACCATATCACCCGAATAACGCTTAACCGGCCAGAGGTGATGAACGCGCTCCATGCCCCTATGCACAATGAACTAGAGAGCGCCTTCAATGAGTTCGCTGGCGACGAACAGCAGTATCTTTGCGTCATCGACGGCGCCGGTGATAAAGCATTCTGTGCTGGCAGCGATCTGAAATCCATTGCCGCACAAGGCCGCCACGCCGGTTATCCGGAACACGGATACGCAGGATTAATCGAGCGGTTCGATTTGAACAAGCCGGTTATTGCTGCGGTAGACGGCTTCGCGCTAGGGGGGGGATTTGAAATTGCACTGGCATGCGATCTGATCGTTGCCACGCAGCGGTCCTCATTCGGCTTGCCCGAACCCTTGGTTGGCGCCGTCGCTCTTGGTGGCGGTGTTCATCGACTGGCCCGGCAAATAGGGCTTAAGCAAGCCATGGGCTTAGTGCTGAGCGCCGAGCGAGTCAGTGCAACCGAAGGTTATCGAATGGGTTTCGTTACCCAAGTGGTCGGTAACGAGGACTTGGACACTGCCGTGTCCCAATGGTGCGACAAGATACTGGCCGGAGCACCCCTGGCGATTCAGGCCTCCAAAGAAGCCATGCATCGGGGGCTGGACGAAAACAGCCTAGCCCAAGCCATGTTAGCTCAAGAAAACTATCCCACGTTTTACCGCTGGCGACGCTCGGATGACGCCAGGGAAGGCCCCAAAGCGTTTGCTGAAAAGCGCAAGCCGCAGTGGTCGGGCAAATAGGCGCTAGCACTGCCATACCCCTTGGGTTCTTGGCTTATGAGGCTAAGAATCACTGGTGAGCGCTTGCTCAACGTCTAGGTCGCTGAACCCAATCAGATAAAGGATCGCGTCCAAACCAAAATTAGAGATTGAGTGCTTGGCGTTTTCTCGCACAATGGTCTTGGCGTGGTAGGCAACACCCAGGCCGGCTTGCTGCAGCATGGGTAGATCGTTGGCGCCATCTCCTACGGCAATAGTTTGAGCCAGAGAAATGCCTTCCTTGCCGGCAATTTCATGCAACAAGTCTGCCTTGCCTTGAGCATCGACAATGTCACCGAGCACCCTGCCCGTCATCACCTCATCGACAACCTCTAGCTCATTGGCATAAACATAGTCGATACCCAACTGGCGCTGCAGGTATTCACCCACATACTGAAAACCACCGGAGAACACCGCAATGGTGTAACCAAAGTGCTTCAAGGCCTTAATTAGCCGGCGGGCGCCGGTATTCAGGGCAACCGACTCAGCTACGTCATGCAGCACTGCCAGCGGCATGCCTTCCAACAGGGCTGCCCGCTGCCTGAAGCTTTCTTTGAAATCCAGTTCACCGGCCATGGCCGATTCGGTTATGGCCACTACTTGGTCGCCCACTCCGTGACGCTTGGCAAGCTCATCCATAACCTCTTCAGCTATCAACGTGGAATCCATATCAAAGGCCACAAGGCGGCGGTTACGCCGAAATACCGAATCCCGCTGCAGGCTGACGTCAAAGCCGCTGCGATCCGCCAGTTTCAGCAACTCCGCCTGAAACTCTGCGCTGTTTTCCAACTCGCCACTAAGCCGCATCTCAACGCCAAAGCGCTGATCGGAGCCTTCGGACAACGACCGGGGCTTGGTAAGACGCCGCACGGTATCAATAATCAGCTGGAATTGATGAGTTAAGGTGCTGACTGCCAACAACGGATCAGCAGCGCTGCCGCCGGTCAGCAAGGTAAGAATGAGCGGGCTCTTAAAAATGGTCTGCGACCATGAGCCGTAGTCGGCGGCGTCTACCCGTTCCAGCCTCAAAGACGATTGGGTTTGCTCGCAGCGAGCGGTAATAGCTTGGCTAAGTGCATCGGGCTGCGACGAAGACACCAGCAGCCCCAGCGCCAACTCGTCGTGAATTACCGCCTGACCCATGTCGAGTATTTGAGCATCGTATTCCGCGCAGATAGCCATCAGCGCCGACATTAGCCCGGGCTTGTCTTGGCCGGAGATACTCACAAGCATAATCTGATCGGCCAAGTGACTAACCTTGCAACGTTCTAAAGCCAGTAGTTTAACGGCCCAACTGCAACGGGAGAAGGATCGGTTTGCCCACTTTGTGTTAATTTAACCCTCGGCAACCCTGCAACCTGTTTAAGGCGCTTATCCACATGCACGTAATCTTTCGTTTCAAACGACGCGACTGTGCAGTGTTTGGTGTAAGTCCTAGCCCGACTGCTCGGCGGTACTCGTGGGTCCACTAAAACGCTTTCGCACCAAGTTTCGAGCCAGCCGGGTCACCTTGCCCGCCGCCGCGATTGCCACCGCAATTTCTGCCCTATGTCTGCTGGCCATCTGGTTTGAACGCCCGGACGGACAAGACGAAATGGACCGCTACGGGCAAGCCTTGGCCACGACGCTGGCAGACACCACCGCGCCGGAATTACTAAACAAACAACGCATCACGCTTACGGTGATCGCCAACCGACTGAACACCCTTGAAGAAGTTGCGGGCATTGCATTTTACGGAGCCGATGATGAGCTAATGGCGCTGAGTGGAGTGCAGCGCTCTGATGCGGACTATCGGGCCCAAGCCACCATCGACAACACGCCCAGCGGCTCGGTAACCGTGAGCCTTGCAAGAGAGAGATTCGCACCCGCCACCCCTTGGAGCCGTTTGTTGCTATCAGTGCTTACCCTGCTGCTAACCCCGCCAATTACGGTCATGGTGATCCAGTTCAGCACTCGCGGAAACCGCTCGTTGCCCATCGTCTCGGTGCCCAGCGAACCTGCTCAAGAGCAGCCCGCCTACCTGCTGACGGTAAAACTGCACAATCAACGCAGTTTGAATCAGCAGGAACAGCGGCAGGCCATTGACGATGCGCTAACCATGGGCCGGGAAGTGTGCGCACTGTACCCTGGGTTTGCTCTCACCCTGCAGGAGCGGGGTCTGGCCTTGCTGATCAGCAAGGCTGAGGCCAGCAGCCTGAACGCCCTGTACGCCTCTTTTTTGCTTCAGCGATTGCTGACCGAGTACGAAACCCAAGGGGAATTCCGCTGCATGCTATCAACCGTGATTAGCCCCAAGGATCCAGCTGAGGCAATGTCCATATCCACAAGTACCCTAAAGGACATTACCGACTTGGAGCAGAACTTAACCTTGGCATCGTTGGCCAAGGCAGACACTGCTTTGATGACCGCAGAGATTTTCGAAGAGCTGAACGACGACCAACGGCAGTGGGCGGAGACCTTTGCTCATCCGGTTTTGGAAGATCTGGCGCCCAACGCGTCTTTTTATAGCGTCGGCTCGCTTCCGCAAGAGCAGGAGAAACTTATTACCGAACAAGCTCGAGTCGTGCTCGGCTTTAACCTAGGCGGCTAGCTTTAACCCGGCGAAGGGTCTAGGCTGCCCAACAGTTTTCATCACGAGAGGAGATAGACCATGCTGAATCACGTCATGATTGGCGCCAACGATATTCAAAAAACCAAGCAGTTTTACGACGCAGTTCTAGGCGTTTTAGGTGCAGGCCCTGCCATGGAGCACGTTAACGACACCGGACAAACCCGGCTGTTCTACGCGCATAATGGCTCAACCTTTAGCGTTTCCGAGCCAATCAACGGCCAGCCTGCCAGCGTGGCAAATGGTTCAACGATCGGTTTTATCTGCGAATCACCTGAGCAACTGCAAGAGTTTCATGATGTGGCCGTAGCCAACGGCGGCACCACGTCAGAGGAACCGCCGGGACCTCGTGAAAGCAACATGGGCCTAATGTACCTGTGCTACTTCCTCGACCCGGACGGCCACAAAATCTGCGGTATTCATCGTCCGGCCTAAGCCGAAACTGGTGATTAGAGGCGCTGGATCGTCCGACGCCTCTATTCCACCGACAGCCGCTCTACCTTCTGAAAGCCCCGGGGTAACTTGCGGCCCCGACGGGCACGTTCACCGATGTAGTTCTCAAGATCTTTGGCTTTAAGCCGCAAGTGCCGCTGACCGGCATGCACCAGCAACTCGTCTTTTTCGCCCAAGGCCACGGCACCCACCAATTCTTCTTCACCGGACTTAAAGGCTGCCGATGGCACGTTCAACAGTTTGTTGCCCTTGCCTCTGGCTAGCTCTGGCAGATCTTTCAAGGCAAATACCAGTAAGCGGCCTTGATCGGTTACTGCAGCCACCCGAGCTTCGTCAGACGCGTGCAGGGCCGGATCAATCAACAGCGGCGGCAGCGCGTAGCCTCCGGAGGGCACACTCAAACACGCCTTACCTGCTTTGTTCTTTGTGACCATTTCGCTGAGCGTTCCCACAAAGCCGAACCCTGCATTGGATACCAACAGCACCTTGGCGTCGGCATTGCCCATCAGCACGCCAACAAAGCGCGCATCGTTTTTCGCCTTGAAGCGACCGGACAGGGGTTCACCTTGGCCCCGAGCCGATGGCAGGGTGTGGGCCGCAGCGTTGTAGCTGCGCCCGTCTGAGTCGAGGAAAACCAGCACATCGTTGCTTCGACCCTTGGCGGCTTGGGCAAATTCATCGCCGGTGCGGTAGTTCAATTCATGGGGTTTTACATCGTGGCCCTTGGCGGCTCGCACCCAACCCTTGGTAGACAGCACAACAGTGATGGGGTCGTTGGTCATCAGGTCCTCTTCGCTGAAGGCCTGAGATTCCTCCGCTTCCATCAGCGGTGTGCGCCGGTCATCGCCGTAATCCGCAGCTACCGCCAGCAGCTCTTTCTTGATCAGCGTTTGCATACGGGCCTTTGAGCCGAGGGTTTTTTCTAGATCGGCTTTTTCCGCTTCCAGCTCGTCTTTCTCGCCGCGAAGCTTCATTTCCTCCAGCTTGGCCAGATTGCGCAGGCGCAAATCCAAAATGGCGTTGGCCTGAATTTCGCTGAGGCCAAAACGCTTCATCAACGCCGCGCGAGGCTCGTCTTCCTCACGAATAATACGGATGACTTCGTCCAGATCCAGATAGGCGATGAGCAGGCCATCGAGGATGTGCAGCCGGTCGTTGATTTTTTCCAGCCGGAAATTCAAGCGGCGGGTTACAACGTCTAACCGGTATTTCAGCCATTCCTTCAATATGCCGACCAGACCTTTCACCTCGGGACGGTGATCCAACCCGATGATGTTCAAATTGACCCGATAACTTCGCTCAAGATCCGTAGTGGCAAACAGGTGGCTCATCAGCCGGTCGTAGTCGATGCGATTTGATCGCGGCACAAACACCAAACGGGTGGGGTTTTCGTGATCAGACTCGTCCCGCAGATCCACCAGCATGGGCAGCTTTTTTGCGTTCATTTGCTGGGCAACTTGTTCCAGCACCTTGGCCGGCGATACCTGATGCGGCAGCGCGGTAATGACCACTTCGGGACCTTCCCGGTGATAAACAGCCCGGGCCTTGATACTGCCCCGCCCGCTTTCGTAAAGCGCCTGTATATCCGCCACCGGTGTAATAACCTGAGCTTCGGTTGGGTAGTCTGGACCCTTGATGTGAGTCATAAGGTCTGCGGTGGTCGCCTTGGGACTGTCGAGCAAGTGAATGCAGGCGCTAACTACTTCGTTAAGATTGTGAGGAGGTATATCTGTGGCCATACCCACAGCGATACCCGTGCTGCCGTTGAGCAACACAAAGGGTGCCTGAGCCGGTAACAGCTTCGGTTCTTTAACGCTGCCGTCAAAATTCGGGCTGTAGTCCACGGTGCCCTGCTTGGCCTCACTGAGCAGCAGTTCCGCGTAGCGGGACAGCCGCGCTTCGGTATAGCGCATGGCCGCGAAAGATTTAGGATCGTCTGGCGCGCCCCAGTTGCCCTGACCGTCCACCATGGGATAGCGAAAGGAAAAAGACTGGGCCATGAGCACCATGGCCTCGTAGCACGCGCTGTCACCATGGGGATGAAACTTGCCCAGTACGTCGCCCACGGTACGAGCGGACTTGGCGTACTTGGCCTGATTGTTCAAGCCCAGCTCGCTCATGGCGTAAATAATGCGGCGCTGCACCGGCTTTAGCCCGTCGGCAATATGGGGGAGCGCCCGGTCGTTGATGACGTACATGGAGTAGTCCAGATACGCGCGCTCGGTGTAAGTCGCCAGAGACATCGACTCGGAAGCATCGCCTTCGGAGGGCGAGGATTGGATTTCATCATCCATGGGAAATGTGCCTGTATCTTTCTTTGTTCAATTCGTTGGGTTGTAGCTGCGTTTTTACCGCTCTCGCACCGTTCTTTTATTGCTGTTTTATGCTGAAGCCTAGTCGAGCACTGCCTGATCGCCTTTCTTTTCCAGCCATGCGCGGCGATCCGGCGCCCGCTTTTTCGCCAGCAGCATGTCCATCATGTCGTCAGTTTTTCGCCCTTGGTCTGCGGTCAGCCGGACCAACCGCCGGGTATCGGGATGAATGGTGGTTTCGCGCAGCTGGGCAGGGTTCATTTCACCCAGGCCCTTAAAACGCTGCACCGACGGCGTTGCGCGTTTCTTCTCTTCCGCCATGCGAGTTAGCACCGCATCTTTTTCTGCTTCGTCCAAAGCGTAAAACACCTCCTTGCCGACATCGATGCGATACAGCGGCGGCATGGCGACGTAGACATGCCCGGCATTAACCAAGGCGCGAAAGTGTTTCACGAACAACGCGCACAAGAGTGTGGCGATGTGCAGTCCATCGGAATCTGCGTCGGCCAAGATACACACTTTGTCGTAGCGCAGGCCGGCAAGGTCATCGCTGGCCGGGTCCACGCCTATGGCCAAGGCAATGTCGTGCACTTCTTGGGAGGCCAAGACCTGATTGGCATCTACCTCCCAAGTGTTCAAGATTTTGCCGCGCAGGGGCATGATTGCCTGAAACTCCCGGTCCCGGGCCTGCTTCGCCGATCCACCGGCTGAGTCACCTTCCACCAAAAACAGTTCCGCCCGGCTGGCATCTTGGCCGGAGCAGTCTGCGAGTTTGCCGGGCAGGGCGGGACCCGACGTCACTCGCTTGCGGGCCACTTTCTTTGCCGCATTGAGTCGACGTTGTGCGTTGCCAATGGCCATCTCGGCAATTTTTTCGCCTTCGCTGGCATGTTCATTCAACCACAGGCTAAAGGCGTCCTTGGCGACCCCAGACACAAATACCGCTGACTGACGGGAAGACAAGCGCTCCTTGGTTTGCCCGGCAAACTGAGGGTCCAGCAACTTGACGCTGAGGACATAGCTGCATTGGTCCCATATGTCGTCGCCGGTAATTTTCACGCCGCGAGGCAAAAGGTCACGGAACTCACAAAACTCTTTCAGCGCATCGATTAAACCCGAGCGCAGGCCGTTAACGTGAGTGCCGCCTTGGGCAGTGGGTATAAGATTCACGTAACTTTCGGTGATGGGCGCAGAACCTTCCGCTACCCACTTCAGGGCGTACTCCACCGCCTCGGCATTGCCCTTGGCCTGATGCATGATGGTGGCTTGAGGCACGCATTCCGCATCGCCTACCGCCGCTTCAAGGTACTGCCGCAAACCATCTTCGAACAACCAGCTTTCGTTTTCGTCTGGCTTAGCTTGCACAGACAGGCTCATGCGCAAGCCGGGGCACAACACAGCCTTGGCTCGCAGCAGGTGCCGCAGCCGGCCCATGGCCAGCGCAGAAGAGTCAAAATATCGGGCATCTGGCAAAAAGCAGACTCTGGTACCGGTGTTGCGCTTGCCTACGGTATCTACCGCCTCCAGCTTGGTCACCGGCTCGCCACCCTCGTAGCGCTGCCGATACAGATTGCCGTCGCGCTTGACCTCTACTTCCAGAAACTCGGACAAGGCATTAACCACGGAAACCCCGACACCATGCAGACCGCCTGAGAAGTTGTAGTTCTCGTTATCGAACTTACCGCCGGCATGCAGACGCGTGAGAATAAGCTCTACCCCGGATACTTTGTGTTCCGGGTGAATATCCACAGGCATGCCCCGGCCGTCGTCAATGACTTCGATGGAGCCATCGGCATTGATGCAGACCTCGATCTCACTGGCGTGGCCGGCAATGGCCTCATCCACACTGTTATCAACCACCTCTTGAACCAAGTGATTGGGGCGCGCGGTATCGGTGTACATCCCCGGCCGGCGGCGGACGGGCTCAAGACCGGATAGCACCTGCAAGGATTCAGCTGAATAGGATTTTTCTGCCATATAAAAGAGGGCCTAGGTTAACGAGGTTTGAGGGTGTGTATCGCCCAGCCAACGCACTTGGCTTGCTATCGATCCGTCGTCATAAAGCGACAGCCACCGGTAGCCCGGGATCTTACTCCCCATGGCGAATGTTTCACTGCGGGGCGCAAATTGAAAAGCCGTCGAAGGTGTGCCGAACAGCGGCGCACCTCGATAGTGGGCATTTATTTCTTGATGGGCGTGACCGAAAATCGCGCCGCCAAAGCAGGGGGTCTGCTGATTCATCAGCGTGTCTAACAGGGCTTCAGGCTCTTCAATCCGGTCTTTATCCAGCCACGGGGCACCGATCGCCAGCAACGGATGATGGGTGGCTATCAAGGCAAACTGCGCTTGTTGTTGCTGCCAAAGACGCACCAACTCATGACGGCGCTTTTCATCCACAAGGGCTTTGGGGGTGTCATCCTCGTGAGAATCTAAGCCAACAATAGACCACGGCCCCAACTGCAGCGGCGACATGGGCAAGCCTGCTTCTATCATGGGGGCTAAAAAGTCGTGATTGCCGGGGGTGCACATTAACGGCACATCGCTCACCGCTGCCAGAGCCGCCATAAATTGACGATAGACCGCCACACCGCCGCAGTGCACCAAGTCGCCGGTGGCGATGATGGCATCTGGGGTTTGCTCGCCAAGAGCCTGAGTCAGTACTTGGTTCAAGGTTGCGTTGGTGTCCGTGCCCTGCAATCCCTCGCCGAGGGGGACGAGGTGACAGTCTGTAATGTGTAACAGGGTTCGCTGCACCGAGCTTTACTGTGCCTTGTCGCCCGAGTCCTCACCGAAAGCATTCGACGAGGCATCTACCATTGGCAAATTCAAAGGGTCGGAACTCATGCCCACGGCCAAACACAGGGACAAATATTCGCCAAGGAACCGGTTGAGTTGCTCCTTTTCATCCCGCGCACGCATGCGCTTGTTCGGATACTCGTAAGCGCCGTGGAACCGGGACTGATGCTGATAGGCGACTACCTCAGCGCTCTTGGTGTCGTGGTAGAGCTGAATCCGCATATTCGGGCTGCTACCCCAATCTTGTTTGGGCACCTGAGCCAACTGCAGCAAGGTGGTATATGGACCACGCTTAAGCACCCTGAGCTCTACCCGCGTTCCTGAAGCACCGGGAAGCAGCATCACGCACTTGAAGTCCTCGTCGCGCATGGTGGGAAACAACTGCATCATCCGAATGAAGTTGGTGTCACATTCGGCCATATGTCCGGCCAAATCATGATGATAACGCCGCCCAGGCTGCTGAGCGCCCGTAGCGAAATCGTAGCTCAGCTCGGTAGAGCGGCTAAGAATATCGGCATCTGTTTCTGGGCGCTTGTCTGACACTCGCGGTCTCGATTTTTGTTTCGTAGCGGGCGCTACTATACCTAGCCCGGTACACCAGTGTCATGAACCAATTGCTTTGGCGGTCTTGGACATAGGCACGGAAACACTGTGTACTTCACGTTACTTGCACCGACAACAAAGGCATAATCAGGCACTTTCATTCAACTTGTGACGCCCAGCCCAGAGGGTGCCGAAAGGAAAACCATCAATGATCCAAACGCCTTTTTTCGCCGTCAGTCGCCTGCTGGTGATCGCCGCTCTATCCGCGGCGTCCATGTCACCAGTATACGCGGAGGATTTGATCGACGTTTTTGTGGCGGCCAAGGATAACGATGCATCCGTGGGTGCGGCGCGGGCCTCTTACCGGGCGGATAAGGAGCGGGTGCCGCAAGCGCGATCAGTTCTGCTGCCTTCGGTGGTCGCCAACGTCAACACGTCAAAGACGGAAACCAAGCTCCCGGGCATCAATACCCCTGAAAGCCAAGTGCTCGAAGACGGCTACAACGACAACAGCTGGAGTGCCCAACTGCGCCAACCCGTATTGAACCTATCAAGTTGGTTTGGTTACAGCAGCGCCAAGGCTTTTGTTGCCGCATCGTCTTATGCCTTAGAGGCTCAAGAACAGGATTTGATTGTACGGGTGGCTGATGCCTATCTGAACATTCTGCGCACGCGGGACCGCCTAGACACCACCAACGCAGAGGTAACCGCAGTGAAACGTCAGCTGGAGCAAATTCAGCAGCGTTTCGATGTGGGTCTGGTTGCCATCACCGACGTTTTGGAATCCCAAGCGGCCTTCGATGCCGCCTTGGTTCGACAGATTCAGGCCGAAACCAATCACTACATCAGCTTCGAGACGCTGAGAACACTCACCGGCCGGGATTATGAGCGGTTAGCTACCCTGTCTGCCGCACTACCCGTGGTGAACCCCGATCCCATGGACGAGGAAGCCTGGGTTCGGGCAGCGCTGACAACAAATTTGGGCATTAAGGCTGCGCAGGAGCAACTCAACGCCTCGCGCAAAGACAAACGAGCGCGCCTGTCTGACCACCTACCCACCGTGGACGCAACGGTGACTCGCAGCAACAACAACAATGGCAACCCGCTAACTCGCAGCTTCAGCCCGGAAGAAAGCGAGACAACGATTTATGGCCTGCAAATGACCATCCCCGTATTCCAAGGAGGACGGACGACATCCAGAGTTCGAGAAGGTTCAGCCAAGGTCGAGCAAGCCAAGGAACAACTGCTAAATCAGCAGCGTACCGTGGTCAGAAATACCCGAAATTTGTTTAAGTCTGTGTCCACGGACGTGGCTCGAGTAAGAGCACGACTCAAAGCCATTCGCTCGTCCCAGTCGGCCCTGGAGGCCACCCAAACCGGCTACGAGGTTGGCACCCGAAACATTGTCGACGTGCTTCAAGCCCAACAGCGGCTCTACGACTCTCAGTATGCCTACGCCGACTCGCGCTATACCTATTTACTCAATCTGCTCAGACTGAAGCAGCAAACCGGCCTGCTTAACGCCGCAGATTTGGAAGAGATGAACAGCTTCATGGACAACAACAACCCGGTGATTCGCGTTGTATCCATGGCAAGGGCGACGAAATAATCGCGCCTGAGGCTATCGAACCGAATCCAACAGGGGTGTTATCAGTTCAACACCGCGCTGCATGGCGCCCCTGTTTGCCTGCACCACAGCATCTCCGGAAGCACCCATTTGCTGACGTTTTGCGCCGTCATTGAACAGCTCCAGCAATATCGTGCCGAAGGTCTCCGTCGTGACCTGCCGCAAGGCACCTGCGGCGTTTAGATCCGAATACACCTGCTTGAAATTAAAGTTATGTGGCCCGGCAATCACCGGCGTTCGCAAGCTGGCGGGTTCAATCGGGTTATGACCGCCTCGGGGCACTAGGGTACCGCCGACAAAGGCCACCTCTGCCATACGGTAAAGGGGCATCAGCACACCCATTTGATCGATCAAAATAATGCTCCAAGGGCGCGACCCTCCGGAACTTGACGACGCAAGAAACTCGCTGTGCAGGCACCAATCCCCTCCCATCTGAGCCGCCACCTTGTCCAATAGCGGCTCTAGCTCCGCTGCACGGTGGGGATGCCTTGGCGCTAAGAACAAACTTAGATTGGGGATATGCTGACTTGCCTGCTGATGGGCACGCAGCACTTGTTCTTCCTCCCCGGGGTGGGTAGACGCCGCAATCCAACAACGGCGGCCGTCCATACCCAAACGCTGACGTTGGAATTGGGCCCGCTCGCCAATATCAGCATCCACCTGAAGGTCGTACTTCACATTGCCTACAAGATGCAAACGATCGCCGCTTACCCCGAGATTGGCAAAACGCTGAACATGTTCTGGTGTTTGACAGGCCACTAGATCCAGCGCCCGAAACACTGGGCCGGCCAGCCAGTCAATGCGCTGATACCCAAGCGCGGATTTTCCCGATAACCGCGCGTTCATAAGAATCACCGGAATGCCCAGAGCCTTGGCCTCTAAAATCAAGTTGGGCCAAATCTCGGTCTCCATCAACACCAAGGCCCGCGGTTTGACGTGTACTAAAAAACGTCGAACCGCAAAGGTGAAATCGTAAGGTGCATAACAGTGCTCTACCACGTCGCCGAGTAGCGATGCCACCTGTGAACTTCCGGTGGGGGTCATTGTCGTAACTAAGAAGGGTGTTGCTGAATCGCCGCTTCCGTAAAGCTCGGCCATGGCGCGAATCGTCGGGGCTGCGGCTATCGTTTCTCCCGCGGACACGGTATGGAACCAAATCGGGCCGGTGGTTACTGACGCATCATAGAAACCAAATCGCTCGCGCCAACGAGACTGATAAGCTGAATCCATTTGTCCCCGCCACCACAGGCGAAAAGCAACGAAGGGCATTGCCAATATCAATACGGAGCGATAAATCCATAACCCAAGATACAAAGGCGCCTTCATTTAACGCCTGCCGTCAGCGCGTGCATAACGCCGCTTACTACGCTGTGTAACGACTGACCTGTGACATCATGACAAACAACGTCGGGGTATCTTTCGGCTTGGGCGGAAAATCCCAGCATGGCCACACAGGGTTTGTTCAGCATGTTGGCTGCGTAAGTCAGAGCGCGAGGTTCGGCGATGCTGCCCAGATCGTAATCCACCAACACCAGCGCGCTCGCATTTCTTAGGTAGCGCTCAGCACGGTTTTGCAGGTGGGCTTGGTATTCGCTCATACCATTGATCGGCAAGGCGCGTTCATCTTGGTGCCGCCTTAGAGCGCGACCGCTGGCATCTTCGGTTCCGGCGCTTACTGGAAGCTCAAGTGCCACGTCGGTAAAGGTCGACCAGCCTCTAATGTGCAGCAGGTCTGCGGCAACACCCGCGCCGGAAAAATTAGTCTCAATGGCATCAGCGAGTTCATCATCACCCACAAATCCTGCCAAGGTTACTGGGTAGCCCTCTGCGACGGCGCCTAAGGCCAGCAGACCCGCACCGCATTGATTGAAAATGAAATCCGAATTACTGGACAGTTGCTGACAATCAGCCTGACTTATCCAAAGATCACCCACAATCAAGATGTGCCCATCTTTGGGCGACAACGCTTCAACGCTATTCAATACGGATTGCAGCACACTGACCTCTCTCGACAGTCGCCTATGGTAACAGAGGCTCCCAAGGCTCTGGGAGCCTTAGCGGGAGCGCACCAAAACCGCTACTATCCCTTGATGCAAGATACCGAAATCCAGCGCCCATCACTTTTGAAACCCGCTCACTGGCCAGTTTGGCTTGCTGTCATTGTGATGTGGGGTGTTGCCAGACTCCCTTTATCCTGGATATTCGCTATTGGTAAGGCGATCGGCTGGCTAGCCTTTCATCTGGCTCGATCACGACGACATATCACCCAGGTGAACATTGCCCGATGCTTTCCGGAACTAGACGCCGCGGAACAAAGGCGTCTGGTTCGCAGTAACTTCACGCATACGGGCATCGGCACCGTAGAAACTGCGCTGACTTGGCTCAACCCGAAGCGGGATCTGTCCAGTCACTTCAAGGTGGAAGGGCTCGAGCACCTAGAGGCTGCTCATCGAGAGGGGCGTGGCGTGCTGCTGGTCGGCGCTCACTACACGTGTATCGACATCGGCGGCCAGTTTTTTGCGAAACTCGGTTTCATCGACGTCATGTACCGACGCAACAAAAATCCGGTTTGGGAATGGCTACAAACTCGTGGCCGCCGACACTACTTCGATGGCGTCGTGGAGCGCAGCGACATGCGGCAGATCATCAGCCGCCTGAGAAACGGCCGAGCCATCTGGTACGCGGCGGATCAGGACTATGGCCCCAAACACTCGATGTTTGTGCCTTTTTTCAACATCCCCGCAGCGACCATTACCGTGACATCCAGACTGGCGGAGCGTAACCAATCGCCGGTTCTCATGTTGCACCAAACACGGGATATTCAAACGCGCACATGGACGTTCCGTGTTGGCCCAGTTCTGGAAAATTTTGCCCAAGGGGATGTTCAAGAGGACGCCACGCGCCTCAATGCTCAGCTGGAAGAATCTCTGCGTCAGGTACCAGATCAATACCTGTGGATGCACAGACGCTTCAAAACGCGACCGCCGGGGGAGGACTCGTTTTACCGCAAGGGTTAGGCATACAATAGCCTGCATTAGATTTCTAGGACGTTTCCTTGCTTCCGACGTTTCACGAGATGCTGACCCAGTTGGTCGCAGAACCCTCGGTGAGTTCCACTTCGCCAGACATCGACCGCAGCAACCTGCGCGTGATCGAGCACCTGGCTAACTGGTTGGACGGCTTGGGTTTTGACACCCAGATCATGCCGTTGCCTGATAGGCCTGACAAAGCCAACTTGATTGCAACTCTGGGCGCCAGCGTAAATGACGGCATGGGCGGTTTGGTGCTGGCAGGACATACGGATACGGTGCCCTTCGACGAGGCGCTGTGGGACAGCGATCCCTTTACGATCAAAGATGACGGAGAGCGCCTATACGGCTTAGGCAGCTGCGACATGAAAGGGTTTTTCCCGATCGCGCTGGAAGCGGCTGCCACCTTTAAGCACAAGCAGCTCAGCGCACCACTGACCATCGTGGCAACGTCGGATGAAGAATCCTCCATGGCCGGAGGCCGCTACCTGTTGGAGTCGGGCAAACCCAAGGCCGACTTCGCTATTATCGGTGAACCAACTGCCATGCAGCCGGTCTTTGCCCATAAAGGCATCAGCATGATGTCCATTAAGATCGAGGGCGCGTCCGGGCATTCCTCGGACCCCAGCTTGGGCGCCAACGCCTTGGACGCCATGCATGCGGTAATGAGCGAACTGATCGCACTGCGCGAAGAACTGGCCTCAAGCAAACAAAACGATGCCTTCGCCGTGAATGTGCCCACCATGAATCTGGGTTGCATGCGCGCTGGCGACAACCCAAATCGCATTTGCGGTCACGCGGAACTGCAAATTGATTTGCGACTGCTTCCGGGCATGGACTCCGAGCACCTGCACGCTGAACTTGAACGACGCATTCACAAAGCCGTAGAGCACCGGGGTGTAACCCTGCGCCTGAACAAGGCTTATCCGCCAATACCGCCCTTTCAGACAGACCCCGATGGGACACTTGTACAGGCATTGAGCAGCCTAAGCGGCAACAAGCCCGGAACGGTGGCTTTTGGCACTGAAGCCCACTTCATGCAGACCTTGGGCATGGAAACCGTGGTCTGGGGACCGGGCAGTATTGATCAGGCGCACCAGCCCAACGAATATTTAGGTAAGGATCAGCTTGCCCCCGCTACCAACACGTTACGCGCCATAATTGAGCGCTTTTGTCTGGCCTGACTTATGGAAACAAACGACTATTCTCAGTGGTTTCGGGGATCCACGCCCTACATCAGTGCGCACAGAGGTAAAACCTTTGTTGTGTTTCTCGGCGGCGATGCCTTGGTTCACCCAAACGTTACCAATATTGCTCATGATCTGGCGCTGTTACACGTGCTTGGCGTGCGGCTGGTCTTGGTGCATGGCGGTCGCCCTCAATTGGACGCGGCGTTACCGCATTCTCAGACCCACAACGCCCGCCGAATCACCGCGCCAGAAGACATGGACACGGTCACAGGTTTATACGGATTGCTGCGCAGTCAGCTAGAGGCCCTGTTTTCCACTGGCCTTCCCAATACCCCCTTACACAACGTGGACATCAGCGTGGTATCGGGCAATTTCGTTACTGCCAAACCCATAGGGGTCATCGATGGCGTGGACCATTTGCTGACGGGGCAACTGCGCAACTTGGCGGCGGACCGAATCAGCGCCTTGCTGGACGCCGGCAACATCGTGCTTCAATCGCCACTGGGATTCTCCAGCTCTGGCCAAGGCTTCAACCTTGCAGCGGAAGAACTTGCCGCTGATATCAGCATCGGACTGAAGGCGGACAAGGTCATCTTTTTTGATGAATCGGCGCACCTATCGACATCCGAGGGCGTCAGAGAAGGTACGGTAACGCCAAGCTCTTTGGAGCAGCACTTAGCCAGCCTGTCGCCAACCACAGCCCTGCGCTTTGCGGCCATGGCACGAGCCGTGCGCGCGGGCGTGACCAAGGCTCATCAAATTTCCTTTGCGACCGACGGCGGCTTACTGCAAGAACTCTTCACCGCCGACGGTGTGGGGACTCAAGTCGTTGAAGAGCAAACCCATCCAATCCGGCCCGCCGGTTTAGGCGATGTCGGCGATATTGTAGAGATCATTCGTCCACTGGAGGAAAGCGGTACCCTCGTCCGGCGCTCACGAGACCGACTGGAACAGGAAATCACGCAGTTCTTGGTGGCCGAAGTGGACGGCGTCATCGTCGGCTGCTGTGCGGTCTATGCTGATGCTGATTACGCCGAACTGGCCTGCGTTGCCGTGAGCGATCTTTATCAGCGCGGCAACGCCGGCGTTGCTATTGGCGGCAACCTGCTGAACGCTGCCGAGCACAGAGCCAGAGAAATCGGCGCAAAGCATCTCTTTGTTTTGACCACGCAAACGCAAGAATGGTTTATCGAGCGCGGCTTTCGCAACGGCAACGTTGAAGAGCTGCCCGATAACAAACAATCACTTTACAACTGGCAGCGCGGCTCTAAAGTGCTGTTCAAATCCTTGGGGTAGACCCCGAATAACTTGAGGAACCTTCATGGCTGACGAACGCCCCTATAGCTCCATCGTTGTTGACGGTGTGGAGCAGGCCCCCAGCAGGGCCATGCTCTACCCCACCGGCTTCACTACCGAAGATTTCAGCAAGCCGCAAATTGGCATCGCTTCTACCTGGAGCATGGTAACCCCCTGCAACATGCACATTAATGAACTGGCGGAAGCGGCCGCCATGGGCGCCGATGAAGCCGGAGCCAAGTCAGTGCTGTTCAACACCATCACCGTTTCTGACGGTATTTCCATGGGTACACCGGGGATGCGCTACTCGCTGGTTTCGCGGGAAGTCATCGCCGACTCCATCGAGACCGTTGTTGGCGCACAGGGCTTTGATGGCTTCGTCGCCATAGGCGGCTGCGACAAGAACATGCCCGCCTGCGGTATGGCCATGGCCCGCATGGACCGACCCAGTGTCTTTGTTTATGGGGGCACCATTTTGCCCGGCAAAGAACGTCGGGACATTGTGTCGGTTTTTGAAGCAGTAGGCGGCCATGCCGCTGGCAGCGTATCTGATATTGAGCTGAAGGATGTTGAGGCCACCGCGATTCCCGGCCCGGGTTCCTGTGGCGGCATGTACACCGCCAACACCATGGCGTCTTCGATGGAGGCGCTCGGGCTGTCATTGCCCGGCAGTTCCGCCCAGAACGCGGTGAGCCAAGATAAGAAGCAAGACAGCTACAACGCCGGCGCCGCCGTGCGCAACCTAATCAAACTCGGTATCAAGCCAAGCGACATCCTGAGTCGAGAGGCATTCGAAAACGCCATTACGTTGACCATCGCGCTGGAAGGGTCCACCAACGCGGTGCTGCATTTACTGGCCATTGCCCATGCAGCCAACATTCCCCTGTCCATCGACGACTTCAGCCGCGTCGGTAAGCGCGTGCCGGTACTGGCGGATATGCGCCCGGCCGGCGTGTATGCCATGAGCGAACTCATCGAGATTGGTGGCATCTTGCCGCTGATGAAAACCTTGCTACAAGAAGGCCTGCTGCACGGGGACTGCATGACGGTTACCGGCAAAACCATGGCAGAGAATCTGGCAGATGTGGCGGACTACCCGGCGGAGCAAAAAATCATCCGGCCGTTGTCTAATCCCATTAAGAAAGACAGCCACCTAGTAGTGCTTCGCGGCAACCTGGCCCCGGAAGGGGCAGTGGCCAAAATCACCGGCCACGAAGGTCTTACCTTCACCGGAAAGGCTCGCTGCTTTCATGGTGAGGAAGCGGCCATGGCCGCCATCATGGACGGCACCGTGGTCAAGGGCGATGTGGTCATTGTTCGCTACGAAGGCCCCAAGGGTGGTCCGGGCATGCGCGAAATGCTTAGCCCCACCAGTGCCATCAACGGCCGCGGTCTTTCCCAAGATGTTGCGCTGCTGACCGACGGGCGTTTTTCCGGCGGCTCCCATGGTTTTGTCATCGGTCATGTCACGCCTGAAGCGCATTTGGGTGGTCCCATTGCCTTAGTTGAGGACGGCGACACCATTACCGTGGATGCGGAGAATGCCGAAATTAACCTGCACGTGAGCGACGAAGAGCTGGCGGCAAGGCAAGCGAATTGGCAGGCGCCTGCACCGTATACCCAGCGCGGCACCTTGGCTAAGTACGCGCAGTTGGTCAGCTCCGCCAGCGAAGGCGCAGTCACCGACAAATACCTTGGCGACTAATGCGCGTTGAGCCGTGCTGCGCACTGTGTGGTGAGAGCCAGCACTTGACCAAGTTACCCAGCTATAAAATCTGGGCATGCCAAGGCTGTTGGGATGAGGCCGCTAACGGTTGGCCTCAGGCAGCGGAGCCAACGTTGTTTCAGGCCCTGGCTACACAGGGCTTGCTGATACCCGACCGCAACACCATGGGCCTGCTGCCTCGGGACTATGCGCCACCGTCGGATTACGCGCTTTAGCGTCGGGTTTTTTAACTCGGCGGCCTAAGCAAATCTCACCTTTAGCTGTCCTGAGCACCTCTAGTAAGCACCTCTAGTGAGCACCTCTGGTGAGCACCAGTCGGACGGCGATCCCCTCGTCCGGAGATCCCGCTAACAGCGCCACCACGCGATCACCAAGACCGTACTTGTCGGCCATAAGCTGATTCAGCCGACCGATGGTCTGCGGCTCGGGTACCGCAAATACGGAGTAACGCCGCTCGCCCCGGATCAAGATTGCTGGATCCGCCTGATCGTGCCTGACGAGCCGCTGATACCAGCCAGAACCCTTATCGGCGCGAAGCCACATAGCACCGTCATCGTCGGCCACCCAAAGTCGCGTGGTGACTTGCTCTCCTTGTTGATCTGCGCTTATTAGCTGCACCACCTCGCCGCTTTCCGATGCCCCATAGACCAACCCCAGATAAATCGCTGCTAGGGCTATGAGTAGGACTAATCCTCGTCTCAAAAAGCCAAACATAAGCTTTCGCCTCTTTGTTACCTGCTGCTGAACTCGTGCACGAAATCAACGAGAAATTTGACGTTGTCCACTGGCGTCTCGGGAATAATGCCGTGGCCCAAGTTAAAGATGTGACCTGGCCGGCCTTGCACTTGATCCAGCAACCATTGGGACTGAGAAGCAACCGACGCTTGATCTGCGCACAGCACGATGGGATCCAGATTGCCCTGCACGGCCTTGCAGCCAAGCTGATCCCAAGTGGGCTTCAAGGGCGTGCGCCAATCGAAGGCAAGCACATCGATGTTCAACTCAGATACCGCAGGCAGCAAGTGGTAGTTCCCGGTTCCGAAATAAATCACGGGCACGCTTCCCGCCAAAGAATCCACCAAGGCTTTCAGGTGCGGTTCTACATAGGTTCGATAATCTTGAACCGACAGGTTACCCACCCAAGTATCAAAAAGCTGAACCGCCTCAACGCCAGCGCTAATTTGTAGCTGCAAGTAACTAGCCAGCTGGCCGGTGAGTTTGGTCATGAGTTGGTGCCAAAGCTCAGGCGCTTCGTACATCATCTTTTTAACAAACACGTAGTTACGTGATCCCTTGCCTTCAATGGCGTAGGAGGCCAGCGTAAACGGCGCGCCGGCAAAACCAATGAGCGCGATCTCCGGCGGCAGCCCTTCGTTGATGCAGCGCACCGTGTCAGCAATGTAGGGGGTGTGCTCCAGCGCCGGAGCCGTCGCTAAGTTGGCGACATCGGCAGCCGTGCGAATTGGATTTGCAAACACCGGACCCTGTCCGGGCACATATTCCAAATCCAAGCCCATAGGCTCCAAGATCGGTAGCAGGTCTGCGAACATGATGGCCGCATCCACACCCAAAATACGCTGGGCGTCCAAGGTCGCTTGGGCTGCTCGTTCAGGATCTTTGAAAAAATCCAAACTCGGCAAGTCTGCCTTCACCTGATGATATTCGGGCATGTAACGGCCGGCCTGCCGGTTAAGCCATATCGGTGTGTGCGCGGTGGGCTCACCACGGCATGCTTGCAAGAAGACTTTTTCCATCTACTACCCTTAACAATTAGGTTCTATGTGACGAATAAGATGCCGCGGATCAATCAATACGCTGCGGATCAACATCCGCGTCGTAATCAACGCCTTGGATGCCAAAGCCGAAGATCTTTAGAAAGTCCGCCCGGAACCCGGCAAGGTCGCCTAGCTCCGGCAGATTGCCAGTATTCACCAGCGGCCAACGACGTTTTACCTCCGTTTGAACGACTTCGGCGAGTTCTAAATCATCGACGCGAATGCGACCTGCGTCATCCAACCTCATCGTTGCCTGCGCCTGAAGCTGGCTGGCAAATAAACGATCAATATGTTCTATACATTCTTCGTGACTGCCCTGCTCTTTCATCACTTGGAACAAAAGGGCCGCGTAGAGAGGTACAACAGGAATGGCAGCACTGGCTTGGCTCACGATGGCCTTTAGAACAGCCACTCGAGCATCGCCGCCTACTGCCTGTAGCTTGCGCTGAATTTCACCGCTGGCCCGGTCCAAGTCGGCCTTAGCCTTGCCTAGGGTGCCTTCCCAATAGATCGGCCAAGTGAGTTCACTGCCAATATAGGTATAGGCCACGGTCTTAGCCTTGGGCGCCAGTAAGTCATTGGCCAGCAAAGCGTCTATCCAGTATTCCCAGTCTTCACCACCCATGACGGTTACGGTATCAGCAACTTCCTGCTCGGTGGCGGGTTCCAAGGCGACGTTGGACACCTCACCTTTTTCCACATGCACAGTTTTGATATCCAGCACCTCACCCAAGGGCTTGATGGCGGACCGGTGCAGCACTTGTGTTTGTGGGTGCTGGCGTACCGGCGAAGCAAGGCTGTACACCACCAGATCAATTTGGCCTAAGTCCGCCTTGATGGTTTCGATCACCCGGTCACGCATAGCATCCGAGAATGCGTCGCCGTCCAGCGTCTTTGCATACAAGCCTTGCTGTTCTGCCCGAGCTTCAAAGGCTTTGTTGTTATACCAACCGGCCGAGGCGGTTTTGCTTTCAGTTGGGGATTTCTCAAAGGAAACGCCAAGCGTTTTTGCCCCACACCCGAAACCTGCCACGATGCGGCTGGCCAAACCATAGCCGCCAGAGCAACCAAGAACCAAAACATTGCCAAAGGCACCATCCGCAACGCCGCTGTTAGCAGCTACATAGTCGATTTGTTGGTTGACGTGGGCCGCACAACCATGGGGGTGAGCGGTTGTACAAATGAAACCGCGAATGCGGGGTTTAACGATCATGTTTCCACCTTCAGGTAAGGACAGAGCTGACTCTAGGCGACAGGGCTTGAAGCGTCCGACATCATACCCGCTCCCACTGCCCAGCGCATGATCCCTTCCACATCTAATATTCGGGGTCCATCACGTCGCACGGTAACTTCCGCGACGTCGCCTTCTGACAGCGCATGGTCGCGATCCCCGTCCAGTGCGATTACGCCGGGGCCGTGAAACGTCATGGTTTCGTTGAATGCGATTCGTCGCGAGTCGATCACGCCCACATCGCGGAAATGCCCGGGGGACAGGGGCGCGCGGACTCTTCGGCCGCTATTGCCCATTTGCACCCACAAACCGCAGTCGTCTTCGGCGTATACCGGATCCACGAATCCACCAATAGGCGACATGCCAACGGAATTCGGCTCGGCCCGGGTTAGCAGCATGGAGTCTAATCGGTCTGCGTCGAAAGGCAGCAGGTTGCCCACATGGTCACGACGCAGCAATACGACATCAATGAGGCCGATATCGGTTTGACTAGGCGTTTTCAGGTGCAGAACTTTGGCCCGTCGACGCAGGGTTTCGGGCACCCCTTGAGTCTTACCCGTCGCGTTAAGGCCAGCTACCATGCCGCCGAGGGTGGGTTCCATCAGGGCTGGAAAGACGTTGTTGGTACCGGTGGATATCGGTACCAAGTCGATGTCGCTATCGGCGCTAACTAATGCCCGATTTGTGCCATCACCGCCGAGAGATACAACCGTGTGGCAACCTTCGGCTTTAAAAATCTCCATGGCCGCCGCAGTATCCTTGGCGGTATTGGTTAACGGGATATCCACGATGTGGACTTTGGCATTAAGGGACATCAGTTCCAGCGCGCCTTGGGCGATGCGAAAAGGTTCTCGCGCCACATAAATGTCCGTGACGCCTACCGCATCTGCGCCGGCAGCTACCCGCGCGACGATGTCGCGCTTGGCCTCGTGGGTCATATTGGCGGCTCGGGCTGCTAAACGCCTAACGTCGCGGCCGGACATGGGATTCACGCACAGAGCTAGCTTGCCGTTTGCGACCAACCCGTCAGACACATCGGTCACGAAGCACGCTCTAACGTTTGAATGGTATAGGCACTGCTGTGACGCTCGTCCGCTGCAAAACGCTCATCGACCAAAACCTTCCATTGGGTGAGATCAAAGTCCGGGAAGAAGACGTCCCCCTCAGGTTGATCATGTACCAGCGTGACATAGAGCTTGTCCGCCTGAGGCAACGCCATCTCGTAAATCTGGGCGCCGCCAATAACCATGACTTCGTCCACGCCATCAATCAGACACTGACTTTCCGCTACCTCAATGGCCTCCTCCAAAGTTGCCACAACCTGCACGCCATCCCGCTGCCAATCCGGATTCTGTGTCAGAACGATGTTAGTGCGTCCGGGCAGAGGTGCCTTCATCGACTCAAAGGTTTTACGACCCATAATGACTGGCCGGCCCATGGTGGTTTGCATGAAATGCCGCATATCATTGGGCAGTCGCCATGGCAGAGAATTATTTCGGCCAATAACGCGGTTTTCGGCCATGGCCCAAATCATTGATAACTGCATAGAGAAATGTGTCCCGATTAGACCGCGATCGGTGCCTTGATGGCGCCATGACACTCGTAGCCCACCAGCTCAAAGTCCTCAAACTTGAAACCAAAAATGTCTTTCACCTGCGGATTAAGCTTCATTTGAGGCAGGGGCAAAACGCTGCGGCTCAGCTGCAGATCCGTTTGCTCCAGATGGTTTGTGTACAAATGAGCATCGCCCATGGTGTGGACAAAATCGCCAAGTTCTAAGTCACAGACTTGGGCGATCATCATGGTCAGCAGTGCATAGGAGGCAATATTGAAGGGCACCCCCAGGAAGATGTCGGCACTGCGCTGGTAGAGTTGGCAGGACAATTTGCCGTCGGCCA
>JAYNPH010000016.1:0-6633 GCA_038113685.1 Gammaproteobacteria bacterium
ATTACCGACGGTAGCAACGCCTCGTTCTTTGGCTCCGAGAAGGATGGTTACCGAAACCGATCTTGGCACGTCAACAGCGCGTTAAATTGGCAAGATGGTCGCCAGCTTGGCGTTTCCTTCCGTCAGACCAATAGCGACGCGGACAGCGACCCCCAAGACTTCGCCTTCCCATCGACGCCGACACAGGGACTCGTGATTGACGGCGATGAGCGCAATACCGTCCGGCAGCAATTGGCGGCGATTCGAGGCAAGATCGCTATCGGTTCTTGGCAACATGCGGTCACCCTTAGCCGCAACGACAACAACACCCGCTTTCGCGTGGACGGCCTAGACAACAGTGGTTTAGAGGGGACTTTAGAGAAAGCCGATTGGGCGGTATCGCGTCGTTACGACGCCGGCGCCATGGAACACGCCGTTACCCTAGGCTTGCAATATGAGGAGCGGCACTTTCGCAATATCAGCGCCGGGACGCCCTCGGCCAATCACCAAGCCCAAGATCGTCAGCGCAGCCAGTTCGTCGAGTACTTGCTGCAAGGCGACACTCAGGCGCTGTCCATTAGCCTGCGCCACGACAATAACGAGCGCTTTGCGAATTTGACGACTTGGCGCATAACCGCCAGCCGCATCCTCAGTGACCACCTGCGGGTTCACAGCAGTTGGGGCGAAGGCTCGGGGAATCCTACTTTCTTCGAACTTTTTGGATTTATTCCCGACACCTTCGCCGGCAATGCCAATCTGAAACCCGAACAATCCAAAGGCTGGGATATCGGACTAAACGGCAGCGGGTGTCAGGAAAGATGCCAATGGGACTTAACGTATTTTCGCTCGCGCCTGCAAAACGAAATAACCACGGTCTATGCAGCGCCACAATACCTTGCGACTCCCATCAACGATGTCGGCGTCAGTCGCCGAGCGGGCTGGGAATTAAGCCTGCGCTCTTCGGTCTTTCAATCGCTGGACTTAGACGCCAACTTTACGTGGCTCGACAGTAAAGACGCCGCTGGCTTGGAAGAAGTCCGGCGCCCTAGCCGCAGCGGCTCCGTCAACGCGCACCTGACCTTTGCTGATCGCCGCGGCAAAGCCAGTGTTTCTGTAATTCACAACGGCCGCATGCAGGACAATGAATTCATCATCGCCACCCCGCAAACTCGAGCCAACATCAGTGCTGTCACCTTGCTTAATGCAGGTATCAGTTTTGCCCTGAGCGATAACACCACAGTATTCGCCCGCGGACAGAATTTGCTCAACAAAGAATACCAACAGGTGTTCGGCTTTCGCGCGGCGGGTGTCACCGCATCCATCGGCATTATGACGACAGTGCTGTAGAACCACCCTGTCGCAAGCCCGTGTCGTTTGGCGCAAGCCAAGCTATGATGAGGTTTTCGTCATTGGAACTTGGGTATGCGTATCGCCACATGGAACGTTAATGGTCTTCGTGCCCGTCTGGAATACATCACGCGCTGGCTTGAAGATCGTCAACCTGACGTGGTCGGGCTTCAGGAACTGAAAACACCGAACGAACTTTTTCCGCACGACCACTTTGCCGACCTTGGCTATCAAGCCTTGGTTCACGGCCAGAAAAGCTGGAATGGCGTCGCGGTGCTGACCAAGGTGCCAGCCACGCTCACGCACACAGGCGTCCCCAATCAGGAGCAGTTTGGTTCCCGGCAGATAACCGCCAACATCGATGACAAGTTGGCCTTCACCACCGTCTACTGCCCCAACGGTAAAAATTTGGAGCATGCGGACTTTGCCGGCAAGCTGGCTTGGTATGACGATTTAACGGCTCAATGGCAGGCCTGCGCCTCTGGGCCGGCGCATCGAATCATCTGCGGGGACTTCAACATTGTTCCTGAAGCCATTGATGGCTGGCGGGGCGAAGCGGGTGAAGGCTCCATCTTTTACACCAAGGAGGAACGCGCGAAGTTGCAGGCCCTGATGGACACAGGGTTAACGGATCTGTTCCGACACCGATTCCCAGATGCACAGGAGTTTTCTTGGTGGGATTACCGCGGCGGCGCCTTCCATCGAAAACACGGCCTGCGCATTGATTTTATCCTTGGCACGGCAGGCCTGCCGGATCTGACGGAAGATGTGGTCATCGACCGCGACTACCGTCGAAAAATCGATGAGCTCACAGCATCAGATCACGCCCCGGTTTACGCGGACATCAAGCTCTAGGCCGCGGCTCAGACTTACGCGGCGGTACAATTTACGTGAGCTTTGCGGGATTCGGTGGTATCCTGCGCCATCGTTATTCCGGCTAAATATTTTTTTCTATATTTTTCAATGGGTTACGCAATTTTGCCCGCTGAGTAGACAGTAAAATTTTGGCAATCCGACAGATCGAACAACACTGATAGAGAGAACTGATGAAAGACCTGACACGCTATCGAAACATCGGCATTTTTGCCCACGTGGACGCGGGCAAAACGACCACGACAGAACGCATTCTTAAGCTGACGGGTAAGATTCACAAGATTGGTGAAGTGCACGACGGCGCAGCCACCACTGACTTCATGGAGCAAGAGCAGGAGCGTGGTATCACCATTCAATCTGCCGCGACCAGCTGCACATGGGCAGACCACCGCTTGAACATCATCGACACCCCCGGACACGTGGACTTCACGATTGAAGTGTATCGATCCCTTAAAGTGTTGGATGGCGGTGTCGGCGTATTTTGCGGTTCTGGCGGCGTCGAACCTCAGTCAGAAACTAACTGGCGCTATGCGAACGAATCCGAAGTTGCCCGCTTGATCTTCTTGAACAAGCTGGACCGCCTCGGTGCTTACTTCTATCGCGTGGTTGTACAGGTTGTATTGGTCTTTGGCGCCAATCCATTGGTCATGACCCTGCCCATCGGCGAAGTAGATGACTTCGTTGGGGTGGTCGATCTGCTGAACATGGAAGCTTGGGTATGGGATGACTCCAACAACCCCGATTCTTATACGATTTCGGAAATTCCTGCGGATCTTGCAGAGCAAGCTGCCGAGTATCGCGAAAAGATGGTTGAGACCGCTTTGGAGCAGGACGACGATTTGATGGAGGCCTACTTGGAAGGTGAAGAGCCATCAATTGACGATCTGAAGAAGTGCATCCGCAAAGGTACCATTGCCCTCGACTTCTTCCCGACCTTCTGTGGTTCCGCCTTCAAGAATAAAGGCGTGCAAAACGTGTTGAACGCGGTAGTGGATTATCTGCCCAACCCAACGGAAGTTGACCCGCAACCGGAAGTAGATCTGGAGGGTAACGAGACTGGTGAAGTAGCGACAGTCGACCCCGACGGCCCACTGCGCGCCTTGGCCTTCAAGATCATGGACGACCGCTATGGCGCCCTGACCTTCACCCGCATCTATTCCGGCACCTTGAACAAAGGCGACACCGTTCTAAACACTTACACGGGTAAGACCGAGCGTATTGGCCGTATCGTTGAAATGCACGCGGACTCTCGTGAAGAACTGGATGTGGCGCAGGCCGGCGACATTGTTGCACTGCTGGGTATGAAGAACACCCAAACTGGTCACACCCTGTGCGACCAGAACAAGCCTGCGACTCTGGAACCCATGGTCTTCCCTGACCCGGTTATTTCTGTGGCGATCTCGCCACGAGACAAAGCCGGCGCCGAGAAAATGGGGATCGCGCTGTCTAAGATGATTCAGGAAGATCCCTCCTTCTACGTGGAAACGGATGAAGAGTCTGGCGAAACCATCATGAAGGGTATGGGCGAGCTTCACCTTGATATCAAGGTAGACATTCTCAAGCGAACCCACGGCATTGATGTAGACGTAGGTAAGCCGCAGGTGGCGTATCGCGAAACCATTACTCAGCGGATTGAAGACACCTACACCCACAAGAAGCAAACCGGTGGTTCAGGCCAGTTCGCTAAGATCGACTATGTGATCGAGCCCGGTGAAGTGGGCAGTGGTTACGAGTTTGAATCCACCGTCACCGGCGGCAACGTGCCTCGGGAATTCTGGCCTGCGGTCGAGAAAGCCTTTGGCGTTAGCATGGACGAAGGCACCTTGGCTGGATTCCCCTTGCTGGACGTAAAAGTAACGCTCACCGACGGTGGCTTCCACGCCGTTGACTCCTCAGCTATCGCCTACGAACTGGCCGCCAAAGCCGCGTACCGGCAGTCAGTGCCAAAGGCCAAGCCCCAATTGCTGGAGCCAGTGATGAAGGTAGACGTTTTCACGCCAGACGACCACGTTGGTGACGTCATCGGCGACCTCAACCGTCGCCGCGGCATGATTAAGTCACAGGAAGCAGGTCTAACCGGCGTGCGCGTTAAGGCAGACGTTGCCCTAGCGGAAATGTTTGGCTACATCGGCGACCTGCGCACCATGACCTCGGGTCGCGGCCAGTTCTCCATGGAGTTCTCTCACTACGCACCGTGCCCAACCAATGTGGCAGATCAGGTGATTCAAGAAGTGAAAGAGCGCAAAGAAGCGAGCTAACACCGCCGCCAAGGTAACTCGGCAGAGAAAGAGGCGCTCCGGTTTACACCAGTGCGCCTTTTTTTTCCCTTTTGGCGCAGACAGTCCGGCTCAGACATTGAACCGAAAGTGCACCACGTCACCGTCTTGCAGTTCGTATTCTTTGCCTTCCAGCCGCCAGCGGCCTGCGTCTTTGGCGCCAGCTTCCCCGCCAAGGGTGACGTAGTCGTCAAAGCCGATGACTTCGGCGCGAATAAAGCCTTTCTCAAAGTCTGTGTGGATCACTCCCGCGCCTTGTGGCGCCTTGGCGCCCACAGGTATTGTCCAAGACCTCACTTCCTTGGGACCTGCGGTGAAATACTGCTGTAGCCCAAGCAGCTTGTAGCCTGCGCGAATGACCCGGTGCAAACCCGGCTCTGACAGGTTCAGTTCCTGCAAAAACTCGGCACGCTCCTCGTCATCCAGCTCAGCCAACTCTGATTCAATCTTGTTGCTCACCACCACGACTTCTGCGCCTTCGGCGGCAGCTATTTCGCCGACCACGTCGACCAAGGGGTTGTCGTGTAACCCGTCTTCGGCGACGTTGGCGATGTAGAGCACGGGCTTGGCGGTAATAAAGTGAAACTCATGCAATGAACGCCGCTCTTCCACACTGAAATCCACTGAGCGTACGGGATCGCCCGCTTCCAGAGCCTGGGCCACACGCTGCAACAGGGCCACCTTGGCCTTGGCCTCTTTGTCACCGGCATTGGCAACGCGACTGTAGCGATCCACGCCCTTCTGCAGGGATTCCAAATCCGCCAGAGCCAGCTCAGTGTTGATGATTTCGATGTCATCTGCCGGAGATACCTTGTTCGATACGTGAATGACGTTGTCGTCTTCAAAGCAACGAACCACGTGGGCGATGGCCTGGGTTTCTCGGATGTGGGCCAAAAACTGATTACCCAACCCCTCGCCCTTGGACGCGCCAGCCACTAAACCGGCGATATCTACAAACTCCATGGTTGCAGGAATCACTTTCTGCGGATTCACGATCTCGCTGAGTTGATTCAGGCGAGGGTCTGGCACCGGCACGATGCCCGTATTGGGGTCAATGGTGCAGAAAGGAAAATTCTCGGCGTCGATCCCGGCTTGGGTTAACGCATTAAATAGTGTGGATTTACCAACATTGGGCAGACCGACAATTCCGCAGTTAAATCCCATGGTCTTCTCCTGAGCCGTTTTTTGGTTTTGCTTGCGCACCTGGGCTGGCACCCGATGATGTCGCTGGCTGTTTTGGTGTTTCGTCTGTGTGCAAGGCTGTCATCGCGCTCTGCCAGCGCCCGGCGACAACGTCGCCAAGAATATTCATCGGCAGATCCCCGGCAGCCGCAACGGCCTCGCGCTCGGCTGCCGGAGGGGTTTGTTGAGTCAAATAAGCGTTCACTAAGTTCTTGTTGCCCGGGTGGCCTACACCAATGCGCAAGCGATTATAGCCGTCTTGATTACCCAGCCGGGCGCGCACACTTTTCAGCCCGTTATGCCCATTCTCACCGCCGCCGGACTTCAGACGAACCTGCCCCGCCTCGAAGGCGACTTCGTCGTGAGCAATCAGTATTTGGTCGGGCTGGATCTTGAAGAAGTGGGCGACCGCGCCGATGGCGTCACCGCTGTTATTCATGAAGGTTGTCGGCACCATCAAGCGCAGATCTTGGCCCAGAATGGTGCCGCGCCCGATTTCCGCTTTGAACTTGCTGTCTAGTGCCAGTGGAATTTGAAACTGCTGGGCTAGCGCTCGCACCCAGACTGCGCCGACATTGTGCCGCGTTTGCGCATACTGCGCTCCGGGGTTGCCCAAACCAGCGATCAGTTTTAGCGCGGTTGCCACAGGTGTCCCTTACTCATTTCCGATAAAGGCAAGGGACACATGGTCGCACCGAATCGCGCTACTCGCTGTCAGCGTCTTCCGCAGCATCATCAGACGCCGCTGCTTCCTCTGCGGGTGCAGCCTCGTCCTCTTCCACAGCGCCGCCACCACGCTTGGCGGTTACGCTGGCAACCGGAATGTCACGGTCTGCTCCGAAAGTGAGGGCGACAATAGTGACGCCTTCGCCAATCACCAAATCACTGAGGTGAACCGATGATCCGGTCTCCACCTCGGCCATGTCTACCTCAATAAACTCAGGCAGGTTAGCCGGCAAGCAGGAGATCTCCACTT
>JAYNPH010000016.1:6643-28188 GCA_038113685.1 Gammaproteobacteria bacterium
ACTTCGGTCAGGGTGCGAGTTAACGTACCACCCTGCATCTTCACGCCGACACAGCTTTCTTCGTTGATGAAGTGCAGCGGCACGTTGACGTTGATCTCTCGGTCTGCGCTGACGCGCTGAAAGTCAATGTGCTGCACGCGCTCGTTGGCCGGGTTACGCTGCAGATCACGAACAACGGCCTGCTCGGTCTTGCCGCCGATGGTGACGTTGAGAATTTGCGAATAAAAGGCCTCAAGTTGCATGGCCTTACCCAGTTCGTTGGCCGACAGAGTCAGCATTTGTGCGTCGGCCGAACCACCGTAAATAATGGCTGGCACTTTGTCTTCCAAACGTCGTAGGCGGCGGCTCGCACCCTTCCCCACCGTCGTTCGGATTTCTGCAGTCAGTTCAATTGTGTCTGACATGGTTTTTCTCCAAAGTTTTAAACAATGTCCTGAACTTGCGACCAGTTCAGGAATTTCCTACCCGAAAGCCCGGTGTTTCTAGCGAAACATCGCGCTGATGGATTCTTCGTTGCTTACCCGACGAATGGATTCCGCAAGCAGGCGGTCCAGACTTAGCTGGTGAATTTTCTGACAGTTTTGCGCTGCAGCCGACAGAGGAATCGTATCTGTCACCACCATCTGGTCAATATGCGAACTGCTGATGCGCTCTATCGCAGGGCCTGAAAATACCGGATGTGTGATGTAACACACCACGGCTTTGGCACCCTCTTCTTTCAGGGCCTCCGCTGCGGTGCACAGCGTGCCCGCGGTATCAACAATGTCGTCGACCATGATGCAGGTCTTGCCCTTAACATCGCCAATCACGTTCATCACCTTGGTGACATTTGCCTGAGGCCGGCGCTTGTCGATGATGGCTAGATCCAAATCATCAATCTGTTTGGCGATAGCTCTGGCGCGCACCACACCACCGACGTCGGGAGATACCACAATGGGGTTTTCGTAGCGCTGAGCCAAAATATGGTCCACCAGCACTGGCGAGCCGTAAATATTGTCCACGGGTATGTTGAAAAAACCCTGAATTTGGTCGGCATGCAAATCTACGGTCAATATTCGGTCGATACCCACCGTGCTGATCATGTCTGCGACCACTTTCGCGCTGATGGCAACTCGAGCTGAGCGAGGGCGGCGATCTTGTCTGGCATAACCGTAGTAGGGCACGACAGCCGTTACCCGCTGGGCAGAGGCTCGGTGCATGGCATCGGCCATGATCAGAAGCTCCATCAGGTTATCGTTGGTCGGTGCACAAGTGGACTGCATTAAAAATACGTCCTTACCTCGGACGTTTTCGTGCACTTCTACCGTTACCTCACCGTCGCTGAAGCGGCCTACGCTCATGTTGCCCAGTTCAAGGTGAAGTTGCCCTGCCACGCGTTTGGCCAGCGCCGCGTTCGAGTCGCCGGAAAACAGCATTAGATTCGCCATTTATGCCCCCAAAGATAATTCGGCAGAATGTGCATGTTCCTAGGGAACCTTTATTTTCGCCGGGCCAAGCCCGACGTGCTCAAAGAGCGTCCTAAAGTGGCTGGGGTGGCAGGATTCGAACCTGCGCATGCCGGGATCAAAACCCGGTGCCTTACCGCTTGGCGACACCCCATCTAACCGGTAGCTTCATCTGTCACCTGTCAACACCGTCTCACTGCTGTCTGATCAGCAACGAAATCTCCGAAAACCCAGCTGTCATCAGCCTTTCTTCGAAATATGCCGTTACGCATTGGGTGACGATTTTCGAGCGCGCTATTGTCCTGATCGGGCCATGCAGTGTCAAACTTCTTTCGGCCCTCAACGGCATTGTTTAGGCAGTTTTCACCACCGAATTTGTGGCCGGCCTTGATGGACTAGGGCCCCATCACCGGCTTGGGCAATGCCAGCACGACCCGCACAGAAACTGCCGCAGTCGTGATATCCAAACGCTTCGGCCGCCACTGCTCGTCCACCAACTCGTGTTGCGAAAATTCAATTTGCCAGCCAGCCTGTTTTAGACTGGTCACGCGGCCGCGATCATCGGTCGCAATGAGGTCTTGAGCCAATGTGTTCGCTGGTTGCCCTCGCAACCATGAGTTCATGGCCTCAAGCGGCACAGACCAACCCAAGTACTGCTCCATCATCTGCGCTGCCGGCCCGGTAACCGGGCCGCGGATATCGCCCGATACCGACAGGGCTTGCTCAGTGCCGGACAATTGCACGCGCCCCACACCAAGGGCGCCCCACACAGAGATACGATACTCGCCCTGGGCTTGCTGCCAGCGAAAATTAAGACGCTGACCGCCCTGAGGCGACCGAATGACCGCCTTTCCGCTCACAGCATAGGCTGGGATCAGGACGGAAGGGCGAGAAATACAACCGCTGGCCCCCAGCAAACCAAACGCCATCACGATTGCCAAGACGCCGCGAATGGTCAACGAGGTGCTCAATTTACTTCGACTCCGCCAAGTTATGGTCGAGACGTTCATCTGCTTCGTTTCGGCGACTTCTGTTATCATGCGCGTCCTGAATTTTCTCTCGCAAAGCGATTCATGAGCATACTGGCATACGGCCTTAACTATCGCACGGCCCCCCTGGAATTGAGGGAGCGCGTGGCATTTCCGGAAGAGAGTCTGGGCACAGCCCTGCACGACCTCACCAAGGACCTGCCGCAAATAAGCGAAGTAGCCATTGTCTCTACCTGCAACCGAACTGAACTCTACTGTGCCGCTAACAGCGATTGCGCCAACGACCTCAGCAGTTGGTTATCGCAACGCCGAGATATTACCTATGAGGAACTTCAGGGGGCCAGCTATCAATACTGGGATGGCGACGCAGCAAAGCACTCCATGCGCGTGGCTGCCGGACTGGATTCGCAGATGCTCGGCGAGCCGCAGATCATGGGTCAGATCAAATCTGCTTTTGAGCTAGCCAGAGCCCAAGGCACCAGCGGTCCGGAACTTAATCTGCTGTCACGCCTTACGCTGCAAACGGCCAAACATATCCGCACGCAAACAGATATCGGGCGCAACCCAATCTCTGTCGCCTATGCAGCTGTGTCATTGGCTGCACAGCTCTTTAGCGACTTGCCCAGCAAGCGAGCCTTGCTGTTGGGCGCAGGCGAAACCGTTGCCTTGGTGGGCGAGCACCTGCGCGGCAGAGGCGTTACCGATCTGACCATCGCTAATCGCACCCTCGCCAATGCCACTACCCTTGCAGCCAAACTTGATGCTAGCGCGATTCAGTTGTCTGACGTCGCTGATGTTCTTTCAGGCTTCGATATGGTGATTGCCTCAACAGCCAGCACACTTCCTGTACTTGGCAAGGGCGCTGTCGAGCAGGCGATCCGCGAGCGCAAACGCCGGCCCATGTTCATGCTGGATATTGCGGTTCCCCGGGATATCGAAGCCGCCGTAGGCGAACTGCCCGACGTATACCTTTACACAATTGACGATCTGACCCAGATTGTTGAGGTGAACAAATCTCGGCGCTTGGTGGCAGCCAGCGGCGCTGAATCATTGGTCGACCAAGGCGCAGAAGAGTATCGCCGCGAACGCCGTATTGCCCAAGGTAACGGCTTGCTGCAGGGCTTCCGGCAACAGGCCATGCAAGTTCGTGACAGCGAAGTAGAGCGCGGTTTAAAAGCACTGGCCAACGGTACCGACCCTCGACAGGCTCTGGAGCAACTGGCCGCTGCGTTGACAAATAAACTTATTCACCCCACCACAGCCGCCATTCGCGATGCCAGCGCAGACGGCCGGGCAGACCGCCTAGACTTCATCCAGCAGACCTACGGGCTGGACCACTCATCATCGCCCCAAGACGACGACGCCAACGACAAGGAATCCTAGTGTTACTGACCGACTCAATGATGGCCAAACTTGAGAGCCTGCGCGATCGTTTTGAAGAAGTCGCCGCCTTACTTTCTGATGCCGAGGTGATGTCGGACCGAGAACGTTTCACGGCGTTATCAAAGGAGTACGCCGAAATCGAGCCGGTGGTCGGTTGCTATCAGCGAGCCACCCAGCTAGAGCAAGACATTGTCGACAACGAGCAGTTGCTGGAGGAAGACGATCCCGAGATGCGGGAACTTGCGCAGCAGGATATCGCGGACTGTAAGCAGCAACTGGAGAACCTTACCGAGGAACTGCAAACCCTTTTGCTGCCCAAGGATCCGAACGATCAGAGCAATGTGTTCCTAGAAATTCGCGCGGGTACCGGCGGTGACGAGGCCGCTATTTTTTCCGGCGACTTGTTTCGTATGTACACCAAGTTCGCTGAAAGCAAGGGCTGGCGGGTTGAAGTAATGAACGAACGTCCCGGCGAGCATGGCGGCTTTAAGGAAATCATTACGCGTATTGAAGGGCGCGACGTCTACAGCCAGTTGAAGTTTGAGTCTGGGGCACACCGGGTGCAGCGAGTACCGGAAACGGAGTCCCAGGGGCGTGTGCACACATCGGCCTGCACCGTGGCAGTGATGCCCGAGGTGGACGAAATCGGTGAGATCGACATTGAGAAAAAGGACATCCGCGAGGACACCTTCAGGGCCTCAGGCGCCGGCGGTCAGCACGTTAACAAAACTGATTCAGCCATTCGCCTGACCCATATTCCCACCGGTACGGTAGTGGAGTGCCAGGACGAGCGCTCCCAACACAAAAATCGGGCGCGGGCTATGTCGTTGCTCAAAGCCCGGCTACTGGATGCCGCGCAAACCAAACAGCAGGACGAGCAGGCGGCCAATCGCCGCCAACTGGTAGGCTCCGGCGACCGCTCTGAGCGCATTCGCACCTACAATTTCCCTCAAGGCCGGGTGACCGACCATCGTATCAACCTCACCCTGTACAAACTGGATGAAGTGATCGAGGGGGACTTAGCATCGGTAGTAGACCCCTTGGTTCGCGAGCATCAGGCGGATCTGCTTCAACACTTGGCCGATGGCTAACTTGGCCGCTTCCCGTGGCTAAGGCCGCCGAAGCAGACTCCTTGGGCCGCTGGCTAGGCTCTCACCCTACGCTGAACCGCTTTGATCTCGAGATCGCTGCGTGCCGTGTCTTGCACTGTTCCCGAGCCTATCTGCTCAGTCATCCTGAGCGGCGCTTGAGCAGCAAAGAGCTCGAGCAGCTAAACCATTGGAGCCAGCAGCTCTACGATCATGTGCCCTTGGCCTATTTATGCGGCGAACAGGAATTTTGGGGCCTGACCCTGCAAGTTGACGAGCGTGTTTTGGTGCCGCGCCCGGATACGGAAACTCTCGTAGAGCAAGCTTTGGAGCGCTTAAGGCAAATGGCTCCAAGGGCAAACTCGGCCTCGCTTGGGACAAGGCGCAAACTGTCGGTTTTGGATCTCGGCACTGGCAGCGGCGCCATCGCTCTTGCCTTGGCCTGGGAACGACCCGATGCGGACATCCACGCCAGCGACCTCAGCCAGGACGCTCTGACAGTGGCCGACACCAATAGCCGCAGACTGAACCTGCCGGTGACCTTTCATCACAGCGATTGGTTCGACAACATCGACGGACACTACGATCTTATCGTGGCTAACCCGCCCTACATCGACCCCATCGATCCTCATCTAGCGACACTGGGCGCCGAACCGCGCATGGCTTTGGTCTCTCAGGGCCAAGGTCTGGCGGACCTCGACCATATTGCAACCCAAAGCCAATCTTATCTTCATGCCGGCGGTTATTTATTGCTGGAACACGGCTTCGATCAGGGGCCGGCGGTGAGAAAACTGCTGGCGGGCGTCGGTTTTGACGGAGTCGGCAGCTGCCGGGATTTGGGCGGCAATGAGCGCGTCACTTGGGGCCAAAAGAAGGATGGGGCAGAATCTAGCCATGAATGACCAAGAGCTACTGCGCTACAGCCGCCAGATCATGCTGCCGGACTTCGATGTTGCCGGACAAGAACGATTGCTGTCAGCCGATGTGCTGCTTATCGGAGCCGGCGGGCTTGGCTCCCCCATCGCTCTGTATTTGGCGGCTGCGGGCGTTGGCGCCCTTACCATTGTGGACGATGACGGTGTCGACTCCTCGAACCTACAGCGGCAAATCGCCCACGGGGAAGCAGACATCGGTATCAACAAAGCGACCTCTGCCGCCGCCGCCGTCCGCGCCTTGAACCCTACTGCACACGTCACGGTTATCGAGCATCGCTTAGCCGAGCCTGAGCTGTCTCAGCGAATCGGCAAGGCTGACCTTGTGATTGACGCCACCGATAACGCCGAGAGCCGCTACAGCCTTAATGCTGCCTGTTGGCGCGCAGGCAAACCCTTGGTGAGCGGCGCGGCAATTCGCTGGGAGGGCCAAATCAGTGTTTTTGATCCGACTCAACCTGCATCACCTTGTTACCAATGCCTGTATCCCGAGCTTAGTGACGACGCGAGGCTGAACTGCGCAGAAAACGGTGTCATCGCCCCGCTGGTTGGTGTCGTTGGCAGCATGCAGGCCTTGGAAGCCATCAAACATCTTATCGGCAGCGGTTCCAGCCTTGTCGGCACCGTTTTATTTTTCGACGGCAAATACGGTGAGTGGCAAAGGATTAAGCTGACTAAGGATCCTGATTGCCCGGTGTGCGGCTAGTCAGCGTCAGGGCGAGCGCTTGAGCAAGCGCCTGAAGCAACTGGCTTTTCACCTTGTTCATGCTGATCGCCCCGAAGGCTGCCATATGCGTTGTCGTGATATCCGTTAAACCGCAGGGATTGATACGGCTAAAAGGCTCTAGGTTCATGTCAACGTTCAGGCTGAGGCCGTGATAACAGCATCCCCTGCGAACCCGCAGCCCTAATTGGGCTATCTTTTGCGAACCCACATAGACACCCGGCGCCTTGGGCCGAAGCTCACTGGCAATGCCGCTTTGCCGCAGAACCTGCTGAATCGCCGTCTCGATACCTGTCACCAAGTCTCGAACACCGATTTTTTTCCGACGCAGATCCAGCAGCAGGTAGGCGGTGATCTGGCCCGGACCATGATAGGTCACCTGCCCACCACGATCGGATTGCACCACCGGCACATCCGCTGGCGCCAGCAAATGCTCTGGTTTTCCGGCCTGTCCTTGCGTGAAGACCGGCAAGTGCTCGGTCAACCAAATTTGGTCTGTCTCATCGCGGTCTCGTTGCTGGGTAAACTGCCGCATAGCGTCAAAGACAACCTCATACTGTGTTTGTCCCAGATCCCTGACTAGGGTGTCGCTTTGAATAATGGTGTGTTCTGTCATAGCAGCCTTTCGTCATCGGCCAAGTGCTCTAACGGATCAAATTCATCGTTATGGCGCGCTGCTGTTCTACAGGATGATTCTTACTGCGTCGTGCGCCAGTAGCTCATCATAGAGGCTTCGCAAGTGATCTTCGCTTTCGGCCCACAGATTAACCCGCAAAGAAACAAATTTCTCTCCCCGACTGTGGCGACTGCCGATATCGTCGGGTGAAACCTTAGGACAGTGGCGTCTAACAATTTCGATCACCTCAGACGTGTGATCACTGCCGGTGGCGACGATGATCTTAACGGGATATCGACAGGGAAACTCAATGACCGGCTCGTTACTCATCGGCAGTCGACTGATCAAAGAGCAGGTAAATGAAGTCGCCCAAGCGAGAAAACACGCCAGCCTCTTCCACCGAGGCCAATGCAACCACGTTGCCTGAGTACAAGCTCTCGCCGCCCAATGTCAGCTCAATGGTGCCTAACACATCGCCCTTTTGAACCGGGGCTTCAAAGTACTGGGGAACGGTAATCGACGCTTCAATATCCTGGTAGTACCCCTTTGGAAAGGTTAATACCACATCCTGGGCAACCCCCAATGGCATGGCCTCAACAGCGCCATAGTAGATTGGCTGTTCTTGCAGCGTCTGGCCTTGGGAATACAGCGTCTTGGTTTCAAAATTTCGGAAGCCGTAGGACAACAATTTTTGACTCTCACGCATCCGCGCTTCATCACTGTCGGTACCCAGCACAACACTAATTAAACGCATGCCGTTGCGTTTGGCAGAGGCAACCAAACAGTAGCCTGCCGCGTTCGTAAAACCTGTCTTAACGCCATCGACCGAGCGGTCGCGCCACAGCAACCGATTACGATTGGGCTGTTCGATGTTGTTGAAGGTAAAGCTTTTCTCTGCGTAAAGCTGATACTGCTCGGGATGATTTTCGATCAGCGCTCGAGTCAGCAGCGCCAGATCTTTGGCTGTACTGTAGTGTTGTTCATCAGGCAGCCCAGTGGCGTTGCGAAACTGAGTGTCCTCAAGCCCCAGCAAACTGGCCTGCTGATTCATAAGATCCGCAAAGGCGTCTTCACTGCCGGCTATGTGCTCTGCTAGAGCCACGCTGGCGTCGTTGCCGGACTGTATGATTACGCCCTTGAGCAGGTCGGATACGGATACGCTGGTGCCCTCGCGGATGAACATCTTGGACCCACCAGTACGCCAGGCGTTGACGCTAATCGGTACGGATTCATCGACCCCTAAACGACCGCGCCGGATCTCTTCTTCAACCACATAGCCTGTCATGATTTTCGTGAGGCTGGCGGGCGCGTTGCGCTCCTGAGCGTTATGTTCGGCTAAGACGGTTTGGGTCTGCGAATCGATGAGTAAGTAAGAGGATGCTTGGAGCTTGGGCGGCGGCAGCAGCGGGATGGTAGTGGCTGCGAATACCACGGACGACCAAAGCATAAGCGCGGGAGACAGGATAAAAACTCGAAGCATAAAAACGACGCCTGTGGAAAGCGGGAATACTAGCGCCCAATCACCAGCTTGGGCAATCCAATATCAAGGGTTAACAGTAAGGCACGCAGCCGTTCACTCTTTGCAGACGAATTCACTGGGCCGAAACGCAAAGCAAAGTCTCCTGAGGGACGCACAACTACCTGTCCAGACACAGCCTCCAGGGAAAGCATCTGCTGCAGAGCTTGCCGTGCTTCCTCAGCGGTTTCGAAACTGCCCGCATGGTAGTAGCGGGCGTCATCGCCTGTGGCCAACGGCACTGGCTGCGCCGACTCAGTCAACGTCTCCACTCGCACTCGGGCGGTTCCCGCATCCTCAAACCCAAGTTTGACCGCCGCCGCATAGGATAAATCGATGATACGGTTTTCATGGAAAGGACCGCGGTCGTTGATTTTCACAACAGTGCTGCGCCCGTTCTGCAAGTTGGTTACCCGGGCAAAGACTGGAATCGGCAGGGAACGATGAGCTGCCGTAAGGCGATACATGTTGAACCCCTCGCCGCTGGAGGTGCGTCGGCCGTGGAACTTCGCCCCGTACCAAGAGGCCATACCCTCTGCCTTGTAGCCTTCCGCGCTATCAGACACGCGGTAGGTCTTACCCCAGACCTCGTATTGATCGGGATTGCCGGTTTTACTTTTTGGCAACGCCGTCACCACCGGATCCGGCGCTTGGGCCAACCTGTCGCGTTGACTCTGGGTAAGGGTCGGCGCGCGGTCAGGCCCGGTACCCGTTGGTATCTCAGTGGCAACGCCAACACAGCCTGACAGCAGCGCACCCATCAACGTCGTTACGATCAGGCTGATGATGGTGCAGGCAAGGGGCGCTGGCCTGTTGGGATCTGGCCTAGCTTGGACGCTGGCGAAGACTGAGACGGACAACGCCATTGACCGCGGCCCTGTAGCGCGGCCACGCCAGTGCGCTGTCTTTTCACATGACTTCAACAGGTCGCCGAACACTTGAGCTACAAACGCCCCCGACGATCGGCGATCAGTTGACTTAGCTCGTGAACCGCCATGGCATAAAGGCGGCTGTGGTTATAGCGAGTGATGACATAAAAATCATCGTAGCCTAACCAGTAGTCGGCTCCGTCGGGCTGCTGCATACGCATCAGCGTGGCTTTACGGCTAGCCGGTTGCTCCGAACTAATATTTACGCCCTGCTCTCGCCAGAACGCTACTGTTTGCGTTGGACGCAGTCCGCTGTTTGCCTTTGACATCAATTCAGCTGTTTCTTCATTAACCGTTACCGCTTCAACGACCTCCCCTTGGCCGCTCCAGCCGTGTCGCGCAAAGTAATTGGCAACGCTGCCAATGGCATCGGTCTTATTAGTCCAAATGTCCCGTACGCCATCACCATCGAAGTCCACGGCAAAACTGCGATAACTTGACGGGATAAACTGACCGTAGCCCATGGCGCCGGCATATGAGCCTTTCAAACTGAGCGGATTTTTGCCCTCTTCACGCGCCAGCAACAAATGTTCGGTCAACTGACCGCGAAAAAACGCTGCTCTGGGCGGATAGTCAAACGCCAACGTGCAAAGGGCGTCCACTACACCAAAGTTACCGGTCACCCTGCCGTAGCGGGTCTCGACGCCAATAATGGCTACGATAATCTCCGGGGCAACTCCGTACTCTTGCTCCGCGCGTTGCAGCGCGGCCAGATTCTCCTGCCAAAACGTTACGCCCTGACTGATGCGCGGCTCGTCCACTAAAATCTTGCGGTATTCGTGCCAGACAAGCCGGCGCTCTGCCGGCCGGGACATTAGCTCAATGATGCGGTCTTGCTTTGTGGCCTGCGAGAACACCTCCTCTAAGGCCGGCCGGGAAAACTCATGATCGGCAACAAGTTCCTCGATATAGGCCTGCACTTCCTCTCTGGGCAAGTAGGAGTCTTGGGCCAAGGCAGCAGGTACCAAGGCTGGGCCGCAGATTAATGAGCCTGCCAAGACAGCGGCCGTTAACCAATGACTGTGGAACCCTATCGAGTCTCGGATATTGCAGATCTGTTGCGACATAAAATCTACCAAGCCTTGTGAGTGCGTACAGACATAATGACACCAAACCCCGCCATTAAGGTAATTGCCGAGGTGCCTCCGTAGCTGACTAAGGGCAGCGGCACCCCGACTACGGGCAAAATACCGCTAACCATGGCCACATTCACAAAGAGATAAATGAAGAAGGTTAGAACGAAGGCGCCCGCCAGCAATCGACCAAAGGTGCTGCCGGCTTGAGCGGCGAGCCAGAGCCCCCTAGCGATGATCAATAAATACATAGTCAGCAGAAACACCACACCGGCGAAACCCAGTTCTTCACCAATCACAGCGACGATAAAATCGGTCCGCGCCTCAGGCAGGAAATCCAAATAACCTTGGCTACCTTCGAACAAACCTTTACCGAAAAGCCCGCCAGAACCAATCGCCGTGGTGGACTGAATGATATTCCATCCCGCCCCTAATGGGTCACTTTCGGGATCAAATAGCGTCAATATGCGCTGGCGCTGATAACCCTCCAGCACGAATTGCCAAAGCAAAGGCGCGGCTGCGCAGATGGCCAGCGCCGCACCAATGACCCATCGCCAAGACAACCCGGCTAACAGCAGCACGGCAAAACCGGCACCAAATACCAAAATACTGGTTCCCAGATCTGGCTGGCGACCGATTAGCAGCGAGGGCAGCGCGATGATGACCAAGCATATGCCCGTATGCTTCAGCGACGGCGGTAGGGTACGACGCTGGAGGTACCACGCTACCGCCATGGGCACTGCGAGCTTCATCAATTCGGAGGGTTGGAATCGAAATACGCCCGGCACATCCAACCAACGCTGAGAACCTTTGACGGTGACGCCGACAAACAGCACCAGAAGCAAAAATATCAAACCAGAGAGATAGAACAGAGGCGCCACGCGCAGGTACAAGTGTGGAGGAATCTGGGCCGCTACGACGAGAGCCAGATACGCCAACCCAAGACGCTGAAGCTGATTGGTAAAAAGAGCTTCATTGCCGTCTACGGCACTGCGCAACACCACCAATCCGAAAATCACCACCACCGTCAAAAGGGTCACAAGCAGAGGGTCAATATGCAGCCGGAAGTACCATCGGCGCGTCGCAGGCACCGCCGAGTCATAGGGCGATAGGGAACGCTGGAAGTCTGTGGTGCTCACTGCCAACGACTCATTGATTCACCGTTGCCATGTCGATTCAGCAACGCTGGTTGGTGAATACGGCGGCTCGCAACTCGCTGGGTGATCTGGATGGAAAACGTCACCGGCGCGCTACCTCAAAGCTTTCCGCGGAGAGACTCCGTTCACGTTGCAGGCTCATATGGGCATCCACCACGGCGCGGGCCACCGGAGCGGCAACGGAACTGCCCCCGCCACCGTTTTCTACTAACACGGCCAACGCGATGGTTGGATTATCCACGGGCGCGAAGGCGATAAACCAAGCGTGCTTGCGGTCGAACTCGGACAGCTCTTCTTCTTCGTACTCTTCTCCCTGACGAATTTCCACCACCTGAGCGGTACCTGACTTGCCAGCCATGCGATAGTCAATGTCGCGGCCAATGTAGGCCCATGCCGTGCCGTTGCCCCGAAACCCCTGATTCCCGCGATGCACCACATCCTCCATGGATCGCACCATTTCTTCCCAGTCTTCGGGAGCGATGACTTCGGCACCGACCTGGCGTGCCGCGGGAATCAAGGTTTGATTTAAACTGCCGTCTCTCGCCCCGCCTTGGTCTGCAACCATTCGGGGAGGAATCAAAGCGCCACGATTGGCGATCACTGAGGCCACCAGCGCCATTTGTATCGGCGTCACCAGAAGATCACCCTGACCAATCCCCATATTGACGGAATCGCCCGGGTACCAAGGCAAATCTTTAAAACCCTGTTTCCACTGGGGGTCAGGCAGCAAACCGGCACTTGCCGAGGGAATGTCCGCCACCAGATTTTTGCCCAAACCAAATTCATCAGCGAAACTCACGAGTTCATCGATTTCCATTCGGCTGGCGAGGTCGTAGAAATACACGTTCGAGGACCTGTAAATAGCTCGGCGCAAGTCCACCATGCCTTGGCCACCGGAGTTGTCCTTAGTCCAAGACCAGTCTCGATAGACGCGCTGCTGTCCCGGCAACTGAAAGGACCCTCGGTCCTCAATCGCTTGCTCCCACGTTGTTGCGCCAGCACCAATCCCAGCCAGCCCGACAATGGGTTTGAAGGTCGAACCCGGCGCGTATTGGCCATTAACGGCTCGATTAAAAAGTGGCACGTAGGCGGAGCTGCTCAGGGTGGAAAAATCGTTGGCCGTCATGCCTGAAACGAAAAGATTCGGATCATATGCAGGCTGGCTTACTAGAGCGAGAATGCCGCCGCTGCGCGGGTCAATGGCCACCACAGCGCCCCGGCGTTCACCCAGCGCGGCTGCGCTCGCTTTCTGCAGCTCGATATCCAGATGCAGACGAATGTCTTGACCGGGGCTTGGACTTTGCACGTCGAGGGTGCGTCTGACCCGGCCGTGCGCATCGCTTTCCACCTTTTGATAGCCGACCTCACCGTGTAACCGCTGCTCATAAAACGCTTCAACACCACGTTTGCCGATAAACGTCGTTGCACTGTATTGCACAGGGTCCACAGCGAGCATGTCGTCAACGGTCATTCGTCGCACCGATCCCACCGCATGGGCCGCCACCTCACCATAGGGATAAAAACGCACCAGTCGATTAATTACCTCTACGCCGGATAGCCGGTGTCGATTAACCGCTAACCGCGCAACTTGGGTCTCGGTCAGAGACTCAATGACGATCAACGGGGCGTCGGGACGGCGATTGCCCTGCAGGCGCTTGCGGATCTCTGTGCGTTGATCAGGCGACAGGTCAAGCAGGTGAGCGAGGAGGCCGAGGGTCTCACCGACATTGGTTAACCGCTCAGCGACTAGTGCCAGCGAAGCTGCGTTTTGATTATCTGCCAGCAGCGAGCCATTGCGGTCGAATATCATGCCGCGGGCCGGCCCCAGCGTTTGAACCTGAGTGCGATTTTGATCCGAGCGGCTTTTGTACGTGTCATGCTCCCAGAACTGAAGATCCAAAAACCTCAGCATGAGCACACCAAGCAACAAAATAACCAGCACAAAGAGCGTAGTCGCCCGCCGGACGAACAACTCGACTTCCCGGTTCTGATCCTTGATTTCTAGTTCAACTGCCAAAGCCTTTCCTGTTTGTTATGGCCTTTCAGCACTCGAGTGCCGCGCACCGCATTGAAGATGTTAAACCCATGATTTTGGTAACAAAATGGAGTTTTCGTGGAGATCAGTCACGATGATAGGGGTGGCCGATGCATATGCTGTGGGCACGATAAAGAGCCTCGGCTATAAGCACGCGAACAAGGTAGTGGGGAAAGGTTAGGGCAGACAACGAAACGCGCTGGTTTGCTCGATTTAACAGGGACTCACTCAGACCGTTGGCGCCGCCAATTAAGAAAACCACGTCTTTCCCAAGATCACGCCATTCGTCCAACGCCCGAGCCAAGGCTTTGCTATCAAAGGATTTGCCCCGCTCGTCTAGCGCTACAACCCAGTCGCCAGCACCGATCTTTTCCGCAATTTTCTTTCCTTCAACTTCGTCGATTTTATTGCTGTCCTGATGATGTCGAGGCGCCGGAATTTCCTGCAAACTCAGGGGCATCTCTCTGGGCATCCTTTTCGCGTACTCGTCAAAACCCTGCCGCACCCATGCAGGGCACTTAGTTCCAACAGAAATAATACGTAACTTCATCCCGTTCAGGACCTAACGGACGCTTAGCCGTCGGCTTCCGAGCCAACACCTATCTGGGAATCAAGCGTCGTTGTGCCGTCGGCCTTTGAGTCATCATCGCTGGTCTCAAGATCAGACCAGAGCCGCTCCAATTCGTAAAAGCCTCTGGCCTCTTCGTTCATCACATGGACGATTACATCGGCCAGATCCACCAAAACCCAGTCGTAGCTTTCGCGCCCCTCAATGCCCAGGGGTTGAACGCCTATGGCCTTGGCTGATTCGTTGGCCGTGTCGACGAGCGCTTTGACGTGCCGATTGGACGTGCCGGTCACCATGACCATGTAATCTGTCATCGGCGTTAACGCTGCGACGTCCAACGTCACGATATTGACACCCTTCATATCTTCCAGCGCTGCGACGATGTGATCTCGTAGTTCGCTTGTTTTCAAGTCATTCCTCCTGACCAATGTAAAGCTGATGCTGGTTTATGTAGGACCACACTTTGCGATCTAACAAATGCGCCGGCGCGTTGCCGGCCCTGCGCTGACGCCGTATCTCTGACGCCGAGACGTCCAGCATCGACGTTGGTACGTAGACGATGCGCCCGGCAAGAGCATCTCCCGCCGACGACTCACGATGAGCGCTTTCGAACTGCTCTAAATCCGGCTCTACAGCGATCGTATGGCCGGGTCGCTGCAACACCACAAGATGCCCAAACTGCAGAAGGTCCCGCCAACAATGCCAGCTGGGTAAGGTGGCATAGGAATCCATGCCAAGAATCCAGCACAGCTGAGCCTGCGGATAGCGCTGGCGAAAACTGCGCAAGGTGTCGATGGCATAAGATTTTCCCGGACGCTCTATCTCGGTGGCGTCAGCGGCTAACGCCGGTTGACCTGCACAAGCCATACTCAACATTTCCCAGCGATGGGCGTTTGCCGTATCCGGCTGGGCCCTGTGATCAGGCCTTGCGGCTAAGATCATACGTACTTCGTTCAACGACAGGTAATGGAGGGCCGAGAGCGCCGCGTGGATGTGACCCTGATGCACTGGGTCAAAGGTGCCGCCGTAGAGGCCAAGCCTCATACGCAATGACCCCTTAACAGCTCATTATCGGCCAACCAAGCGCCCCTGCGCCTTTCACCTATTGTGATTGCGGCGTCAGACACCACAGCATCGATTTCCTTACCGATGACGAATTTCACCAGAGCCGAAAACCACGTATTTCTGGGAGGTTAAGCCCTCCAGCCCCACAGGTCCTCGGGCATGGATTTTATCCGTGGAAATGCCAACCTCTGCACCTAGGCCATATTCAAAGCCGTCGGCAAATTGGGTCGAGGCGTTTACCATCACCGACGCGGAATCCACCCGGGCAATGAAGGCGCGGGATTTGGTGTAATTTTCGGTAACGATGACGTCCGTGTGCTGAGAGCCGTATTGATTGATGTGCGCAATCCCCTGATCCAGCCCGTCTACAATGCGAACGGCTAGGATGGGACCCAAATACTCTTCACCCCAATCCGCCTCGCTGGCCGCAGTCATGGGCACCAATTCCTGCGCGCGCGGGCAGCCGCGAAGCTCTATGCCAGCCGCTTGGTACTTAGCTGCCAGTTCAGGTAAGACCGCTTGCGCGATGTCTTGATGAATCAGCAGTGTTTCTAGGGCATTGCAGACTGCGAGCTTTTCAGCCTTGGAATTAAAGGCGATGGCAATGGCCATCTCTGGGTCGGCGTCGTCATCGATATAAACATGACAAATGCCATCCAAGTGTTTGATCACCGGGATGCGCGACTCGGTGCTTATGCGCTCGATAAGGCCTTTACCGCCACGAGGCACAATTACATCAATAAACTCATCCTGCTTTAGTAATTCACCAACTGCAGCGCGGTCGGTGGTATTGAGCAATTGCACAATGGTTCCCGGCAAACCGGCTTCTTCTAGGCCCTTGGTTACACAGGCGGCAATGGCTTGATTGGAGTGGAAGGCCTCGGAACCACCACGCAGGATGCAGGCGTTACCGGATTTCAGCGAAAGACTGGCTGCATCCACCGTCACATTGGGACGGGACTCGTAAATCATCGCAATAACTCCGAGAGGCACGCGCATCTTGCCGATCTGAATCCCCGTCGGGCGATAGCTGAAGTCGCTCATCTCGCCAACGGGGTCCTTCAAAGATTCCACCTGCAAGATGCCTTCGATCATCTGATCGATACCTTTGTCATTCAGCATGAGGCGGTCAATTAGGGGTTGGTCTATACCGTTCTTGTCGGCAGCCGCCATATCTTTGGCGTTCTCGACTTTAATGGTGTCACGAGCCGCATCCACCGCTTGCGCTATTTGCTTCAACGCATGCGACTTACTTGCAGAGCTGGCGCTACCGATAACGCGCGACGCTTCTCGGGCACTGCGTCCCACTTGGGCTATATAGGAAGTAATGTCTGTAGTCATGGCGCTAGTATAGGGATATTCCGGGGCCGCTCCCAACATTCCAGCAGAAAAATAGCGCTTACAAGCCAATGGGTTAACACCTTAGCTGGCTAGCTGCTTCACCACCTGCTGCAGCTGAGCCAAGCGTTCTTGAGGGTCTGCCATTTCCAGAAAGGCCTGCTTGAGTTCAGGTGCGATGGGCAACAGATCCGCCAGTCGGTAGCTAACCGAGAGGTCTTCGCTGGTGTCGGTCTGAGGGTTTAACTCCTGAATCAGCGGGTGCGCCAGCAAGTCGTTGAGCACATCAAGCAGCGGCTGGTAATCATCCGCTATCTGCCCTGCAGGTTCAGTCAATGGCTGTACCTGTCCTTGCAACAAACCATCGGATGCAACTTCACAACCCAGCACTTTGAACTTTTCGCCACCCCGGGCGACGATGCCAAGTAATCCGTTATCGGCTTGATCAAAATCAATAATTTGCGCTTCGGTGCCAACCGAAAAAATATTGGGTAAAGCCGCCGCTACCGACGAATCCATTACATCGGATCCTTCCTTGAGCAGCACCACACCAAAACCTGAGGACTCCCGCATACACCATCGCACCATATCCACATACCGCGGCTCAAAGATCCGTAGCGGCAAGGTACCGCCTGGGAACAGCACCGTTCGCAACGGGAACAGCGGAATGGTTCGCGATTGGGCGCTCTCGGCTTGGATTTTCGTTACCTGTATTTCGTCGGTCATCTAACGCTCGCTAGTGCTATGATGCGGGCCGGCTGCCCGCGCCGCTCTTCCATGCTGACAGGATTTGTGATGGATTGGATACAAATCATTTTATTGAGTCTTATCCAAGGCTTAACTGAATTCCTGCCAGTTTCCAGTTCTGCCCATTTAGTCTTGCCCGCCCAGCTTACCCAGTGGCCAGATCAAGGGTTAGCTTTCGACGTTGCCGTACACTTTGGCACATTGATCGCAGTTTTAACGTATTTCCGCACCGATCTTCTGAATCTGTTATCTGCCGCTGGCCGAGCACCCATGATGCTTCGAACCAACGGTTGGTTAGGCTTGTTTTCGCCCAGACAGGTTGTCGATACGGACCTCGATTTGCTGCTGAAGCTGTTGTTGGCCACCCTGCCTATCGTGGTGGCAGGCCTGGCCGCCAAGGACGCTGTCGAAGCCCACCTAAGAACCATACCCATCATCGCGACAACGACCATGCTGTTTGCCTTGATTCTATGGTATGCCGATCGACGTCCCGGCCAGAGAACGAGCATTCGATGGTCAGACGCAGCATGGATAGGCTTCGCCCAAACCTTGGCGCTGATACCGGGCACATCGCGTTCCGGCATCACGATAACCGCTGCCCTGCTGCTGGGTCTTGCCCGGGTACACGCCGCTCGATTTTCGTTCCTGCTATCGATTCCCACCATCGCGGGCGCACAACTGCTGCTGACTAAGGACTTAGCGGACAGTGACAAAGCGCTGGAGATTTGGCCCTTATTGGCTGGCGCGACCATTGCTTTCGCGGCGGCCTACACCAGCATTCACTTCTTTATTCGACTCCTCGATCGCTACGGCCTGACTCCGTACGTACTTTATCGGCTGGCTCTGGGCGTATGCCTTTTTGCTTTCATTGGCCTGTGAACGCCCGCCGGGTAAACACGATTTCAGGGCTTTGAGGACGCCCGTTTAAAACGGAATGTCGTCCTCAAAATCGTCGTCGGACAAATTGCTGCCGCCGCCTGCTGGGCCTGCTGTTTGGGGGCTGTCAAAACCACTTGGCGCGCCGCCAAAACCGTCGTTAGAGCCTTGGGCACCGCCCATACCGCCGCTCGCCGTTCCGCCGCCAAAACCACCGTCGCCCATGCTGCCGCGACTGTCGAGCATTTGCAGTTCTCGAGCGTTGATCTCAGTGCGGTATTTCTTCTCGCCGTTGGCTTCCCAGCTTGAGGTACGCAGACTGCCCTCGATATAGACCTTTGATCCTTTGCGCAGGTATTCACCGGCTATTTCCGCCAAGCGCGCAAAGCACACTACGTTGTGCCATTCGGTTCGCTCTTGCTGCTCACCGCTGGTGCGGTCTCTCCAACTCTCAGAGGTGGCCACACTAAAGCGAGTCACCGCGCTACCATTTTGTGCATACCGAGTTTCCGGGTCTCTACCCAGATTGCCAATCAGCATGACTTTGTTAATGCCTCTCGCCATTCCATTCTCCGAACAGTAGTTTCTGCGCCCAGTGTAGATCAAAGCCGGCAGTCACCCAATCAGAAAAGCACATGACTGAATGTAAGCCGCTGCGCAGTCCCGCGCTAAGGTGACGTGAGCCGGAGAAATTGGACGCCATTAAGCGTACACCGGTTGCCCATCGCGCCTCGTTGCTTGCTGCGTCATCAAGATCACGCTATCTTGCCTGCCCTCTAGTCAAAAGCACCCAAGATCTTGGATACCATTGCCGTACGTGGTGCCCGCACCCACAATCTCAAAGACATCGATCTCAACATACCGCGTGACAAGCTGGTAATTATCACGGGCCTTTCCGGTTCCGGAAAATCGTCCCTAGCCTTCGACACCCTCTATGCCGAAGGTCAAAGGCGCTATGTGGAGTCCCTCTCCGCCTACGCTCGGCAGTTTCTTTCCATGATGGAAAAGCCGGATGTTGACCTGATCGAAGGCCTTTCTCCTGCCATTTCTATTGAGCAAAAATCCACATCCCACAATCCGCGCTCGACGGTTGGCACCATTACCGAGATTTACGACTACTTGAGGCTGCTGTATGCGCGGGTCGGCGAACCTCGCTGCCCTACCCATGATCTGCCCTTGGACGCACAAACTGTGAGTCAGATGGTGGACCAGGTGGTAGAGAACATGGCAGACCAGCGCATCATGGTGCTTGCACCGGTCGTCAGCGAGCGCAAGGGCGAACACTTGCACGTTTTCCAGGAGTTGATTGGCAACGGGTTTGTGCGAGCGCGCATCAATGGCCTGATCGTTGACTTAGATGACGCTCCGGCCTTGGATAAAAACAAAAAACACTCTATTGAAGCCGTGGTTGACCGGGTTCGGGTAAAAGACGACATCAAGCAGCGTTTAGCCGAGAGCTTTGAGACCGCCCTTAATCTTTCCGATGGCGTAGCTCATGTCATTGACATGGACGATGCCGAGTTACCACCCAGCATTTTCAGCGCACGTTTTGCTTGCCCTACTTGCGGCTACTCAATCGCCGAGTTGGAACCTCGGATGTTTTCTTTCAACAATCCTGCAGGCGCCTGTGTCAGCTGTGACGGTCTGGGTGTCACCCAATTTTTCGACCCGGAGCTCGTGGTCGCTGACGAGGAACTTACGCTGGCGGAAGGTGCCATCCGGGGCTGGGATCGACGCAACGTGTATTACTTCCACATGCTGAACTCCATCGCAGAGCACTACGATTTTGATGTGGAAGTGCCCTTTCGAAAAATCAGCAAAAAACATCGGGAGGTCATTCTTAACGGTAGCGGACGCCAGCGCATTGACTTCAGCTACGTCAACGATCGAGGCGATGTCATCAAACGCACCCATCGATTTGAGGGCGTTCTACCCAACATGGCCCGACGTTTTCGTGAGACAGAGTCCTCCATGGTGCGCGAGAATCTGCAGAAATTCATGCGGGTAACCCACTGCCCAAGCTGTTCGGGCACCCGTTTGCGAGAAGAATCGCGGCATGTCTTCGTTGGCAAATCCAACCTGCCTGACATTACCGCCCAGTCCGTGGCGCAAACCTTGGCGCACTTCCAAGGCCTGAAACTCAGGGGCCAAAAAGCCACCATTGCGGACAAAATCCTGAAGGAAATTCAGGCGCGACTGCAATTTTTAGTCGATGTCGGGCTCAACTACCTGACCTTGGACCGCAGCGCCGAGACGCTCTCCGGCGGCGAAGCCCAGCGCATTCGGTTGGCAAGCCAGATTGGCGCGGGGCTGGTTGGTGTGATGTACATTCTGGATGAACCCTCTATCGGGCTACATCAACGGGATAACGAACGACTACTCAAGACCCTCGAGCACTTGCGCGACCTGGGCAACACGGTCCTTGTGGTGGAACACGACGAGGAGGCCATGCGCAAGGCCGACTACCTGATCGATATCGGCCCCGGCGCCGGTGTACACGGCGGCTCCATTGTGGCTGCGGGCAGTTACAATGACATTCTGAAAAACAAAAAGTCGATCACCGGTCAGTACCTTAGTGGCGCCAAACAGATTGCGGTGCCGGCCAAACGGGTCGCGCCAAGCGCCGAGAAAATGCTCAACCTTACCGGAGCCACCGGTAACAACTTGGATAATGTCAGCCTGAGCATTCCCTGCGGGCTGCTGACTTGCGTTACCGGCGTCTCGGGCTCAGGCAAATCGACGTTAATCAATCACACCCTGTACCCCATCGCCGCAACCGCGCTGAACAAAGCGACGACCTTGAAGCCGCGTCCTTACGAGGCCATCGATGGGCTGCAGCATTTGGACAAGGTTGTGGACATTGATCAGAGTCCTATTGGGCGAACGCCACGCTCTAATCCGGCCACATACACAGGTTTGTTTACGCCCATTCGCGAGCTTTTTGCTCAGGTTCCCGAAGCCCGTGCTCGCGGCTACAAACCCGGCCGTTTCAGCTTAAACCTCAAGGGCGGCCGTTGCGAGGCCTGTCAGGGCGCTGGCCTGATCAAACTAGAAAAGCACTTTA
>JAYNPH010000016.1:28198-31078 GCA_038113685.1 Gammaproteobacteria bacterium
CTACGTGCCTTGCGACGCTTGCGCCGGCAAACGCTACAACCGGGAGACTCTGGACATACGCTACAAGGGCAAGAACATCACCGAGGTGCTGGAGATGACCGTGGAAGACGCCGCGGAGTTTTTCGCGCCTGTACCCATGTTGGCCCGCAAGCTTGAGACGCTAAAAGACGTTGGCTTGTCTTACATTCGTCTGGGGCAGTCGGCGACCACCCTTTCTGGGGGAGAGGCCCAGCGCATTAAGCTGTCTCGGGAGTTGTCAAAGCGCGACACCGGCAGCACGCTTTACATCTTGGACGAACCCACCACAGGACTGCATTTCCACGACATTGCCCAACTGTTGGAAGTGCTGCACCGGCTAAGGGACGACGGCAACACCATTGTCGTCATTGAGCACAATCTTGACGTGGTTAAGACCGCGGATTGGGTCATCGATTTAGGGCCGGAAGGAGGGTCTGGCGGCGGCGAAATCATCGCGACGGGTACGCCGGAGCAGGTGGCCAAGATCAAGAAGTCTCACACCGGCCGATTCTTAAAAGACGTTTTATCTTAGTTGTGCCAACCGGGTGACTACCCTAGGAAGACTCCCTATCGTGCACCGGGTTTCGGCCACGGGGACAGAGGTCTGTTAGGACAAACAGGCCCTTAGTGCACTGGTGCACAACTGCACGTTTTCTTGCCGGGCGGAATAACCCATAAGACCGATGCGCCAGACCTTACCGGCAAACGCGCCCAAACCCGCGCCTATCTCCAGGTTAAAATCTTGTAGCAACTGTTTGCGCACGGCAGCCTCATCAACGCGGTCTGGTGCTTTTACCAAGTTAAGCTGCGGCAGCCGATAGTCTGCCGCCACAACGAACTCAAGCCCCAGACCCGTCAGATTTTCGTGCAGGGCCGTGTGCATGGTTCGATGTTTGGCCCAAGACTGCTCCAGTCCTTGTTCTTTTACCATTAGTAGCGCTTCGTGCAGACCATACATGGCGTTCACCGGCGCTGTGTGGTGATAGGTCCGCCCGCCGCCTTCGCCTTCCCAGTAGGCCATGAGCAATGACAGATCCAAAAACCAGCTTTGCACTGGCGTGTTACGGGACTTCACTCGATCAGCGGCAGCTTGGCTGAAGGTAATCAGGCTAATTCCGGGAGGAGCCGACAAACACTTTTGGGTGCCTGAGTAGGCCACATCAATCTGCCACTCATCCACTTCCAACGGCACACCGGCGAGTCCTGTCACTGAGTCAACAATGGTTAAACAGCCGTGTTCTTTCGCTAGGGCGCAAAGGGTTTTTACGTCGGAGCATACGCCGGTAGAGGTCTCTGCATGCACGAAGGCTACGATTTTTGCGTCCGGGTTTTGCTGCAGAGCATCCTTGAGCTTTGCCGGATCTACTTGGGTTCCCCATTCGTCGTCGACAGTCACCAAATCACCGCCCATACGGCGCACATTCTCGGCCATACGCATACCGAAAACGCCGTTGATGCAAACGATCGCTTTATCGCCGGGCTCAAGGAGATTTGCAAAGGACGCTTCCATCGCAGCGGAACCCGGGGCCGACAGGGGTAGCGTTAAGGCGTTGGAGGTACGAAAGGTGTAGCGCATCAAATCTTTGATGTCTTCCATCAAGCCAACGAACTCGGGGTCCAAGTGACCGATGGTTGCTTTCCCCATGGCGCCAAGTACTCGGGGGTGGACGTCCGAAGGACCGGGGCCCATAAGCGTACGAGGCGTCGGGTGAAAGCTTGTATTCATAATTCGTTAGCCGTCTTTTTTCTCGTCTTCTTTTGGCTCAGCTGAATCGGCGGCCTGATCTTCCGCGCCTTCGTTCGCGGATGCCTCGTCCGCGGATGCATCAGCCTTGGTTTCCGACACATCGGCAGCAGGCTCGGCGGCTTCTTCTACCACAGCGGTGTCTTCACTGGCTGGCGCTGTTTCCACAGCCTCTTGCGCAGGCAACGCTTGGGCGTTGGCAAAGTCTTCTTCCAGCTCTTCGCTGACCATTGGACGGTCTACCAGTTCGATGTAGGCCATGGGCGCTGCATCACCGGCGCGGAAACCGCATTTGAGTATGCGGGTGTAACCACCGGGGCGGTCTTGATAGCGGGGACCAAACTCGGAAAACAACTTGCCAACGGCGGCCTTGCTTCGAGTCCGGGCAAATGCCAATCGACGGTTTGCTACTGAGTCTTCCTTCGCCAAGGTAATCAGCGGTTCAACGACGCGCCTTAGTTCCTTTGCCTTAGGCAGCGTCGTTTTGATCACTTCGCTCTCTATCAATGAGGCAGCCATGTTGCTAAACATCGCTTTGCGATGAGAACTGTTTATATTGAGCTGTCTGCCGCTCTTTCGATGACGCATGATTCGTTCCTGTCACTAGTGTTTGCGTTTCACAACGCAATATTCCTGTTCTTTAAATGCCCCGGCTCGGCGCTGGGTGGCTACAGTCGCCCGCCGTGTAAATTAGCGGGCGGCCAATTCTCGATACGCATGCCTAGTGCCAATCCTCTAGACGCCAAGACGTCTTTGATCTCGGTCAAAGACTTCTTGCCCAAGTTAGGCGTTTTAAGCAGTTCTACTTCAGTACGCTGGATTAAGTCACCGATGTAGTAAATGTTCTCTGCCTTCAGGCAGTTCGCGGAGCGCACGGTCAATTCAAGATCATCCACAGGGCGTATCAAGATCGGATCGACTTCGTCTTCCTTCTCTTCTACCACCTGCTCTTTTTCGTTGTCCAGATCGACAAATACTGCCAACTGGTGCTGCAGAATCGTAGCAGCTCGACGGATAGATTCTTCTGGATCAATGGTGCCATTGGTTTCAAGGTCTAGAATCAGCTTGTCTAAGTCCGTACGTTGTTCCACACGGGTGCTTTCAACACTGTATGACAC
>JAYNPH010000017.1:0-19448 GCA_038113685.1 Gammaproteobacteria bacterium
CCAGCCCACGTCTTGCGGCACCTGCTGCAGCGACATCTGCGCACCTACCCGGGGCAATGGCGGCAGGCCGGCGGTGACAAAGACCTGAACGCTTGCCGTCATCTGACCGTCGGCAAGAAAACGATGATCCCACCGGGTTTTAACCAACAGTTTGTCCCCAGCAAAGTGACCATGCTCCACCACAACCCGCCCCTGTTGCGGCTCGGTCACTAGGCTCAGGCAGCGCCTTTGCAGATCGAAAAACCCCGCATCTCGCCAGCGCGAAATCCACGATCGGGGATCTGGACGGTCTGCCTCACTCACGCCAATGTCGTTATCTAGGGGCGCGCGCAGAAAGTTGTCCTGCAGCGGAGCGATGAGCATCGGTTTCCCGTCCTGCTGCCAACTGTGGAGCAAGCCGGATGTTCTGTCGATGCCCCAAACATGGTCGCCAGCGACGACACGGATCTCATCTTGAATTTCTGTTAGTTCGGCAAAAGCGCCAGCGACGGGTACGACAGGCGCTTCAACCCGACTGACCAGTTCAAACTGCCAGCGAGCGACCTCATGATTTGCGGGTGACCAAGTGGTTTGTTCCGGCTGCATAATCCAGACATTGAGCCAACAGGGATGCGGTGGATTTTGGGTGTCCCATGAGATCGGGAATCTGGCAGATTCGCCGGGCGCCAAATCAAGAACGACCTCTTCCGCCAGCACTAGGCCGTCTTCGTTTTCGATCTGCCAGTGCAGCCGTTCATTGTCAGTAGCGCGAAACACATGCTCGCTGCCGATCACCAAACTCATTCCCCCGCGAGTGCTCAGACGCGCGGTGAACGGCTGTTGGCAGCGTTTGGCCTCGAACAGGCTGGGATGCGGGCTGCGATCAGGAAAGACCAATCCGTTAATACAAAATTGTCGGTCGTTGACTGCGTCGCCGAAGTCGCCGCCGTAAGCCCAAACGGTTTCGCCGCCATCTTTCACTCGATTCAGGCCTTGATCCACCCAGTCCCAAATAAAGCCGCCTTGCAGCCTTGGGTAATCTCGAAAAGCTTCCCAGTAGTCGGCAAAGTTGCCCAAACTGTTGCCCATGGCGTGAGCGTATTCGCAAAGAATCAGCGGGCGGTTCTCGTTCGCAACAGTAGCCCATTTGATCAATCCGGGCTTGGGCGCAAGATCTGGGCCCTGTGGCAAGTCCCGGTCCGTGCGCGCGTACATCGGGCAAATTATATCCGTCGCTGCGGTCGCCGAGCCGCCGCCCTCATATTGAACCGGCCGTGACGGGTCTGCGCGTTTGCTCCATTGGTACATGGCATCGTGAGCCGCACCGTAACCTGACTCATTGCCCAGTGACCAAATCACGATACAGGGGTGGTTAAAATCCCGGGCGACCATGCGAGTCATGCGATCGAGCATCGCGCCCACCCAACGAGGATCATCCGCCAACGCTCCCATGGGCGTCATGCCGTGTGTCTCGATGTTGGCTTCATCAACCACGTACAAGCCCAACCGATTACAGAGCCGATAAAAACCCGGCTGATGCGGATAATGCGAGCAGCGCACAGCGTTAAAGTTGTTCTGTTTCATCAGCCGCAGATCATTCTCGACGGCTTCCAGAGATTCCCAGTGGCCGTGCACCGGATCGTGCTCGTGCTTATTCACGCCCCGCACCAAAATCGGCGATCCGTTAATGCATAGCTGCCCGTTGATGATCTCTACCGCACGAAAGCCAATGTCGAAGGCTTCGGTTTCAACAATTTTGCCGTTTGGGTTAACCAAGGAGACCGTCAGACGATACAGGTTGGGTTGCTCTGCACTCCACGGGCGCGGCGAGTGCACAGGCAGATTCAGCTGACACCGATCGTCATAACCGCCTTTCTCGTCGATCTGACGTGTGCCCACCGGATACACCTGATCTGACAGCAAGGAGGCCGCGTTTTCCTGCAGCGGATAAAGCCCCAAGCGCACACCACAGTCTTGAGCGCCCTCGGTTCGCACGCATACCGTAAGCTCACCGTGCTTGTATGCCTCATCCAGACCTGCGGTGACCTGCACGTCGGTTATGCGCTGGGCGGGCTTTCGCAGGAGATAGACCGAACGGTAAATACCGCTCAAGTTCCACATGTCTTGATCTTCTAGATAGCTGCCGTCGCAGTAACGTAAGACGACTACCTTTAGGGTGTTCGCGCCGGCCTGCAGCACTGCACTGAGATCAAACTCCGCCGGCAATCGACTGTCTTGGGAGTAACCGATCCAAGTATCGTTGCACCACAGGTGGAAGGCGCTATCGACTCCATCAAAAACGATGCGAATTTGCTCATCATTGATCCAGTCCTGCGATACAGAAAACTCTCGCCAATAGCATCCCGTGGGATTTTCACGCGGCACCTTGGGCGGCACACAGGGAAAAGGATACTTCACGTTGGTATAAACGGGCCGGTCAAAACCCTGCATCTGCCAGTTTCCGGGCACGACTACCGGGGACAACTGAGCACCGGATTCGGGCCACTGATCCGGCACGGCCTCGGGACTCGCGAAAAGTTGGAACCCCCACTGACCGTCCAGCGACATGAGCGCCTCGCTTGTCGCATCCTCCCTGGCAGCGGCTTCACTGCGCCAACTGGACAACGGAGTATGGGATGGCATCCTATGCTGCCCGTACACATCCGGCGTTTGCCAAGCCTGCTGGTTTTTAAAGTCCATGCACGCACCTCTGGCGCAACGTTGTTCATAACCAAACCGAGTTGCCGTAACAGCGGCAGCACGGTGGCCGATCATAACCAAAGAGATGTTCAAATGCAGAATCGCACCGTCTACCCCAGCTTGGCTGGAAAAAGTGTGTTCATTACCGGCGGCGCCACAGGTATCGGCCAGACGTTAGTCCGCAGGTTTACCGAGCAGCAGGCCAAGGTGGTATTCGCGGATCACAACGCAAAACAGGGCATGGCCTTGGTCCGTGAGTTGGACAATGTACCCGACTTCGTTCATCTGGACATCACCGAAACACAGGCGCTGCAACGTGCGATCCGAGATGCAGACGGCGCGTCACCACTTACCGTTCTGATTAACAACGCCGCCAACGATATGCGACATAGTCCTGCGGAGGTAGACGAGGCCAGCTGGCGCGCGTGTCTGGCAATAAATCTGGACGCGTCGTTTTTCGCCGCTCAAGCTGTGGCACCCATCATGGCCGCACACGGGGGCGGCTCCATCATCAACTTCAGTTCCATAAATGCGCTCTTGGGCCCGCCCAACATGCCGGGCTACGTCACCGCCAAGGCAGGACTAATCGGGATGACCAAGGCATTGGCCCGAGACTATGGCGCGGATTTCATCAGGGTTAATGCAATTTTGCCCGGGTGGGTGGCCACCGAAAAACAACTTCAGACTTGGCTAACGCCGGACGAAGAGGCCCAGTGGATGACTCAGGTTGCGCTGCCTAGGCGGTTAATGCCTGACGATGTAGCCAACTTAGCCTTATTCCTTGGGGCCAGCGATAGCGCCATGATCACCGGTCAAAGTTTTACCGTAGATGCAGGACGCACCTAATTACCTTGCTTCGTTGACTGCCTTGATTTGTTGACCGCCTTGATTCGTTGACCGCTCTGGTGCCTCGTTTGTCTGACGGCAAAGGTCTGGATGCGGCGGCTACCAATCGTTTTTAAAGATCTTTTGCGCCTCGCTGCGATTTTCGAAATACAGCAGCGTAGAGGCCACCACCAATCCACCCAGAATCAGCCAGTCTTGCCAATGGGCTAAATCAAAGGGTAGTCGGAACAAACCAATCAGGATTAGAAAATTGACGAACACCTGCACAGGCGCAACCGAGGATAGCGGTCTTTTGTTGCGCAAATGCCGGAAAATAAAATAGGCCATGGTCAAAAACGATGCCGCGCGAATAACGGCCAAGCGACCTGTCTCGCTTGCTTGCGCCTCCCCAAACACTGCCCCTGGCAGGAACACATCGTAGCCGGCCAGCGACATCAACCCCACGACTATGAACACGACCATCGCGAGGGCCAACAAACCCTTTCGCACACTCATCTCGTTTGCCTTAATTTGCGTTACCGAAACATAGCGACTTCATAGGTTTGTGCAACCCCAGCAGATCATCATTGCGGCCCAAAATTCGATTGTTAGCCGCGGTTTATTCGAGGCTTTGGGCAAAATGCACTATGGAGAGCTGGGTTTCATGAAAATGCTCGGGGGCAATATCGGGAAAAGACATGTCGCCGGCATGGTGAGTGCCCGGTATTAGCCTCGCGGTAGCCGAGGTACCCGCTGCGAGCAAATTGCGGAAAAAGACCAGCCCCTCATCTCGAAGCGGATCCAGCTCGTTTACCGATATCACGTGAGGCGGCAGGCCCTGCAGATCCTCCACGCCGGCATGGTAGGGCCATGCCAAGGGGTTGGTCGCGTTTTCGCCTTGGGGGTCGTAGACCTTGGAAAATCCGCCCATCAAGCCGCAGCTCAGAGAATAGCCGTCATTCTCTCGCAGGGACAGCAGATGCTCAGGCGGGGCTGCGTAAACGCCACTGATATAGGGACACATGGCGTAAACCCCCTGAATGCAATCCAAGTACCCCTCACGTTTCGCTTTTATTGCCGTTGCCAGAGTCAAATTTCCGCCGCCTGATTCCCCGGACACCACCAAGCTCGACAGGCCCAGTTGCTGCCGATGGGCATGCATCCAGCGTAAGGCCGCAGCACAGTCGTTGAGTCCTGCCGGAAATGGGTGATTGCCCAGATGCCCACCGCCATTGCGAAATTCCACCCCCACAACCACAGCCCCTTTCCGGGCCAGCTCCTTGCGCCAGCGCTGGTACATAGGATCAACAGCCATGAGCGTAACCATGCCGCCGCCGTGCAGATGCAAAATTCCGGGGCGCTGCGCTTGGGCGGTTTTAGGTTTGTGAATGAACAGGCTGATATCATTGCCATCGTCTCCACAAATGATTTCGGTGTAGGACTCAACGTCGTCAAAGGCTGGCATGGTCTGCTCCAGCAAGAGCCGCGCCATGACAACGGTATCGTCGAAAAGACGGCAATAGTCCAGACACTCCTCCAGAGGCGCATCGGCTTTCAGCTCACCCAACACATCGGTTAAATTGCCCACCTGAGCGATGGCAGCGGCAATACGAGGATCGAGTCTTGGATCGCTAAGCAAGGTCATATTCGGGTCACCGAGCCGGCCGGGTAGATTTTTCAACATTGGTTTTTCTCTCGCAGGGTTTTGCACTCAACTTAATTCACCAATCCCTTGGGGCAATCTCACTGTGCGGATTTGGTTGGTTGCTTGGAATCCAGTGTGTACTATTTGCAGCCTTAGCCCAGAAAAACGCTCAAAGACTATTAAGCCAATGACGACCCTAACAGCTCAGCAACACGCCGAAGACATGACAGATTATGTCGCATGCGGCATCGATCGCGCCAACAACTTGGGCAATCGCGGACCATTGAAACTTGGGAGCGACGGCAAGCTAACTCCTGACATCCTTGCGGCCTATGAGCGCACTGGCTTTTATATATTTGAACAAGTGATCGACGAACAAGAGCTGAATTTGTTGCGCAGCGAAGTCGATAACCTGATCGACCGCGCGCCCGTGGACAATTATGCAACGACGGACCGCAAAGGCCGGCCTGCGTTTGGTCAAGAATTCGCCCGACCCGTCTACACTCTCGTGCGTCCATTGGCCGACCCATGGGGCGGCACTGATGCGCTTAATGGCCGGCATCCGACCAAGATGCAGCAACCTTCGACCGAGAATCAGCCGGCCGACAGGGTCGTTTTCCTTATGTTTGGTATGTGCCAGACCATGCCGTCGGGACTGCGTCTTTACGGTCATCACGATTTACTCGCAGTGGCTGCATCGATTAATGGCGACGACTTTGTGCCCTATAACGACGCTACCTTTATCAAGCAGCCCGGACGCGGCGGTTCGGTGTCATGGCATCAAGACGGCGTCACCCACTGGGACAACCCAAACTGGGACTCGGGCATTCACGGATTCAACTTTCAAGTACAGCTTTACGACACATCTGCTCGCAGTTGCTTGTGGGTGGTCCCCGGCTCACACAAGGCCGGCAAGATCGACATCAAGGCATTGGTAGACGCCAATGGCGGCTCGGACAAATTACCGGACGCGGTGCCTCTACATTGCCAAGCCGGCGACGTGACCATCGTTAACCGCCAGGCCCTGCACGGATCCTTTGCCAACACATCCCCAGACCTCAGAATTTCGCTGACCTTCGGCTTCCATCGCCGCAGTTCGGTTCTTGGCGCTACCGGCGCGTTGAGCGAATCCGAGGCCGTTGTCTACGACGCAGCGCGAATCCTTAAGCGTTCTGAAGTTGTTGGCGTGGCAATTGACGCCCGGGCGAACTTCTACCCGGAACAACCGCGTTTTAGCTACCAACCGTTGGCCGGCAAAGAAGACGAACTGCGCTTCAACGACGCCAACTGGCAGCGCGTCATCAAGGATTACAACCTTAACGACCTGTCGATTTAAATTTTTGCGGCGAAAAAAAACCGCCGTCGAGTAATACTCGAGCGGCGGCTTTTCGGCCAGTCTTGCAGTCAAGGCTGGGGCTTTGGTTAAGCCTTCGCCATGTTAATGATTTTCTGCTGGGTAAACTCCTGCAGGCCTTCCTGCCCTAATTCGTTACCCAATCCAGACATTTTCGCGCCGCCGAAGGGAATGGTCGGGTCCAGCTCGGCGTGCTTGTTGATCCAAACAGTGCCGGAATCCATTTGCTCTGCCAGCGCGTATGCACGCTCAGGGTTTGCAGACCATACCGAACCGCCCAAGCCCCAAGCAGAGGCATTGGCCCGTTCAACCGCTTCGCTTTCATCAGCGAAACTCATCACGGGCAAGACCGGGCCGAACTGCTCTTCGTCTACCAAACGTGAGCCTTCTTTAATGTCGCGCACGATGGTTGGACGAATGAAGTAGCCGGGCTTATCGGGAAACTCGCCCCCAGCAATGACGTTGCCTTCTTTCTTAGCGTCTTCGATCAACGCCTTAACTTTGTCGTACTGCATCTTGTTGTTCAGCGGCCCAAGCTTGGTACCCTGCTCTAAGCCGTCGCCGATGATGGTGTCGTTGGCAATGCTCGCCAGTTCCTCGCACACCTCGTCGTAAATGTTCTCGTGCACATAAAGACGCTTCATAGCGATACATACTTGTCCGCTGTTCTGGAAGGCACTGTCGAACAACTTTTGCGCGGCCTCTTTGGGATTAACATCGTCCAGCACAATTCCGGCATCGTTTCCGCCTAGCTCGAGGGTAATACGCTTCAGCAGTCCGGCAGCGCCGGCCATGACCTTGGCGCCGGTTTCCGTGGATCCGGTGAACGAAATCTTGCGCACATCTGGATGAGCGGTCATGGGCGCACCCAAATCATTGGCGTCCGTTATAAAGTTAATAACGCCGGCCGGTGCAACGTCCTGAATTAACTCAGCGATCCGCAGGGTGCTCAAGGGCGTGGTGGGCGCTGGCTTGATAACGAGGGTATTACCCGCGATCAAGGCAGGCGGCAGCTTAAAAGCCATCAGAATAAGCGGGAAGTTCCATGGCACGATGGCCCCTACCACCCCTAGGGGATTGCGATGCACTTCGACGCGACGCCCCTCGCTGTCTTCCAACACTTCCACGGGCAGATCCAAGGACGTGAAGTAACGGCAGAACGCGGCCATGCCGTACACCTCGGTGGTTGCATCCTCCAAGGGCTTGCCTTGTTCCTTGGTTAGCAACTGGGCCAGCTCTGCGGCGTTGGCTTCAACCACGTCGGCGATCTTCAGAACAACGGCCTTACGCTCGTCGATCGTCGTCTTTGACCATGCGGGAAACGCCGCCTTGGCCGCAGCTACCGCTGCGTTTAGCTGGTCTTCGGATGCACGTGGGCATTCTGCAAGCTTCTCTTCGGTTGCAGGGTTAACCACATCCATGGTCAGGTCACCCTCTACCATTTGGCCGTTTATCAATAATTTGTAAGCACTCATATTCCGCTCCCTCGCGTTATTCAACTCTTCTAACAATGTCTTGTTAACTCATGGGGCCTATGACCCCGAACCAGAGCATGAACCAGCTACTTCGGTTCGTGCGGTTTCTCGGTTTTCGCCGACTCAACATCCTGCTCGACAATACGATTTTCCTCAACCAGCTTATCCTGACTTATCTTATCCTTGAGACTCATCAAATAGGCGGCCGCACTCAGGATTAACACCGCAGCGGCCTCGGCAATAAGGGTAAGCGCCTGCATGTCCTTGCTCTGCATGATAATCAGGCGGCACAGGGCTGTGATCGCAATGATGATGGGCAGCGTCACCGGGATTCGGTTGGTGGAGTAAAACGCGCCGATCATGCCGATGATCTCCACGTAGATAAACAGCAAGAAGAGGTCGGCAAGGGTAATCTGACCCGCTTCAAACATGCCCAAAATGTATTGGCCGCTGGCGATCACCGACAGCAGGCCGATGATGGCTAGCAGTATTTTTTCTGACGCAATGGTTGTCCAGTGCAGCCGCCTGTTCAGGCGGTTGCGCTCAAAAATTCGGTCTAACAACTCTTTCATGTCGAGTCCTCGTCTTATTATTCGCTCATGCCCAGATACCCAAGCGCCGCGGCCGGTGATCAGTTGACCGCCCGATCCGAGTCCTCCCAGAAAGGCGCCCTAAGCTCCCGCTTTAGTACCTTTCCTGGCCCGGACTTAGGCAAGGGTTCGAGCTGTATGTCGATCCCCTTTGGCACCTTGTAGCCACCAATATGCTCTCGGCAAAACGCGATCAATTCCGACGGATCAAGATTGGGAGCTTCTGGCCGAGGAACCACAACAGCATGAACTGCCTCTCCCCATTTATCGTCCGGTACGCCGAATACCGCCGCCTCCAGCACTCCGGGATGGCGATATAGCACATCCTCCACTTCGGTGGAGTACACATTTTCGCCGCCACTGACAATCATGTCCTTGGACCGGTCAACGAGGAACAAATAGCCGTCCTCATTCAGATAGCCCACGTCCCCGGTCAAGTATCCTCCGTATCTCAGCACCGAGGCGGTTTGCTCTGGCTTGTTCCAGTAACCCTTCATGATATTGGTGCCCGTCACCAGCACCTCTCCCACCTCACCCGTCGGCAGCGTATTACCATCGCTGTCGCACACGGTGATCCTGCACCCCACTACCGCGCGACCGCAGCTGCGAGCCAATGGATCATCCATCAAGGTCTCTTCGTGACCTAACAAAGTCGCCAAGGGCGATGTTTCGGTGGCGCCATACACTTCAATAAGCTGGGCTGAGGGAAAGGCGGCACTGGTGCGGCGAATCACCTCGGTTGCAATGGGCGATCCGCCGTGGGCAAGCAACTGCAAACTGCTGGTATCGCGCGGGCGAGCATGCTGCTCTTCGGCGATCGCCGCGAGCATTGAGGGCACGCCCAAGGACAGATTGATCTGATGCTTTTCTATCAAATCTAAAACCGCTGCGGGATCAAAGGTTCCTAACGGCACCTGCAAGGCTCCCTGCCAGATTGCCGCCAAGATGCCATTCGATCCGGCGGCGTGGAACATCGGCGCCATGACCAAGGTGCGGTCTGCGGGCGATTGCGGCACCGATGCCAGCCAGTTCAAGGCGTTGGCAATAAGATTACGGTGCGTGAGCATGACGCCCTTGCTCGCCCCGGTGGTACCACCGGTGTAAAACAATCCGGCCAGATCCGTTTCGTCTATGTTCTCGCCCAGCATCGCCGGCTTGGCAGCGGCCAAGAGGTCCTCGTAACCATCGGGTATGCCAATGACATGGTCAACGACCTCCGCCAGACCCTCCACATTGTGCCGATCCGTGATGAGAATTTTTGCGCCCGAATCTTCAAGCGCATAAACCAGTTCAGGTATCGCATGACGAGTATTCAACGGCACCACCACTAGACCGCCGCTCGGAATACCGACATAGGCTTCAAAATATTCGATGCAGTTGTTGGCCAGAATGGCCACCCGATCACCGTCTTGGGCGCCCAACCCGCGCAGCGCCCCCACCAAACGCGCGCAGCGTGAGGCAAAGTCAGTGAAAGTCAGCTGCCGATGATCGTCAGCAAAGGCGACTTCATGGGGCCTGATCTGTAAGGCCCGCTTTAGGGGATCAATCAATGTGTGCATTTATTCCTCCTCGGTGAAGAGTCAACGCTAATGCATTTTTTAGCCGTCAACCATAGGGTCCCAGGCAGCAGATCTTCTGGCGTTAATCCCGCTTGCCAGTGCTGGGCTTCAAGTCAATTCCAAACTCCGCCAGTACGTCGTCGTTATGCTCGCCCAAGTTCGGAGGCCGCTGATACAGCGTGGTCGGCGTCTGGGAAAATTTGATCGGATTCGCTGCCAAGGTGATGTCGGGGTTATCGCCGGCCGGGCTACAGGTTTCCAGCATTTGGCGGGCGCTCACATGAGGGTCTTGATAGATGTCCTGCATGGTCTGGACCGGACCGACCGGTAATGCCCCATCCAGCTTCGACATAATTTCGGCTCGTGTCAGGCTCTTTGTCCAAGCACAGATTTGCTCCTCCACCCAATCCACATTGGCCAGTCGAGCCTCGTTAGAAAAACTGCGCTCATCGTCCATCAAATCTGGGCGCTCCATTGCCGCACAGAGCAAATCCCAATGTCGAGGCTGGCCCACGGCGATGGCGATGCGACCATCTTGCGTCGGAAACAGGTCAAAGGGATAGAGCGTCATGGCTCGCTGCAGGCCGGCAGGATTAGGCTTACCCGTGAACCCGTATTGGGCAACCGCGCTCTTTTGCAAAGCCATCATCGCGTCATACATCCCCACGTCTAAAAACTGACCTTTCCCCGATTGCTTGGCACTGTGAATGGCGGAGACCACGCCAAGCGCCATCAAGGTACCGGGAAAAACATCGGCAATGGCAGGCGTGACCAATCCGTCGTTCGCATGGACCAGTCCGCCAAAACTCTGAGCGGCAGCATCGAGGCTTGGCCAATGCGCATATGGACTCTCACCGGTACGCGGATCACCAAATCCGCGCACACAGCCATAGACCAGCTTTGGATTGCGCGCGGCCAGGACCTCGTAACCCAGTCCTAGCCGATCCATCACGCCTGCCCGCAGGTTTTCCAATACCGCATCGGCCTGATCGCAGAGCTGAAGAAAAATCTCTTTGTCCGATTCGTTCTTTAGATCCAAACACACGCTGCGTTTGTTGCGATTTACCGCAGCGAAGGGGGCGCCAAAGTCCGTCCCTGCATCTTTGCCCTCATGGGGCCGGGCATGGTCAGGCAAAAAGGGCGGGATGTTTCGATAACCGTCGCCTTGGGGCGATTCGACCTTGATAACCCGAGCGCCCATATCCGCCAGCAAACCGGCGCCAAAGGGCCCGGCCAGCGCCCGGGTGCAGTCGATCACGGTGAGGTCTTTCAGCGGCCCCTGACGGCTGGTTGTCATAACCTGTCCTTGTCAACAAAAAATCAGTAGAAGGCTTCTCGGCATTGGGGTCAAGAGCCGGATATCGGGCGAGCAAACGATTTGCGAAGGCGCCCCTGAGTAGCTAATTTAACGCGTGAAACGGTTTCTTGGGTTTACGCTTTTGCCCGAGCGGTTTCTTATTTGGGGAGACAAAATGACAGCAGACGCCTACACCGACCTTCTTCACGGCAACGGCTACCACCTACTCAGGGAAGTTATCTCCGCTGAAGAAGCTGCCGAGGTTCGTAATTTGGCACTTTCGAAACTTGATGAGGGCATAGATCAGAACGGACAAATTGCGATTCGCAGGACCCTGCATTGGGGGCCGATTATTCAAAATATGGTGACCAACCCTCGGCTGTTGAGCTTAGCCCATCGTTTGCTGGGCGACGACGCCACGTTGGGCGCCGTCACCGCCCGAATCTTGCCTCCCAACTGCCCCCTTGGCGGGCTGCACGTGGACTACCCCTACTGGGCAATGAATCCAGGCATGCCCGTGGATCCGGCATTGATGATGCAGGTGATTTGGATGATGGAGCCTTTTACCGAGCATAACGGCGGCACTTGGGTAGCCCCGGGCAGCCAGCAATGGACCGGAGCGCCCGAGCTGGAGCGTTTTGAGGCCAACGCCATTCAAGCCACGGGAAACGCCGGCGATGCCGTTGTCAGTCACGGCTTGCTTTGGCATCGCACTGCCATCAATCACTCGGACAAGCCCCGGGTGGCCATTTTGATCAACTATACCCAACTCGCGGTAAGGCCTTTGACCCAGCTTGGCCCCTTCACTGATGAGTTTATCGACAGCGCGTCAGAACCGCTAAAAACGCTGTTGGGCTTAGATATCGAAAGGGCTTTGGGGCGTCGCGTGCGAACCCATACCCAGCAGCCATGACATCCTAAGGGTGCATCCGCCAACGCGGCAGCACGCGCCTGCAGCTGTGTCCCTTCACATCATGCGCTTGACGTTTACGTAAAGGTTAATAAAATCCTGCGAATGTCATCCAGTTATTCCATTAGCGATCTTGCCAGTGAATTTGGCGTCACACCCCGCACTCTACGTTTTTACGAGGAAAAGGGACTGCTGCAACCGGCGAGAAACGGCCAAAGCCGGCGCTATTCCCAAGCCGACAGAGCAAGACTAACGTTGATTTTACGGGGCAAGATGCTGGGCCTGTCCCTGGACGAAAGCGCCGAACTGATCGGGATGTATGACCCGGGCTCCAACAATGAAGAGCAGATCCATCGTCTGATCGAGAAAATTCAGGCTCGGCGGGCGCAGCTGTTGGCACAAAAACTCGAGCTGGAACAAATGATTCAGGATCTAGACGCTTGGGAACAGCGCAGCCGCGACAGCATCACATTGCCCAAGGGCAAAAAGTCTAAGGAGCAACGCTCATGAACACACTACAAAGTCAGATCAACCCAAGGTCTCAGGCCTTTGCGGATAACGCCGAGCACATGCAGTCACTTGTCAATGACTTGGAATCCCTGGTTGAACACATCAAACAGGGCGGTGGTGAGCGCTATCAGGCGCGCCACCAAGCGCGGGGAAAACTGCTGCCACGGGATCGTGTGGATCTGCTGATTGATCCGGGATCACCCTTTCTCGAGTTTTCTCAGTTAGCCGCTCACAACATGTATGGCAAGGACGATGTGCCAGCCGCAGGCATTATTACGGGCATCGGCCGGGTAAACGGTATCGAATGCGTTATCGTCGCCAACGACGCGACGGTTAAAGGCGGTACCTATTATCCCGTCAGCGTGAAAAAACACCTGCGCGCTCAAGACATCGCCCGAGAAAATCATCTGCCGTGTATTTACCTCGTGGATTCCGGGGGCGCGAACCTCCCCAATCAAGACGAGGTCTTTCCAGACAAAAACCATTTTGGCCGAATTTTTTTCAACCAAGCCAACATGTCCGCCGAGAACATTCCTCAAATCGCCGTGGTCATGGGTTCCTGCACCGCGGGCGGTGCCTACGTACCTGCCATGGCCGACGAATCCATCATCGTCAAAAATCAGGGCACCATTTTTTTGGCGGGCCCTCCCTTAGTCAAGATGGCAACGGGTGAGGAGGTCAGCGCGGAAGAGCTGGGCGGCGCTGATGTACACAGCCGTGAATCCGGGGTTACCGACCACTACGCCAACAACGACCACCACGCCCTTGAATTGGCGCGCCGCGCCGTCGCCAGACTAAATCGGGTCAAGCCGTTGATTATGGACGTCGCTGAACCGGTTGAACCACGCTACCCGGCCGGCGAACTACTGGGCATCGTGCCGAAAAACGTGCGCGAGCAGTACGACGTTCGCGAGATCATTGCCCGGGTCTTCGATGGCTCTGAGCTCGACGAGTTCAAAGCCCTTTACGGTAAAACCCTCGTATGCGGATTTGCTCGTTTATACGGCTACCCCGTGGGTATCGTGGCCAACAACGGCGTGCTCTTTGCCGAATCCGCGCAAAAAGGCGCGCACTTCATCGAACTGTGCGCCCAGCGCAAGATCCCGTTGATCTTCTTACAGAACATCACTGGGTTCATGGTAGGCAAACAATACGAAACCGGGGGTATAGCGAAACACGGCGCCAAGATGGTTACCGCCGTTGCCTGTGCCAAGGTGCCCAAACTGACCTTGATTGTGGGTAACTCTTATGGCGCCGGCAACTACGGCATGTGCGGCCGCGCCTACGACCCAAACTTTTTGTTTATGTGGCCCAACGCCCGCATTTCGGTCATGGGTGGTGAGCAGGCGGCAGGCGTACTGGCGCAGGTGCGGCGCGGACAGATTGAAGGCTCCGGCGACGCATGGTCCGACGCGGACGAAGCCGCCTTCAAGCAGCCCATCATCGACGACTTTGACGCGCAAGCTCACCCCTACTATGCCAGTGCCCGGATTTGGGATGACGGGGTGATAAACCCGGTGGATACCCGCCGGGTATTGGGGCTGGCTTTGTCTGCCGCTCTTAACAAGCCCATAGCCGATACCCGCTTCGGCGTCTTTAGGATGTAGCCATGTTCAGCAAAATACTCATCGCCAATCGCGGCGAAATAGCCTGCCGAGTTATTCGCTCGGCCAAACACTTGGGCATTCGCACCGTCGCCGTCTATTCCGACGCTGACCGCCAGGCCCTGCACGTGAGCATGGCCGACGAAGCCGTCCACATCGGCGGTTCGGCGCCAGCGGACTCCTATTTGCAGATAGCTCGGGTGATTCAGGCGGCCAAGGACACCGGCAGCCAAGCAATCCATCCGGGATACGGTTTCTTGTCTGAAAATGCGGATTTTTGCCGGAGTTGCGCAGAAAATGATTTGGTCTTTATCGGACCTCCCGTGAGTGCAATTGAGTCCATGGGTTCGAAATCTGCAGCCAAACAGATCATGGAGCGAGCAGGTGTTCCCCTGCTGCCGGGTTATCACGGTTCGGACCATGACGAAGCCCAACTGAAACAAGCCGCCGACGCCATGGGTTATCCGGTGCTGCTTAAGGCGGTGGCTGGGGGCGGTGGCAAGGGTATGCGCCAAGTACCCGACGCTACTGAGTTTGACGACGCGCTGGCGGCCGCCAAGCGAGAGGCATTGTCCGGTTTTGGTAACGACGACATGCTGGTTGAAAAGTACTTGGAGCAGGCGCGACACGTTGAAGTACAAGTGTTCTGCGACAGCCATGGCGGCGGCGTGTATCTGTTTGAGCGAGACTGTTCGGTGCAACGGCGGCATCAAAAGATCATTGAGGAAGCCCCAGCACCCAGCATTAGCGAAGACCTGAGAACCCGGCTGGGCGAAGCTGCTTTACGCGCCGCAGCCGCAGTGGGCTACGTGGGCGCCGGCACGGTCGAATTTCTGCTGGACGTAAGCGGCGAGTTTTACTTCATGGAGATGAACACCCGTCTGCAGGTAGAGCATCCGGTGACTGAAATGATCACAGGCACTGACCTCGTGGCTTGGCAGCTGCGAATTGCCAACGGCAAACGGCTGCCCAAAACTCAAGACGAATTGAACATTCACGGGCACGCTATCGAGGCTCGTATTTACGCCGAGGATCCTATCAACGAGTTTTTGCCGGCGGCCGGACAATTGTGGTTGCTGGCGCCGCCTGAGCTTGATCAGAATGTGCGTGTGGATACCGGCGTCATCGCTGGCGACGAGGTGGGCGTGTTTTACGATCCCATGATTGCGAAACTCATCGTTTGGGGTGAGGACCGCCAAGTGGCATTGCAGCGGCTAGCGCAGTCGCTGGCCAATTACCGCATCGCTGGAGTCGTCACGAACATCGACTTCTTGCGCCGATTAATCAGCCACCCGGCTTTTCAAGCTGCGCAGCTGCGGACAGACTTTATCGACCAGCATCGGCCGGCTTTATTTGCCAAACACAGTGAACCGATTAACCGCGCCCTAGCGCTGCTCAGCGTTTACCTTTGTCTGGCGCCGGGCAAGAGCCGCTCCGGCCCGGCCGCCACGGACCCCACATCACCTTGGCGCCAAACCGATGCCTGGCGGCCAAACGCACCCAGCCAATGGAAACACTCGCTGATCATTGACCAAACCCAGTACGATCTGGCTGTGGTGAGTTCACGGCCGGGACAATTCGAGGTGACGATCGGCGATGTCTCGATCAGCGTAGCGGCGAGCCTGCAAGGAAACGCGCTCAGCGCCACCATCGACGGCCTACAGCACCGAGCCGAGATCGCAGACCGCCGTCAGGACGGCGACAGAGCACTGGTGTTATTCGCCGGCGACCAAAGCGTGAGCGCGATAACCGCACCGCTGGATCTTGGCGACGACGCCGGTGACACGGACGGAGCTGGCTTTAAAGCACCCATGAACGGAACCTTGATCGCGCTGTTCGCCGAACCGGGCCAGTCAGTTGAGGCCGGCGCTACCTTGGCCATCATGGAGGCCATGAAGATGGAGCATGCGATCAAGGCGCCCTGCCAAGGAACCGTTACCGACATTTTCTACAGCGTCGGCGATCTGGTGGACGGCGGCGCCGACCTGCTCCGTTTTGAAACAGCCCAAGGTTAGCCGTTAGAAGGCCAACCAAGGCAATGAGGGGAAGCGCCGGTTAGATCAGAAGCGTCCTAGGCCACTTGGTGCTGTTTCAACGCACCAATGGTCTCAACACAGGCATGGGCCGCTTCCACACCCTTGGTGACAAAGTGCTCACGGAAAAACTCCGGCTGACCCTCACTGAGAAAATCTTGCGGTGTCAGTACCGCAGAAAAGACCGGAACGCCGGTATCTATCTGCACGCGCATCAGTCCATCGATGACCGCTGTGGAAACAAACTCGTGGCGATAAATTCCACCGTCGACGATCAGCCCTCCTGCCACCACAGCCGCGTAGTGGCCGCTGCTGGCCAGCAACTTCGCGCGCAGGGGAATCTCAAAAGCGCCCGGCACTTCGAACAAATCCACGTCCCGGTTATCCAATTCGGCGTGAGTTTGTAAAAAAGAATCCCGCAACTGATCGACGATGTCGCGGTGCCAGCACGACTGCACAAAGGCGATGCGGGTTCGGGAGGTAGTATCGGAGAAGTTGGAATTGAAGCTATTCATCTGTTGCTTTCCTATCGTTGGGTTAAACAACAGGGCAACGAAGTTACGGGCTTTCACTGTCAGCGGACAGCGTTGGCTTTCACCTCATTCTCATAACCAGACTTTAACTGTCGGCCCCGGAATCTCACCGAGTCTGCTGTCCTCCTGTTTACCTCTGTCGAGATAACCAAGAGCGCCCGCGGGCTACGCACATTTGCGCAAGGCAAAATGCGATTACCGCCGGTGGGGACTTTCACCCCGCCCTGAGAATTCGTCTTAACGACGACGGGCGAACTATACGAAGGAACCGGCGCGTTGACAATGCACGCTAGCGCTTGACAGTTGCGCTGTAAGACGGCTCGGAGACCGGAGCGAACCATCGCAGCAGAATAGGCATGAGCACCAAACTGATCACCAGCAGCAGCCCAATCGCCACGGTAAGCAGCAAACCAATGGAGGCAGCCCCTTGATGGGGGCTAAGGCTCAGGGAACAAAACGTGCCAACGGTGGTGAGGCCGCTGATCATAACTGCCCGGCGGATGGCCGGATCCATGGCTTCAGCCCCGGACTGGGCCTGTCGATGTCGATGCACGATATGAATGCCCGTATCCACACCTAGGCCCAGAATCAGCGGTACCATCAGGATATTCGCCATATTTAAGCTGACGCCCAAAAGCACGCACACAGCAAAGGTCAGCACCACGGTCATGGCAATGGGGGTCAGCACCAATAGAGGGAATTTCCAGCCCCGAAAATACACCAGCAGCAGCGCGAAGATGCTGCCAAAAGCAGTGACCGTCGCCTGTTGAAACGACTCGACGACAACAGCGCCGATGCCCCACTCCACCACACTGCGCCCGGCAGCGTTGGGGGCCGTTGAAGAAACCTCGGCAATGAAGGCATCGGTGGCCTGTCGGTCGTTTAGCTGACTGGCAGGATTCACGGAAACCAATTGCTGACCGCCGGATGTGATGAGGCGGCTACGAAAATGCTCCGGCACGTCGTCCAGCGTGAACGGCTGGGCGGCCATGAGCGCCTTCAGTTCCGCCAAAGCCATGGGTAGTTGGGTCAACAGCTGTGCTTCAAATTTGGCTACCTGCTCAGGATCGTCCGCCATCGCTCGGGCGTCTTCGAGCACCTGCTGGGCCTGCTGGCCCGCAGTCCCTTGCAGTTCGCCGGCAACGTCCCGCAAATATTCAAGCGCTAACCCGGTCAGCTCCGGGTCCTCGGCAACCACAGCTTGAGGCGCTTCCAACTCGGGCAGCAAATCGTATCGTGCGGCTAATAAATTGGCCTTGGCCTGTTGCGCCGTGGGCACAAAATCCGCCGGCGTGGTCACCCCGCCAACCGTTGAAAGACTCAGCAGTCGGTCCTTCAGGTCGCCCGCAGCGGCAGCATCTGGCGCCAGCACGTGCACGCTGTAATCCGTTGTTTGCCGATCTTGCTGCAAATCCAACAATGCCCGCATGGCGGGAGAATCCGCATCACGCATGGCTAATACGCTGTAGTCGAACTGCAGGTCCTTGGCCAACCAAACCGATGCCAACGAAACGAGGCCGAAAAAACCCACCACTGCGGGCTTGGGCAGCCGGTCTATGCTGGCCCGGAGCCTGCGCAGCAACGGGGTAACGAGCATTTTACGCGCGGGATCCTGAGGCCGTGGCGGCCAGCGCAAGAGCAAGGCTGGAATTACGGTCAAGGTAAGAGACAGCGCGATCACAATGCCGCCAGCGCTGATTAAGCCCAGCTCAGCAAAGCCCCGATAGTCGGTTGGCAAGAACGCCAAAAAGCTGGCCGCCGAGGTCAGCGTGCACAGGATCAGGGCCGGCCCGGTCTCATGCAGAGCCTGAATGAGCGCTGGCCGCATATCCCCTCGCAAGCAGGACTGAACCCGCAGGGTAAAGTGGGCACCGAAATCCACGCCTAGGCCGAAGAACAGGACCACAAAAATCATAGACAGCGTATTCAGCTCGCCTACGGCCAGCGTGGCGAAGCCCAGAGTCAGACTCACCCCCATGGCCAGCATGGCGCCAATGGCCGCCAAAATAGGCCCCGAGCGAATGCCCAGATGCAAAATCAGGGCAAGAAAAATCAGGGACAGCAGGCCGGCTAGCTCAACCCCGCCCAAGGCAGCACTCATTTCCTCGTGAGCAAGGGCAACTTCTCCGGTGAGTGCAACCGCTACGCCGTCGGGAGCCGGGTGACGTTCAATTGCCTGACGAAGCGATGACACGATCGCCGCATTGGGCAAGGCTTCGCCCAATTGCTGCTGGCCGCTGACAATGATCAGTTCCGTGAAGTCATTACCCTCGGGCTGCAGCGGATAGTAACCTTGAAAGGACAAATCCCCGCCGACGATGCCTTGCCTGACAGACTCAAGAGACACCGGTAATTCTTGTCCGGGATTCGCACTGACAAAGTCAGCGTAGGTGAACAAAACGTTGGCGAGGCTCGCTTCGTCCATTAGCCGCAG
>JAYNPH010000017.1:19458-30646 GCA_038113685.1 Gammaproteobacteria bacterium
CAAGGGGCCTTGATTGTAATCCGCACCCTTTAACCATTGCTCGAGCTGCTCTTGCGTCAAGAACATGGGCTTGCGCGCGGCAAGAAACGGATCTACTCCGGGCGCAAACACATCGCCCAACGTCTCCTCGGGTAAGCCCTGGACCAAACGCTTGGTGTGAGCCTGCACCTCACGGTAGTCGGTGCCGCGAATCACGATAACGGCGGTTTGCTGAAACTGGGGAAAAGCGGCTTTGTAGCGCTCGTTATCTTGATACCAAACCAAGGAATCCGATGGCTTGATGAGCTTACTCAAATCCGAGTTGAGCGCCCCATATTGAAAAAATAGTCCCAAAGAGGCTAAGGACAGCATCAAACCCATCAGCAATACCGACCCGCTATGCCGGCTGAGCCATGCTATCCAAGCGCTGCCGCTACCGCGGGCGTGCTCGGTATTAGGATTTGTTGGCGTACTCATCGTCCAAACAATCTGAGCGGTAGAGCAACTGATTGTAAATATTGCTTAGCCTTTGCACCGAATGTTGATGACTGCGGGTTTGAGCGATTTGCCGGTTTGCCGCCCCCGCCGCGTCGCGCAGTTTACCGTCGGCCAGCAGCGCGTCTAACTTACGGGTTAATTCCGCCACGCTGTTCATGCTGTAAGTTGCCTCGTCGGCGCTGACGAATTCTGGCACCGCACTGGTACTGGCCCTATTTATCAGCACCGGGCAACCTGCCGCCATCGCCTCCAAAACCGACATACCTTCAAGCTCTACCGCACTGGTTTGAACGAATAGATCAGCGGTCTTATACAAACGCCGCAGGGTTTCATCACCCACGCGGCCGATATTGGCTCGAACGCCCAAAAGGCGAGCTTGCTCATCGAGACGCTTTTGTTCCGGCCCTGTGCCGACCAACGACACCTCTATATCTTGTTTGAAACGACTTCCGGCGATGGCTTCAATCAGCTGGTGCTGCTGCTTTTCAGCCGCCAGCCTACCCACGCTCACCACATGAAAGGGCGGCTCATGCTTAGTAGCCGAGCGGTCGACAAAAAAATCCTCAGTCACCCCGTTAGACAATACGGTGACCGGCGCCTGTAAACCCGCCTTGGCCAGCAAATCCGCAGCGAACTGGGAAGGCGCAATGACGCGATCGGCACGAGCGTAAAACCGCCAGACGAAAAATTTGTAGAGGACGGCTGTTAGCCATTGCGACGATAGGTGCAGATTGTTCAGGATATTCTCGGGCTGCACGTGGAATGATGCGACCACGGGCTTCCCCTGCCGCCTCGCTTCAGCAATAGCGCTGTGCCCCAGAAAGAAGGGAAACTGCACATGCAGCAAATCCGAATCCCCAATCACTCGAGCCAACTGTTGGCGATGAGGCTTTGCCAAGGGCGCTTTCATACGGTCAATGATTCGGTTAACGCCGGGAATGCTGATGCGGGGGAAAGCGACACAGCCCTCGTCCAGCCTTTGCTCCGCTTCCTCCGCAACCAAAATGTGAAACTTAAATCGATCCGTTAAAGCACCAACAAAGCGTCGCGTGGATACCACGGTCCCGTTGAAGGGGTGATGCCATGGGTCTACCACCATGGCAACTCGAGGCCTGTTACCCGCTGAGTTCATGGTCCCGATTTGCAGCCCAGTTTTAGTTTGGTTCACCCTGCAGGACACCCTGATCGTTTTTACGTTTAATCATTATCCCGCAGCGCCAGTAATGGAAAATACCCCAGAGCAAAATAACGATGGTTGTCGCAAGGCCCCACCGAAGTCCGTCTTCGCCATAGCTTTGCGCAAAGAAATCACTAAAAAAACCAACGGTAAACGGCCCTAAGCCGAGTCCCACAATGTTGGTGACAAATAAGTTTATAGCTGCCGCAACGGAACGCATTTCCAGCGGTGTGGCATTTTGGATCAAGGCAAATCCGGGCGCCACATAGAGCGTGCCTAACATCGCCGGTAACACATAGGCGGCAATCGCCATCATTGGCGTTGACGCCATAAACGTCAGAAAGAGCATCGGCAAACTGATCAGAGAAGACAACGCCACCACCCAAGGCAGCCACTGCTCTCCCCGGCGGGCCGACATGAAATCGGCTATCCGCCCGCCCAAATAAATACCAATGGCGCCGCCAACCCCAATCAGCAACGCGAGGTAGCTGCCCACCTCTCCTGTACCCATGCCGTGAATACGCACTAGGTAGATGGGTATCCAAATCACCGACGCATAACCGGCAAAGGATACGAGCGCGCCGGCGGCAACAATGTGTCGTAACACCGAGCTACGCCAGATAAAGCCGACAACCTCCCAAAAACCCGGCGCAGCAACCTCTTGCTTCAAAGACTCGGAATAACCCCGAGGCGGTTCTTTTACGGTGTAACGCACCAACAGCGCCAACAAAATTCCCGGCAAACCTACAACAACGAAGGCTATGCGCCAGCCATACCATTCATTAATCCAGCCGCCCACTAGAAAACCGATCAAGATTCCCCAATTTATACCGGTGCCGAAAATCGCCATAGCCGTTGAGCGTTTCTCTGGTGGATACAAATCCGCGATCATGGAGTGGGAAGGCGGATTGGACCCTGCTTCGCCGACACCGACGCCGATTCGCAACAGCAGCAGCTGCATGAAATTCGTCGCGGCCGCGCACAGCGCTGTCATTAAGCTCCAAAGAAAAACCGAAAACGAAATGAGATTGCGGCGATTGTTGCGGTCCGCCCACATCGCCATGGGCATTCCCAGCGTGGCGTAAAAAACCGCAAACATGATACCCGTCAGCAACCCAAGCTGGGTGTCGCTGATTAGCAGAGACTCTTTGATGGGCTGTCCCAAGATACCCATAATTTGTCGGTCCACATGACTCGACGTATACACCAAAACCAGCATGAAGAGGGTATAGCGTCTTTGACGATCGGTTATTTCGTCAGTCATAGGGTGGTTCTTTGACAAGTAAAACGGGCTACAAAAACAAGCCGCCTGCTCAGCGCGGTGGTGGAGCAGGCGCGTTTTAGAACAGGATTAGCGTAGCTCTAAGCCTTGCAAATCCCCCTTGGATCGCCATTTGGCCATGAGGTCAAAAAACTCGATAGGCCCGCCGCCGTAGTTATTATTTTGCGGCTTGGTGTTCACCATCCCCTCATTGTTGTAATACCCCGGCGTGCATTTTTCTTGGAAATCCGCCGTCAGCCGGGCTTTATTGATTATGGTTTGCACCCACTTCCGCTCGGCGGCTTCGCTGGCCTCTATGCGGGTCGCGCCTCGCTTCTTGGCTGCGCTGAGAATATGCGCAAGATGCACACTCTGCTCATCCAACGAGTAGGTATAGGTGGCGGTAAACCCGGACTGGGCAGGACCGAAGAAAAAGGCATTAGGAAAGCCTCGAGTGTGCATGCCGTGAAACGTGGAGAGGCCTTGAGACCACTTTTCAGAAACCGACAGACCGTCCACACCATTTATTTGGTAACCGGCACGACGAGAGTAATCTGTGCCCACCTCAAAACCGGTTGCAAAGATAATGCAGTCCACCGGATATTCTTTGCCGTCGAAGACGATGCCGTTTTCAGTGATTTGGTCCAAACCTCGGCCATCGGTATCCACCAAGGTCACGTTGGGCCGGTTGTAGGTTGGTAAATACTCATCGTGAAAGCACGGTCGTTTACAAAACTGCCGGTAATAAGGCTTCAGTGATTCTGCGGTTTGCGGATCTTCCACAACGGCATCTGCCCGCGCACGAACCTGCTCCATTTTCTGGTAGTCCGCCAGCTCCATCTCTCGAGCCAAGTCCATGTAGGTGGTTGCTTTTTTGGTGAGATACTTCTTCAGGCCAAGGCGATACAGCTCAGGCGAGAACGGCGAGGCCAGAGTCCACATAAACAGGCGGGCCTTTGATGGGGCTTTATCGCGTAAATTGCCGAACAGAAAACGGAAGGCTTCAGTCCAGCCATCGTTTACCAGATCCTCTTTCACCGGAGCACCGGTCATCAGGGATTCGAAATTACGACGGCGCTCGTCCTGCCATCCCTGAGGCTGGCTGGAAATCCAGCGGGGATCTGTTGGTTGATTGTTCCGCACATCCACCGACGATGGGGTGCGCTGAAACACAGACAGTTGTTGCGCAGCGGCGCCAAGGTGCGGAACACACTGCACCGCCGTCGCTCCTGTGCCGATCACCGCCACCCGCTTATCCGAGAGTTTTTCCAAACCGCCATTCGAGTCGCCCCCGGTATAACCGTAATCCCAGCGACTGGTGTGGAAAGTGTGGCCTTTGAAATCGTTGATGCCTTTAATGGCGGGCAGTTTTGGACGATTTAGCGGTCCGTTGGAGTGCACAACATAGCGGGCCTTTAACCGGTCTTGGCGGTCGGTAGATACCGTCCAGCGCCCCTGCTCCTCGTCCCAGTCGGTAGAGGTCACCAGGGTTTGCATCAAGGCCCGTTCATGCAGGCCGTAGGTCTTTGCGATGACATGACAATACTCCAGAGTTTCTGGCGCGTTTGTGTATTTTTGCTTCGGTACAAAACCGGTTTTTTCAAGCAAGGGGAAATAGACATAGGCCTCAATGTCGCAGGAGGCACCGGGATAGCGGTTCCAATACCAGGTTCCACCAAAGTCTCCGCCTTTTTCGATGATGCGGAAATCGGTGATCCCGGCATCGTGAAGCCGCGCAGCAGCCAGCATGCCGCCAAAACCGCCACCGATGATCACCACTTCAACTTCGTCCTCGATAGCATCGCGCTTGAGTTCACGATCGATGTACGGATCTTCCACAAAGTAAGCGAACTCGCCGCTCACTTCTAAATATTGATCATTACCGTCCGCGCGAAGGCGCTTGTCTCTTTCCTCTTGATATTTTCGGCCTAAGGCTTCGGGATCAAAAGGCAGCGGCTGAGTTTTTGCATTCATCGATCGACCTCTATTTTTGACTGACTACCGCCAGACCATAAAAAAACGGCTTTGAGCCATGGGCGGGTAATAGTGAAACTTGCCGCCCCCCTGCCGACAGGCCATCCGGAAGTCGACAGCCTGATACAATAATGCTATTCATTAGTTTATGTCTAGGGGATCAGAGGACTCATGAAAAACCTTCGTCGGCGATTTACTCAAGCCTTGGCGCTTGTTGCGCTCACCCTCATTGCCATAGTTTGGTTGGCGTTTTTCTCCAGCCGCCCGCCTCTGACCATGGACCCCGCAATCTTGGCCGGCGACGGCAGTACCGTGAATTACTGCGACTTACCCGTTCTCGATAATTCGGCAAAACTGGCCGCAGATATCCCCAAGGGTAATACGCCGGGCTGCGCCTACGACCACTTCCCCTTACCCATTTTGCAGGAATGCACCGAATCTCTGCCCGCCAATGCAGCCGACATCCGGGGCCTGTGGCGAGGAATCAGCGGCAAAGTAGGCCACGTGGAGCGGGTAGAGCAGTGCGGTGAACGAGTCGTCGTCACCAGCAGTGGAATCATCCATGATTTGGGCCCCAACGCCACCGCAGGATTAACCAGTAACGACACCGAAGGCCTAGTAGCCTTCACTGTCGGCGACAAAGAGTATTGTCCGCGCACGTCGGCGGGCACCACATGGGAAAACGGTGTGCTGAACTTCCACGTCTTTGGCTGGGGGCCTGTTGTGGTAAAACGATACTTGGACGGGGACAACTTAGTTTGGGAATACGCCGATGGCAGTACCACTCGCATGGAACGGCTGTGCAACTTGCCCGACGATCAAAAAAAACCCAAACCCAGAGGCCCGCGTATCGAACTCTTTTGATAAACCGGCGCTGCCCGCACACCGCACTTCAGTCGACGTTAAAAGCAGTTTTCCCTGCACACCCTGCCGGCCGCGAATTTTAGGAGAAACCGATGAACTGGAAAATCTGGATTAGCGTACCCGTGCTCTATGCCGTTTTTTCTCTGTGGTACTTCAACTGGCAAGGTCCGTTAACGCAGGCCGAAATAGAGCGCTTTTTCGCAGCCTTCGAGCCACAAACAGGCAGCGAGCAAACGTCGCTAGAGACTCTGCGGCGTTTTTTTGAGGAAGACGATGGCCGCGGCTTCGTCATGCTCAACCAAGTGCAAATCCATGAACGACCTGTGCCCCACCCCGTCACTGGCGAGTTGGTGGATGGACGCGCGCTGCTCACCGAATACCTTGCACCCTTCACCGTCGACCTGCTGCGGCGTGGGGGGCACCCGGTGTTTCAAGCGCGAACCGTGGGCGGCCATGTGGATTCCTGGAACGCTGACGACAACGTCAGTTTTTCGGCTACGGCCATGATGCGTTACCGCAGCCGACGCGATCTGATGGAGCTCGCCGCGGATCCTGCCTTCACCGACGCCCACATCTACAAACTAGCCGCCATAGAGAGAACCGTCTCCTACCCCACCCAAGTGGTTTTCAACACCTCCTTTGGCCCGCCGGCGGCGGTCTTGATGCTGCTGCTTTTACTCACCTCTGTCGCGCAGAATGTTGTTAACCTGCGGCGTTCGACTACACCACCGCCCAACAAGGATTTGCCATGAAAATCGTTTGCTGTCGGAACTTCGGACCTCCGGAAACCTTGGAACGCATTGACACTCAAGCCCCGGTACCCAAGGACAGTGAGGCCCTAGTGGATGTGACAGCAGCGGGGGTTGGCTTCGTCGACGGACTGATGGTGCAGGGCCTTTATCAGGTCAAACCACCCCTGCCCTACTACCCAGGCAGCGAATTCGCTGGTGTGGTGGCCGCCGTTGGTTCTGACGTTTCGACCCTTGCCCCCGGTGATCGCGTCTTGGGTGTCGCGAACAGTGGCGCCTTTGCCGACCAAGTCGCCGTGGCCGCCAACAAGCTGGTCAAGTTACCTGAAAACCTCAGCCAGACCATCGCCGCCGGATTTTTTATTAACTACGCCACTGCCCTGTACGGCCTGAGAGACTGCGGACAATTACGCCACGGCGAAACCATCCTCATCCTTGGTGCCGCCGGCGGCGTCGGCAGTTCCGCGATCTGCGTCGCCAAGGCCATGGGGGCAACGGTCATAGCCGCCGCCTCCAGCCCGGAAAAACGCCAAGCGGCGCTGAGCTTCGGAGCAGACCCTTGCGTGGACTACACTGCCGAGAACTGGCGGGAACAGCTCAAAGGCATCGTTGGCAGCCAAGGCCTAAATCTCGTTTACGATCCCGTTGGCGGCAGCAAGTCCGAACAAGCCTTTCGTTCGCTCTCACCCGGCGGGCGATTCCTTGTTGTGGGCTTTGCTGCCGGCGAGATCCCAAAAATCCCGCTAAATTTGCCGCTGCTGAAGCGCTCAGCCATTGTCGGCGTAGACTGGGGCGGTGAAATGCGGGCTAACCCAGCCATCAACGACGAGCTAATGTCCACGCTGATGCAGTGGATCGAAGCGGGCAAGATGAGCCCCGCTGCGGTACAAAGTCGACCCATGAATGACTACCAGCAGGCCCTGACCGATCAACTGGCGGGCAACATCCTCGGCAAATTGGTACTGACCAACTAGCGATCCATTCGCGTCAGCAAGCAGCGAAAGCGGATTATCAGCGGCTGCGTGACCCCAGCGGGGTGCTGGAAAAAATAACAGAAACCAAGCACCATCGGCTGGCGCTTATCGCTACAGCACGTCGTTGAAAGGGGAGTTCAATTATGTCTGCACAATTACCAAACGCTACACAGTGGGCTGAACGCTGTTTGAACGACGGCGAGTTTATGCTCGCCGCCCGCTACTGGAACGGGGGTCTGACCCTCAATATCGGTGATGAGGCTTTGAGCCTTCCAGTCAACAATGGCAAACCAGACAGTACGGTGCCTATGACCGGCGGCGTCATCGAATTATCCGCGCCGACCGGTGTGTGGGACAAAGTCTTAGCCAAGGTGCCCGAGCGCTTTCACAACGACATTATGGCCAACATCATGCAGGGCCAAGGCATGGAGCGTCAGGCTGATCCCGTTGTCTTCGGCCAGTACTTTGCAGCGGTTGCCCGCGCCATCGAGCTTTTGCGGCCCGACACAGAAGCCGGCGAGCCCATGGCCCATGATCTGCAACCCGAGGGAACCTTTAGCGCGCCGGTAGGACGCTACGTGCAGCTCGAGCTAGGCGGCGCCAAACACCGCATCTATTTTGAAGAAGCGGGCAGCGGCATCCCTGTTCTGCTGCAACACACCGCCGGCTGTCACAGCAGCCAGTGGCGACACCTGTTCGAGATGCCTGAGATCACAGACCGGTTTCGGCTCATCGCCTACGATCTGCCCTATCACGGCAAATCGCTTCCGCCGGTGGAAGAAGATTGGTGGGACGAACAGTATTTGCTGCAAGGCGAGTTTCTGCGCTCCATCCCGCTAACCCTAAGTCGGGTTCTGGGCCTTGATCGCCCGGTATTCATCGGTTGTTCCGTAGGCGGGCTGTTGGCTCTGGATTTGGCCCATAAGCACCCGGACGATTTCCGAGCCGTGATCTCGCTGGAGGGCGCGCTTGAGATACCGGGCCAACTTGAGCACAACACCGAGCTGTGGCATCCGCAGGTAAATAACGAGTACAAGGCTCGGCTTATGGATGCCCTGATGTCTCCTACGTCACCAAAACGCTATCGCAAGGAAACTTCCTACGTGTACTCCTGTGGCTGGCCACCGGTTTTTCTTGGCGACCTAAACTACTACCTAAAGGAATATGACCTGCGTGCAGTCGCTGGCGAAATCGACACCAATCGTTTGGGGGTACACATCTTGTCGGCGGAGTACGACTGCAGCGGCACCGCAGAGTTGGGCCGCGCCGCCCACGAGGCGATTCCCGGATCCACTTTTCAAGAAATGAAAAATGTTGGCCACTTTCCCATGAGCGAGAATCCCAAGGCATTCTTACAATACTTGCTGCCTACCTTAGACAGCGTAGCCGCCAGTTAGCCGCTCGCTAGGAACCCTGTTAATAAATGAAACTTGCCATTGAAATGGGCCCCATCGCGCCGGATAAGATCCAGCAAACCGTTGAGTGGGTGCAGTTTGCTGAAAGCCGCGGCGTGACCATGGCTTTTGCGGCCGAAGCTTGGTGGAGCGACGCAGTTACCCCCCTTGCCTATCTCGCCGACAAGACCCAGACCATCAAGCTGGCCACGGGCATTATGCAAACCACAGCGCGAACCCCGGCAATGACCGCCATGAGCGCTCTGACCCTGCACGACCTGAGCGGGGGGCGTTTTGTTCTGGGCTTGGGCGCCAGCGGCCCCCAAGTTGTGGAGGGTTTGCACAGTACCCGGTACGACCGCCCCCTAGCGCGCTTACGTGAAACCGTCGAGATCTGCCGCATGATTTTCGCCGGCAAAAAAGTTCAGTACCAAGGCAAAGTATTCCAGATGCCACTGCCCGACAGCGAGGGCAAAGCAATAAAGGTTGCCCACGAACCCGTAGACATTCCCGTCTACCTTGCCACCTTGGGACCAAACGCCCTTCGATATACCGGTGAAGCCGCTAACGGCTGGCTCGGCACGTCCTTTTCACCGGACCAACCCGAGGCGCACCTAAATTATCTGCGAGAAGGTGCCGACACAGCCCAACGCACACTGAGCGATCTGGATTTGTGCGTTTCGGTGAGAGTGGAATTAGGAGACGATCTGGACGCCATGATTGCCAAACGCAAACCCGCCGTTGCCTTCAACATGGGCGGCATGGGTTCGGCAGAAACGAATTTTTATAACGATGCGTTTAAACGTGCGGGCTTTGCCGACGATGCCATAGCAATCCAGCGACTTTGGCTGGACGGTAAGCGAGACGAAGCCGCCCGCCGGGTACCCGACGCCATGGTCACGCAGTTTCAGGCATTGGGGAACACCGCCACAGTGACCCAGCGCCTACGCGCCTATCGTGACTCGGGTGTGACCACGTTGAAACTTGGATTAGACAGCGCGGGACCCATCGGTCCGGCCCGCTATGAACTGCTGGAACAAATTATCGACATCACAGGAGCCCTTTAATGAAGCTATACATGGTGCCACTTGCCCCCAACCCCACCAAGGTGATGCTGTACATTGCCGAACGCGCAGAACTGGGTGTTCAAATGAACATCGAACAAATCGTTGTGAATACGGTAAAGGGGCGGCACAAAGAACCTGAACACCTAGCCCGCAACCCGTTCGGCACCGTCCCCGCGCTGGAGCTGGATGACGGCAGTTACCTAGTGGAGTCACTGGCCATCGTCCACTACCTTGAAGACAAGTTTCCGGAAAACACCATGTACCAAGGCACACCGGAAGAACGAGGCAAGGCCCGAGACTTAGAGCGCGTTATCGATCTTAAATTGGGGAGTCCCATGGGCGCGTTCGGACACGCCACCAACTCACCGCTGGGGCGACCACCGGAACCAGAAAAAGCCGCCCAATATCTAGCGTCCATGCAAACACCCTTAGATTACTTGGAAAACCTGTTAGCCGATGGGCGTCCCCTGCTCGGTGGCGATCACGTCAACGTGGCAGACTGCACCCTACAGTCGTTCCTGCAATTCACCCGATTCGTCGAAGCCGATGTATTTGGCGACCGACCTTTGCTGCGGGCATGGGACGAGCGCTATCGGGCACGGCCAGCGGCCCTAGCGGTGCTTAAGTGGTAATCCCGGCTAAGATTGGCAGGAAGGGCTGACGAGTTTTACAATGCGCGCTTCGGAGTGTAGCTCAGCTTGGTAGAGCACTACGTTCGGGACGTAGGGGCCGGAGGTTCAAATCCTCTCACTCCGACCAACTTAACATACAGCGCCAGCCCGATAACCACAGTGTTAGTCGCTTAATCAGCTCGTTGCGGCGGAGCAGCCGTTATGTCCACTTGGATCTGGCAGAACCCGCTGGCGTCCAGGGGACCGGAGACCGGGGAACGGTTCGATTTGCTCAACCATGGGGACGTCCGGCGCCCAGTCGCGGCTTGGATGGTTTTGATTTTTTTAGAAAAGCATATGGTTATATTGTAACATTGCCGCTACTGCCGATTTACCTGACACCGAAGTTATCTGAGACAACCGTCTCATCGCCACATGCAATAAGGAATCCGCCATGGCTAATTTGACCTTTATGAACCAAACAATATTCGACCATGGAGCCAGCGCCCAACTTGGTCAGGTGTTGACGAGCCACGCCATCAGACGCCCCCTTCTGTGCACCGACAAAGGCCTAGTCAATCTGGGCATGGTTAATGATCTGGTTTCTCATTTGGGTAATGACGCCGCGCTCACCATATTC
>JAYNPH010000018.1:0-6898 GCA_038113685.1 Gammaproteobacteria bacterium
GCCTATGAGGCGTTGCCAGAGGCTCTGCGCAACCGAGTCGAAACGCTCTCGATCAAACACGACGCGGCGCACACCAGCGTCGGCAGCCTGCGGCCCGGCTATGAGGCCTTTGACGACCCGCGGCAGGCGCCGGGTGCCGTGCACCCAATCATCCGCACTCATGAAGAAACTGGCAGCAAGGTGCTTTATTTGGGACGGCGGGAGTGGGCCTTTATCCCAGGTTTGTCCTTAGACGACAGCGAAGCCTTGCTGGATGAGCTGTGGTCCCATGCTGTAACAGGCGCAAATACTTGGGGTCAGCAGTGGCAGCCCGGTGACTTGATTATCTGGGACAACCGGCGTGTGCTGCACCGGCGGGATGACTTTCCCGCGGATTCCAGACGACTGATGAAGCGCTGTCAGGTGTTGGCTCGCTCAAGCTAAGCGGTCTTTCAAACTGGAACGCAAGGGCTCCCAGTGCCCGACAGCCCAATTGTTATTTCCGGCGAAGCCTTCGCCCAACGAGGTTAATGGGATAAGGTGTTGAGCAGATTTAGAGCAGATCTAGAGCGTAAGGAGAGGGCGATAGATCGTAGCTTAACAGGCAGTGTGCCGCTGTTAGATGCGCTCGCGCCCGGGGAGCCTGATAAGCCAGCAGCGTCCTTACCAAACACTTAAGTCGCCTTTGCAAGGCATTCCCCCTCACCTAACCCAATGAGTAGAGAAAAACCTATGACTGATCTCGTGCAGCGCCAAGACATCGACGGTATCGCCGTGTTGACCCTGAATCGTCCGGAAAAACTGAATGCTCTGAACGTGCCTTTGTTTCAAGAGCTGCATGCCCATGCCCAAGACATTGGGGCCAGGCCTGCAGAAATCGGCTGTGTGGTGATCAAGGGTGCCGGCCGGTGTTTTTCCGCGGGCCATGATCTGGGCGATATTGCGACCGGCGAAAAGCTGCCTCGGCCCAATTTTCAGGCCAAGGTCATCGAGGCGCTTACGCAATTACCCCAGCCGGTGATCAGTGCAGTTCACGGTCATTGCTATACCGGTGCGTTGGAGTTGGCTTTGGCCGGCGATTTGATCCTCGCCAGTGACAATGCCAAGTTCGCTGACACTCATGGAAAGTGGGCCCTGCAGCCGGTGTGGGGCATCAGCCAGCGCTTGCCGCGCAAAATTGGTAACGCCAAGGCAACCGAGATGATGTTAACCGCACGCACCTACAGTGCCGCTCAGGCGCTGGACATGGGGCTGGTGGTACAGGTGTTTGCGGACGAGACCTTTGAGGCGGACGTCATCGACTATTGCCGAGAAATGCTCCAAAACTCATGGCACTCCCTGCGAGGCTATAAGGCCCTGCTCAACGGTACGGACGGCATGAGTCTGGCGCAAGGGTTGGCGTTTGAAGTCTACAACGGGGCCGGCACCGGGCCAGATATGGCCGAGCGAATTGCCGGCTTCGGTAAAAAGTAATGGTGATTTTTTGCGTCGCTAAAAGCGCTGGGTGCACTTTCTCATGACGGATCGTGAGTCTTCAGACCGACACAGACGCTTCCATATCAATGGCTGGGTTGTGGTGATTCTTATTGCGCTGACGGCCACCGTGGGGCACGCCTTCGGGCGTTTTAGTTACGGCGTGTTGTTACCTGCGGTACGAGACGATCTGGGCATTAGCAATACCTTGGCAGGGTTTATCGGCGGTACCAACGTGGGCTTCTACTTAGCGGGTACGCTGCTGGTTTCATGGATGGCCGGCCGCTTTCGTCTGCTGGGCATCATGCGCTTAGGGTTGGTGCTGGCGGTATCAGGCCTGTTTGCCGCCAGCATTAGTACATCTTCATGGGCGCTGGCGGCGGCCTTGGCCATTACCGGCGTGGGCGGAGCGCTGCTGTGGATTCCGGCCCCCGTGATAGCTGCAGACGCGATTCCCAGTAACCGCCGCCCCCTGGCTGTGGGCCTAATGGGTTCAGGAATCGGGTTGGGCATTATGTTAGTCAGTACCGTCAGTGGTGATCTGCGTGCGTCTTCTGGCGATGCTGCTTGGTCCAGCGTTTATCAACTGCAGTTCGCGCTGGGTTTTATCGTATTTTTGCTGGTGCTGCTGCTGGTTCGCCATCAGCAGCCAGCGCCCAACGGTGGCGGTGGTGTCGGAGGGTTTGCCGCCCTTAAGCGAATGCCGGGCTGGTTGCCGCTGATCGCGGCTTACGCCTGCTTCGGCTTTATGTATTTGTTGGTGTTGGGCTTCTTGACCACCCGGCTGGAGGATGACAGCGGCTGGAGCTCAGCAGATGCCTCGATTGCCTATTCGCTAATGGGATTTGCCATGATTTTTGGGGCGCCGCTTTTCGCTCTGTTGACTCAGCGCCTTGGCCTGCGCTTGGTGATCGCAGCGGCCTTCTGCCTTTGGCCGATCTTTACGATCGTCGTCCTAAGCGGTGTTTGGTTTCCGGTTCTTGTTGCCAGTGTGGGCATCGGCTTTTTGTTTAGCGCACTGCCCAGCCTCATCACCCTATATGTGGTGGAACATACAACGGCTGAGGATTATGGCGCGAGCTTTGCCGCCGCCACATTAGTGTTTGGCGTGGCTCAAACGGTCTCGCCGCCTATTGGCGGCCTGATTGCCGACATTTCTGGATCCTTTACCTTGGTATTTTTTCTGTCCAGTATCGTCAGCGTGATCGGACTGTTGGCGACGTTAAGGCTGCCAAAGGATCGCAGGCAAGGGGGCGCGGTATAGCAACGAACGCTCCGATGAAACTCGAGCACGCATAGGGGGAGAAATGAAACCATTAGAAGGGGTAACGGTACTGGAGTTCTCAACCATGATTACGGCGTCCTTCGCGGCCATGATGCTGGCGGAGCAGGGGGCGACGGTCATCAAGGTAGAGCCGATGAATATGGGTGATCCCATGCGCTACATTGGCGCGAACAAGGGGGGAATTTCTTCGCTCTTTGCCAACTGCAACCGGGGCAAACGCTCGATGCGCGTCAACCTCAAAGAAAGCCAAGGCCAAGAACTGATCCGAGAGCTGGTGCCTCAAGTAGACATCTTTATCCACAATTTCCGGCCCGGGGTTATGGACAAACTGAACCTTGGCAGCGAAGCCCTCCGAGAGTTGAATCCTCGCCTTATCTACACAGCCATTTCGGGGTTTGGTAAGGAAGGCCCGTTGGGTGGTGCTCCGGCTTACGATCCAATTATTCAGGCCCAAGCGGGTTTAACCGCAACCCAAGGCAAGGAAGAGCCAGCGTTTTTCCGCACGCTGATTTGCGACAAGATCACCGCCTATACGGCTTGTCAGGCAGTAACCTGTGCTTTGTATGTGCGGGAGAGAACCGGAGCCGGCCAGCATATCGATTTGTCTATGTTGGATGCGGGCCTGTTTTTTGTGTTCCCTGACGGATTCCAAAATCACACCCTGCTGGATGCAGATCACGTGCCCGGTCCTCTTTTGATCGATCTGCTGTATGAGCTGACCCTGACTAAGGACGGGGCGGTCACCATCTCAGCAGCAACGGATGAAATGCAGATGCGCTCGCTGATCGCCGTGGGTATGGAGCATCTGCTAACAGATGAGCGCTTCGACTCGTTTGAAAAGATGGTCGCGAACCTTGAAGAATTCAAAGCAGAGGTGGCTCAAGCCTTTTTGCAGTTAACCACAGAAGAGGCGCTGCAAAGACTTCAGGCCGCGGATGTGCCATGTGCTCGATGCCTGAATAAGGAAGAGGTGTTAGCTCAGGAACAGTTAGCCGCCAACGATACGCTGGACGTTATTCAGCATCCCGTCATGGGTCAGATGCGGGTGGTCAAATCACCAGCACGATTTGGCGGCCAGCGGCTAACGCCAGCCCGGCCCAGTCCAGATCATGGTGAGCATACCGCGGAAGTTTTGGCGGAATTTTCGGTGCCGCAGGATCGCATAGCGGCTATGACCGAGGGGGGAATCGTCGCCTAAGTATTGGCCGCTTCCGGCGGACGGAGCCAGATCATCGCGATGCCCGCCGGTAGCATGATCAGGGCTAGGGTGATCAAGGCCACGCTGTAGCTGCCGTAAAGGTCGTAGACCCAGCCCGCGCCAATGGGGCTGATGGCGCCGGCCATGATCGTCAGCATGCCGTATCCCATGACCCGGCCGAAAGAGGCCACGCCAAACCGTGAGCTGTACATCAGGCCCATCAAGGGCAAGATACCGCCCCCGGATATGCCCGTGGCTATGGTGGCAATAACCAAAACGGGCAGGGTTTGCGCGTATAAAACCAACAGCAGGGCGATGATGGTGGCGGCGTTGGCGATCCAGTAGAGCTTGCGATGATCCACTCGGTCACCCATAACCCCAAAAAACAGTTTGCCGGCCACCATACACACCGAAGTCAACGCAATTAAGTTGCCGGTAACAGCGGTGTCCAAACCAACGTCCCGGACAATGATGCCAAGGTTAAATTGCAGGGTACCAAAGGCCATGCTCAGCGGAGCCAAGCCGCAGAACGGAATCCAAAATAGACTGGTGGTCAGAATTTCTCGAGTGGTCCAGGACCGCTGATCGCCGGCGCCGCCAGCTGCTACGGCGCTGGCCGGGGCGGGAGATCGGCTGAGCACAAGAAATGTCAGGGGCAGAACTAAGGCGACGGCCAAAAACATGAGATTTACCAAGGTGTCCCGCCAGCCCACCTGCAGCAGCCAAGCCGAAACCAAAATAGGCAGAACGATGCCCCCCACATTGGTGCCAATGGCCGAGATGCCTAAGGCGAAACCCCGGTTGTCAGTAAACCAGCGACTGACCAAGGTTTGAGCAGCAAGGGTGCCAGTTAGGGTCATAGTTAAGGGCATCAACGTGGCGTAAACCAGCCACAGATGCCACAAGGCAGTTGCTCTTTGAGCCACGAGCAAACCCATGACCATGCAGGCCAGCCCGGTCAAAATGACCCATCTGATAGGGAAGGTGTCTAGCGCTCGCCCGGCAAGGGGGCTCATGATGCCAGCGCCAATTTGCAGTAAGGCTATGGTGAGCATCAGATCCCGGCGGCTAGAGCCAAACTCCTCAAGCCAAGGCAGGGTGAACAAAGTGAAACAGTAGATCAGGGTGCCAACACTAATGGCCTGCAGGACGACGCCATAGGCTACGACGATCCAACGATAATAGCTGTCGGGTATCCAGGGTTGTTGGGCTGTCATGTTCATAGGTACTGCTTTGGTCTTGCGTTCTTACGTTCTGTGGCTATTGAGGGCAACCCAAGCCGACAGCAAGTTTACGTTCTATCGCGGCAGATGGCCTCTTTACTTGCGAACCGCGGAAAGGTAGTGGCCTAACCCGTTTGACCCAGGGATGTTCGATCCGTCGCTGGCAGCAAAGTGTCGAGCTCGTCGCAGCTCAAGAAATTCGTTCGAGGTTTCCGGCGCAACTCCAGTGCCCAAGGACTACAGTTTGTGTCGTTCGGCCCAAGACAGAGGGTCGCGGGAACACCCTAATGATCAAAACGTCCGAGACAGATGAGAATTGGTTGACCAGCGCATCGTCATTGGTGACGAATTACCTCGTGTGGTCTGCGCTAATAGCCTTGGTTGTTGGATTTGCCTCAGCCAGTTTGGCGACCAGCGAGCGCGTACCGGAAATGCCCCAAACCGCGCCAGCAGCGCAAGGTGTTTCCGCTGAGCGGCTGAAACGACTAGACGATTTAGCTAAGCGTTATGTCGATGAAGGTCGGGTGTCTGGCATGGTGAACGTGGTGCTGCGAAACGGTCAGGTAATTTATGCCAAGGCTGCGGGACACCGCTCCATGGAACGTAAAGCGCCTTTGCAGATTTCGGATCTGTTTAGAATCTATTCCATGACCAAGCCCGTCACAGCGGTGGCGGCTATGCAGCTCTACGAGCAGGGCAAATTTCACTTGGATGACCCGGTTGCGAAGTTCCTGCCCGAACTGGCGGATTTGAAAGTGCTCAACGAACATGGTCGTTTGGTGCCGCTGGAACGCCCCGTTACCATGCATGACTTGCTCACCCACACAGCGGGTTTTTCTTATGGCTTCGTCCCCCACGTCGATGCCATTGACGCTCAGTATGTTGAGGCAGATCTCTGGGCATCAAAAGATTTGGATGAGTTTGCTCAGCGCGTCGGCGAGCTGCCGCTGAGATTTCAGCCCGGCAGTCAATTTTTTTATTCCATTGCCGTGGATTTGACCGGATTAGTAGTGCAGCGCATCAGTGGTATGCTTTTTGACGAGTATTTGGCGCGCAATATCTTTGCGCCGCTGGGTATGCGCGATACGTTTTTTCAGGTGCCACAGAGCAAGCGCGAACGCTTTTTGCCCAACTACTATTTCGATCCGGGCACGGGCAAGCCGGTCGATGTGGAGCTGGCCCCGCCAGCTGTCGCGCCGCGAAAAAATGTTGCGATGCAGGACTTCTCAAAGGTGGGGCTATATTCCGAGGGAGGCGGCCTGGTGTCTACCGCGGCCGACTACGCCCGCTTTGCTGAAGCCCTGCGTAACGGTGGCGAGTATCTTGGTGTGCGTATTTTAGGCCCGAAGACTATTGCCTTCATGGCCGCCAACCATTTGCCCGCCGGGGTCAGTATGCCGGTGTTTGGGGAGGAGCCGGGCGCGGAACCCAACGATACTGGCCTCGGTTTTGGCTTAGGGTTCGGCGTGATTACCAATCCCGTTGCCGGGCACGTGATTGGCAGCGCTGGGGAGTTCAACTGGGGCGGGGCGGCAGGAACGGTGTTTTGGATCGATCCGGTTGAGGAGTTGGTGGTGGTGAGTATGATCCAGCTCATGAGATCACCTTGGCCCCTGCGCTCGGATCTGAAAGTAGCGATCTATCAAGCCTTGGATGACGTATACGAATAAGGCTCCTGAAGGTTAAAGGGACGATAAAGCTGTAAAACCCAGAGGAAATGGCGTGAAAGGATGGCAAAAA
>JAYNPH010000018.1:6954-7710 GCA_038113685.1 Gammaproteobacteria bacterium
TCGGATCGGCTAGAGATCGAGTTACGCTCTTATTGCAATGTGCACATGATAGGCATCGCGGCTGGTGCCGCAGCTGCGGCTCAGTGAAGCACGGTTGTGTGCTTCGGCATGGGTCACGACTTAACCCAACAGTTCCATAGCCTCATGGGCAGCGGCCCGGCCACTGCTCAGCGCGCTGTCTATGTCGTTTCCCAAACACCAATCTCCGGCGCAAATCAGCCCGTTGTCTGAGTCGATCAGGCAAGGTTCGTTAACAGGGTTCGCAACGCCGGCATAGAGCCAGCGGTGAATCTGTTGATGCACGATCCCTGAACCGTCCCAGCCCAGGTTTATTAACTCCCGCAACATGGTTTGGGCCGCGTCCTTTGCCGGAATCTGTGCATGTTGCTGACTCCATTCACGCCCTGCCTGAATGGTATAGGTGCTCAAGCCGTTGGGGTTTTCCCGGCCCTTGCTGTGTTCCGCTATGACTCGGTCGATTATCTCTCCGTGGCGGCCCAGAGCCTGTTCGTCAATTGGTTTTTCGGTGCCAAGCATCAAGGTCCAGCAGGCCCGGGGCTGCATGGAGGTCAGCAGCGGCATGATTGGGCCTTGGTATGGGTCGAGGACCTGCGCCGCTTGTCGCGGTGGAATTGTTGTAATAAGCAGATCGAAGAGTCCGGGCAGTTCGGCATTTTGAGTGCCTGCCTGCCACTGTTTTCGCGAGGGATCCCGATGGGCTCGGCCGACGGTCACGTTCAAATTGATGTCCAAGCC
>JAYNPH010000018.1:7720-23635 GCA_038113685.1 Gammaproteobacteria bacterium
CGCCAGTGCTTTACCGACCGAGTTGATGCCTGATGCTGAGATCAAGCTAGGAGACTGCTGGGGATGGCTCAGGGGCCAGGGTGTCAGGTCTGCCGCTTGGCAAAAGTGCTGGAACGATTGGTCGCCGTGTAGCGGCGCAGGCGAGGTCGGCGCAATGAGTTCGGCAAGGCTGGCGGCCTGAGCGCGGGTTAGGCTGCCGGCGCCGTGATCGAAGCGCAGGGTCGCGCCTTGGCATTCGGCGCGACGGGTAGCCATGCGCCCGCCAACACCCCGGCTTTTTTCATAAATAACGCAGGCGATGCCAGCCTTAGAGAGTTGACGGGCGGCAACGAGTCCAGAAAGTCCGGCTCCTAAAATGACAACCTGTGGGTGCGTCATGAACGGTTCTCCAAGATGAAAGGTGGACCGAAAGCGTCTCAAAACGCTGAAAACCTAGACAGATACAGGATTTTTCAGCGATATTCAGCGAAAAACGCAAGAAATCCATTAAATGTCTAAATAAACTCGACTATTTTCTTTGACATGGAAGAGTGCTGTCACGAATATAACGCTATGAATTTAGACAACAGTAGACAAAAGAACCACAGCGCTCGCAGCCGGGCGGGAATGGTGCAGAGCTGGGCGGCGCGATCTAACGCCAGCGCTTCTTACCTGGCCGCGGTTTGGTGTCTGACATTCGCAGTGTCCGCGGCCTTCGTTAGCGCCCTGCACTGACAGTCCCTCAAGCGCTCGCCTCGCCCCTCCTCCTCCCCTGAGGCGAGCGCTTTTTTTACGCAACGCAGGGCATGGATTTCACAGATCACGATCAATTTGTCTTATGCCGGCCCAGCTCTACCGCGGATCTTGCGGCGATAAACGCCGTCATCGAACAGTCGATTGAGAGTTGGCCGACGTCGGCCCGATTGAAGCGTCTGGCCATGGCCCCTTTGCAGTATCGAGAGGTGGATCTCCAAGATTTTGAATTCCTCTTGTGTTATAAAGCGCACGCTTGTTTGGGCGTCGCCGCCTGGCAACCCAGTGTTCCCCTTGTTCCTCAGCAGACGGCAGTCGCTAAGGGCGCTGCAGACACGGAAAATGCCAAAGCGATGCTCTTGCACGGCCTTTTTGTTAGCGCGCAAGCGCAAGGCCGTGGCATCGGTGGTCTGTTGCTCGACGAATTAACTTGGCGAGTAAGGCGGGAGAAGTTTTCCAGCATTCAGGTGCGGGTAGAGCGGTTTTCCACCAGCTACTTCGAGCAAAGAGGTTTTCGTCTACTCACCCATGAGGAAGAGCCGGGCTTTCAGCCCACGTCCTATCCTTATCGTTATGTGTTGGATTTAGACCCGAGCGAGAAAAGTAACGGCAGAGCCATAGACGAAACAGGCGTTTTTAAACTTAGCGGTTAAAGGAAAACGCGAAATGCTCAGAAAAGTTCTCGGTATTCGAGTTGCTATCAGCGCATGCGCCGTATTGGTTGGAGCGTTGTGTAGTTCGACAACCTTCGCGGCGGATGCAGGCGAAAATGCAGCTTTTAAACATCATTGTGTGACATGTCACGGTTGGGAAGGTAAATCCAGTGATTCTCGCTACCCCAATTTGGCCGGACAAAATGCTGCCTATCTCGTAAGCCGCCTGAAGTATTTCCGTTCGGAGGAAGAACCCGGCAACCAGATGAACGCGCAAGCGGTATTGCTGACCGATGAAGAGATCGATCTCATTGCCGAATTTTTCAGCAAGCAAGCGAACTAGGAGACAAATATGACGATCAAGAATTTACTCCTCAAGTGCGCAGTGGTCGCCAGCGTCGTTTTGCTGGGCGCGTGTGGTGGAGCCGAGGTAGACGGTGCTGCGCTCGCGGCTGAAAAAGGCTGTGTTGCCTGTCATGGAACCAAGGGCAAGGCAATTGCCCCTATGTACCCGAATTTGAACGGGCAGTGGGAGTCATACCTGCGCAAGCAGTTGGTGGCCTACCGTGATGGTTCACGCAAGAACGCGATTATGGCGTTGCAAGCGCAAAATTTGACCGATGAAGATATTGCGGTGCTGGCCGCTCATTACGGGAACTAACCCAGCGAACGATGCGCCGCGCCGTATGTCAGGGCAGCTCTCGGCTCGCCCTGGCCTACTGGCCAAGCTTTCCCTCCTAACATTTCTCGTTAGGGTTCAGCGCTCTCTCTTTACAGGGCTATTACTTCCAGCGCTTCTTCTTACCGGCTGCGCCGAGCCTAGCTCTCAGTCTGTTGCTTCGTCCTTGGGTACCTCGGCACCGCTGGTAGCCGAATTGCCGGAAGCATCCGTGAACAAGGCCTATGTGGGTTCCCAAGCCTGCGCGGGTTGTCACCAACAGGCTTATGAACGATGGCAGCGCTCGCACCATGCCATGGCGATGGCCGCGCCTGATCGAAAAAACGTTCGGGCGAACTTTTCGGCACAGCCCCTGAATATCGCCGGGCGCCGCATTGCCTTTGCTGAGGGCGAGCAAGGGTTTACTGTGACCTTAGACAGTGGCGACGGGTCATTAGCGGATTTTCGCGTGGCCTATACCTTTGGTATTTCTCCACTTCAGCAGTACTTGACCGATGTGGGCAACGGCCGTCTGCAGGCGTTGCCGGTTGTGTGGGATACCCGAACTGATGGAAAGGGTTGGTACCACTTGCAGCCAGACACCGTGGGTAAGCCGCAGGACGTGCTGCATTGGGCGGCTACCGGCCAGAATTGGAATCATATGTGCGCGGACTGTCATTCCACCCAAGTGCGAAAGCAGTTCGATCCTCAAACCGAGGTCTTTGATACGACGTTTAGCGAGGTCAGCGTGGGCTGCGAGGCCTGCCATGGCCCCGGCTTGGCACACAGCCAAAATCCAGCAGACGGCGCGATTGTCGCTCTTGGAAACCCCAAAGTTAGATTAGAGGTGTGTGCCAGCTGTCACAGTCGGCGCAGCCAGATCGCCGAAGGCTTTGCCCCCGGCCGGTCTTATTTGGATCATTTTTCTCCAGCCCTGCTGGACAACGGGTTGTACTATGCCGACGGTCAAATTTTCGACGAGGTATTTGTTTACGGCTCCTTCCTGCAGAGCAAAATGCACGCCGGGGGTGTAACCTGCGGCGATTGTCACGATCCCCACACGGGGCAACTGCAGCGCGAGGGCAACGAAGTCTGCACCGCTTGCCATAGCCCGGCCGGTAGTCAGCGTTTTCCCGGTTTGCAGGCCAAGATTTACAATTCTGTGGATCACCACTTTCATCCAATGACCGAGCATCAACGTCAAGCAGTCGGCGATACGTCAGTCGTAGGTACAGGCGCGGCCTGCGTGGACTGTCATATGGTCAGTCGCAATTACATGGGCGTCGATGACCGGCGGGACCACAGCTTTCGTGTTCCGCGCCCGGATCTGTCGGCCCAGTTCGGCGTTCCCAATGCATGTGTCGGCTGTCACCAAGATCAAAACGATGCTTGGGCGGCGCAGCAAATTCGCAATCGTGGTGGCAGCCTTAATCAACTCCATTTTGCGGGTGTGATCACCGCAGCCCGACAAGGCAAACGCAGTGCGGGGCTACCCCTACATGCCCTGACCGCTGATCCGAATCAGCCAGCCATTGTGCGCGCGACGGCCCTGAGCATGGCGGGTCCATATCAACCTCGTTCAGTCCTACACAAAGGCCTGACCAGTCCGGAGCCACTGATTCGACTCGGGGCGCTGCGCGGTTTGGCGGCCTCAAGTGCTCAGGATTGGCCCAAGGTTTTGCCCTTGCTGGACGATCCGCTGCGGGCTTTGCGCTTCGCGGCAATCACGGCCTTACTCCCTGCTTACTCACAACTTTCTTTCTCGGCTCGCGAGCAACTGGACAGGGCTTTGGCAGAATATGTCGCCTATTTGAATAACAACCTAGATCGGGCGGAAGCGCTGACGAATCGCTCCATAGTGCATCAGGCGCAAGGTAATTACCAAGCTGCTGAGCAAGACCTCAGGCTCGCTTTGAAGCGGAACTCGAGTTGGGTACCGGCGCTGGTGAACCTGGCCGATTTGTACCGTGCCTCGGGCCGGGACGCTCAGGCAGGGGGACTGTTGCAGCAAGCGATTGCCCTGTCGCCGCACGCCGCTCAGGTGCGCGTTGCTACCGCTCTATGGCACGTGCGGCAGGGGGATATGCCGTCGGCTCTGTCGTTGCTCGCGGAAGGACATCGGGCCGGGCCGCAGGCCGGGAGTGGCTATGTCTACGCCGTGGCGTTGAATTCGGCAGGTCAGGCGGACGAGGCGATACAGGTGATTGATGAACTGATCGAGGCGGATACGTACTCGGATCAGGTGGTGCAGCTTGGCATCAGTCTTGCACAGCAGCATGGCTCTGCCGAGCGCATGCAGCGTTATCGTTCGTTATTGGGTTTCCAGCTTTAGCAGGGTCTCATTCTTTTGCCCGGTTTCGCATCAATCGCCACAGCCCGCGAAGGAATTTGCCGTTGAGCAGATCCAGCAGTCCGTCAAGCTGCTGAAAAGTGGTTTTGCCTTGCTGAAACAGGACGAGGGCGCGCAGAGGCATATGGTTGGCCATTTCCTCAAACATTTTTCGCGTGGTTGGATCGGCCTTATCCAGCCCCATTCCGCCCAAAAAGCCGGTCAGTGCCTTCTCTTTGATTTTGCCGCCTAACCAAGTGGTGCCAATTTCCGCGAGGGACGAGTTGCGATGAAACGGGCGTATTGGCTCGCCGGTCGGGGCGGGTTTGTTGAGCATCTTGCTGAAGAGCTCGTCGGACACGGCGAGGGCCTGACCGTGCGCGGACGGCAAGAACGCTGGGGCGCCGGTGGCCTTGGCGATATCGCTGAGCACTTCGTTGGAGACGATGTTAATGGCATGGTTCAGGCGAATGTCTCGACTGGAGCTGCCCACCCGCAGTTTTACGGGGCCTGCTTCCAGAACCCAACTCTGTGCGCCGTGATCGAACACGCGAAAGGTGTCGGGGTGCACAGTAATGGTAACGGTTGCCGTTGCGCCGGCCGGCAGCGTTACCTTGGCAAAGCCGCACAGTTGTTGGCTTGGCTGGTGGGTGGCGCTGGACCCTGCGTCCCGGTATACCTGAATCACTTCCGCGCCGGCACGGCTGCCGCTATTGCGCAAGGTCACGTGTAATTCTAGCAGGCCGTCGGCTTTGAGGGTGTCGTTGACCGCGCTGGCCTCTAGATACTCGAAGGTGGTGTAACTCAGTCCGTGTCCGAAGGGGAAAAGCACGTCCCGCTCAGCGGTATCGAAGTACCGGTATCCCACATAGACGCCTTCCCGATACTGCATCTGGCGATTCTCGCCCGGGAAGAAAGGCGTGCAGGGCACATCGTTCAGCGCCAGAGGGAAAGTTTCTGCCAATTTGCCACAGGGGTTTTGGTCTCCCAGCAGCACTTGGGCAATTCCGCCGCCACCGGCCTGACCGCCTAAGTAACCCTCAAGGACGCTGCCGGCTCGATCAATCCAGGGCATGGTCACCGGCGCGCCGTTGGCGAGGACCACCACGGTTTTGGGATTGGCGGCGCAAACCGCGTTTATCAGGGCGTTGTGTTGCTCGGGCAGGTCCAGATGCGCGCGGTCAAAACCTTCCGACTCATAAATGGCCGGTAAGCCTGCGTAGACGATGGCAACATCGGCCGCTTCGGCAAGAGCAACAGCCTCGTCTATGAGGGCCTGATCTGGCGCGCTGTGCACCGGATCGTAGCCGGCGGCATAGGTGAGGTTGGCAACTTCAGCGCTCAGGGCATCAAAGAGGGTTTCGATTCTGGTTGGTCGGACCTGGGAGCTTCCTGAACCTTGGAAGCGCGGCTTCCTCCCGAATGCGCCGATAAGGGCCACAGACGCGCTGGTCGTAATGGGCAGTAACCCGTCCTCATTCTTGAGCAACACGCAAGACTGGGCGGCTCCGGTTCTGGCTAGGTCGTGCTGACCATCTAGGTCTAAATCGCCTGGCGGTTTTTGCCGCTGCTCGCTGGATAAACTCAGAGCAATATTTCGGGTCACGGCTTGGTTCAGCAGCGCCTCATCCAAGGTGCCCTCGCGCACCGCTTGAGCCACCAAGGCGTCATTGATGCCGCCGCTGCTGGGCATTTCAAGATCCAACCCTGCTGCTACGCCTCTGGGGCGATCGTTTGCCGCGCCCCAATCGGTCATGACTGCGCCATCAAATCCCCACTCGCCCCGCAGGACTTGATTCAACAGCCAGTCGTGTTCGCTGCAGTAGGTACCGTTAAGGCGATTGTAGGCGCACATAACCGTCCAGGGTTTGGCGGTCTTTACCGCGATTTCAAAGCCCCGCAAATAAATCTCACGAAGGGCGCGGTCATCAACGATGGCGTCCATGTACATACGCCCCAGTTCTTGGTTGTTGACAGCAAAATGTTTAAGGCAAGCGCCAACGCCTTGGGATTGAATGCCATTAACCAAGGCCGCAGCGATTTGACCGCTGAGCATCGGATCTTCAGAAAAGTACTCAAAATTTCTGCCGCACAGTGGGCTGCGTTTGATGTTCATCCCAGGTCCGAGCAGCACGCTGACGTCCTCATCCACGCAGGTATCGCCCAAGGCCTTGCCAATTTTCTCCATCAGGGACGTATCCCAAGAACTGGCTAGGGCCGACGCGGTTGGGAAACAGGTCGAAGGGATGCTGCGGTGAGCGCCCAAATGATCGGCATTTTGTCCCTGTTTACGCAGACCATGAGGGCCGTCGGTGACCATGATGCTGGGAATCTGCAGCCGTTCCAGTCCGGGCAGGTGCCAAAAATCCTTGCCAGAACAAAAGTCCGCTTTTTCCTCCAAGGTCATCTGTGACACTAAGCGGGAGGCGTGTTCTAGCAGATCGGAATTTAGCGGGTAGGTCACTGGAGGTCTCAGCGAGATTAGGCGGACTAAGGTTCTCAAACAAAGATGTTTTTGCCTAGCACAAACGAAGGCCTTGTCTTGAGGGCTAACACTTGTGGTTGGCTGGCCTCGGTCGTAAGACTGCAGATCCAGAAGCATCCGCGGATTATTTGGTTCAATATGGGAGCAGCAGATCATCGCTTTCAGGAGGCAACCTTGTATAACCCGAAACAAGACTATCCGTCGGCCCGTTCGCCGGTGGCGGCAGATAATCTCGTTGCCACATCGCAACCTCTTGCTACCGAAGCGGGACTGCAGGCCTTGCGCTCCGGCGGCAATGCCGTCGATGCGGCGCTGGCGGCGGCGATTACGCTCACGGTAGTGGAGCCCAACAATAACGGCATTGGCAGTGACGCCTTTTGCCTCCTTTGGGATGGTGATTCGGTAAAAGGACTTAATGCCTCTGGTCGAGCGCCAATGGGTTGGGATTTGTCGCGTTTTGCTGGTTTGAAACGTATGCCGGAGCTGGGGTGGGACAGTGTTACCGTGCCCGGGGCGGTATCGAGCTGGGTCGCCTTAAGTGAGCGTTTTGGCAAGCTGCCTTTTGCTGCCTTATTTGAGTCGGCCATCCACTACGCCGAGAGTGGTTTTTTGGTCGGCCCCAAAAGCGCCTATTACTGGCAAATGCTTGAGCATTATTACGATGATTACCCAGACTGGTACGCCCACTTTGGCCCAGCACCCAAGGCCGGTGAGCGGTTCAAGCGGCCGGATATGGCGCAAAGCTTGCGCCTGATTCGTGACAGCAAAGGGGAGGCCTTTTATCGAGGGGAGTTAGCCGCAGCCATGGTCGAGGCCAGCACCAAGGCCGGCGGTGTGCTGTCCATGAAGGATCTTGATGCCCATCGCTGTGATTGGGTAACGCCAATCCAGCAGGCCTATCACGGCGTCGAACTGCATGAGATTCCACCAAACGGGCAGGGGCTGGCGGCCCAAATTGCGCTTGGCATTTTGGCTCACTTGCCTGTGCATGAATTGGATTCGGTGGAATCGGTACATCAGCAAATTGAGGCGATGAAGATAGCCGTCCACGCGGCCAATGAGCATTTTGCCGATGCCGATGCCATGTTTTTGTCGCCGGAGCAATTGCTTGCACCGGGGTCTTTAGCGCAGGCAGCTCAAAGCATTGGCGCCCAGGCGGCATCGTTGCCGCCCGTATCTTTGCCCGTCGGTCACGACACGGTGTATCTGACGACGGCGGACGCCCAAGGCATGATGGTGTCCTTTATTCAGTCAAACTTCCGTGCCTTTGGCTCGGGAATCGTGGTGCCAGGTACAGGCATCTCCTTACAAAATAGAGGCTCTGGGTTTTCGCTGGATCCCGCTCATCCTAATTGTGTCGGGCCGGGCAAGCGCCCCTTTCATACGATCATTCCGGGATTCGTGACCCGAGAGGGAAGACCGGTGCTCAGCTTTGGGGTCATGGGCGGACACATGCAGCATCAGGGTCATGTACAAATGGTCGGCCGAATCTTTGACCATGGTCAGAACCCCCAAGAGGCCAGCGATGCCCCTCGCTGGCACGTCTACCCGGATCTCACGGTGGGGTTGGAAGATGGCATGCCGCAACATCTGTTCGATGCGCTGGTGCAGCGTGGTCACGCGGTACGCTACGAACCGCAAGAAAGTGTCTTTGGCGGTGCCCAGCTGATTCAGGCTCTGCCCTCAGGCTACGTAGGAGCCTCAGATCACCGCAAAGAGGGTTATGTCGGTGGGTTCTGATTGTCGCAAAATGCAATAAGTGAATATATATCACGATAAGTTATAAAAACGTCTCCTAAAAACGGCGTAAAGGCCTGTACAATGCGTTTCACGACAATATTTGGGCGGCAAAATGCAATTGGCAGATCTCATCAGCGGTGTACCCGACAGTGGCGGAGTCTGGGACGTTAAGCGCGTTCACCAAATGCTACTGGACAGGGGTGAAGAACAATCCCAGCGCTCTACCGAGAGGCTGCTGGAGGCCGCGTCGGACCTGCCCAAGGCCATAGAGTGGCAGGCACTTCAAGACGAGGATCAACGGCCTCTAAAGACTGCGGTGGTGAGCCAACTTCAAAGCGATGCCAAACGCAAGCGACAGCCCAGTGTCGTCTTGCAGCTTCAGGCTTGGAATGCGGGTGGCGTCGTGAGCATCAATGACGGTCGTCTGGGTCGTCAGTGGGTTCTCTTGGCCGCACTTGCTGATGGTATCGAAGATCGACTGGATGCCCTGATCAGCGCTCTGGACCAGTTGGTTCAAGATAAACCGACCTTGTTGTGGCCTCAAGGAGAGGCATTAGCGATCTGCCGGCACTGGGCTGCCCGTGAAGGCGCTCACGAACTGGAACTGCCCAGTGGGTCCAAGGTGCAGTTGGCATTGCCCGCCTTTCACGAGCCGAAGGCTACGGCCGGGGCTGGTGTGCTCAGCAGCCGTGTGAGGAATGCAAATCTCAACGTCTCTCCAAAGGCGCAGGTGGCTGCAGATACGCTCTCGCATTTGGATCGCCTAGAGGCCGAGAGTATCCATATCATGCGGGAAGTAGTGGCTCAGGCTGAGAATCCGGTCATGCTGTACAGTGTGGGTAAAGACAGCTCGGTGATGCTGCATCTTGCGCGCAAAGCCTTTTACCCCAGCCCGCCGCCATTTCCGCTGATGCACGTGGATACCCGGTGGAAGTTTCAGGCCATGTACGATTTTCGTGACTACATGGCGAAGGAAAGCGGTATGGATCTAATCGTTCATATCAATCCTGAGGGCGTGGCAAAAAACATTAACCCTTTCGATCACGGTAGCGCGATTCACACCGACGTAATGAAAACCCAAGGGTTGAAGCAGGCCCTTGATGCCCACCGCTTCGATGTGGCCTTTGGTGGTGCTCGGCGGGATGAAGAAAAGAGCCGGGCCAAGGAACGAATTTTCTCTTTCCGCAATCCTGCCCATCGATGGGATCCGAAAAACCAGCGCCCGGAGCTTTGGCGCCTGTACAACGGTCAGAAAAATCCCGGTGAGAGTATTCGGGTGTTTCCGTTATCCAATTGGACAGAACTCGATATTTGGCAGTACATCTACCGCGAGCAGATACCCATCGTGCCCCTATACTTTGCGGCCCAGCGCCCGGTGGTGGAAAAAGATGGCATGCTGGTCATGGTAGACGATGATCGGCTGCCCATTCGCGACAGCGAAACAGTCCAGATCAAGCGGGTGCGCTTTCGAACCCTAGGTTGCTACCCGCTCACGGGCGCAGTTGAATCCTCAGCCGACGACTTGTCTTCCATCGTGCTGGAACTGCTGAATAGTCGCACCAGTGAGCGGCAGGGACGGGCTATCGACTCGGACTCCTCCGGTTCCATGGAGAAGAAGAAGCAGGAGGGGTACTTCTAGTGAATACGACAGACCTGACAACCTCGGAAGAGGTCGACGCCTACCTGCGGCGTCAAAATGACCTAGACCTGCTGCGGTTTATTACCTGCGGTAGCGTGGACGATGGCAAAAGCACGTTGATAGGGCGCATGCTCTACGAGGCCCAACTGGTCTTCGAAGACCAAGTCGCATCGCTGCTGAAAGATTCCAAGAAACAAGGTACCCAAGGCGGGGATATCGATTTTGCGTTGTTGGTAGACGGCTTGGCCGCCGAGCGCGAACAGGGCATCACCATCGATGTGGCCTATCGGTTCTTTGGTACCGATCATCGCAAGTTCATCGTGGCGGATACGCCCGGACACGAGCAGTACACTCGTAACATGGTGACCGGCGCTTCCACCGCCGACGTGGCGGTAATTTTGGTCGACGCCTCTCAAGGGGTGCTAACCCAGACCCGGCGGCATTCGTTTCTGACCTCACTGCTGGGCATTCCGCACGTGGTGTTGGCGGTCAACAAAATGGACCTCGTGGGTTACGAGGAAGAGGTTTTTGAAACCATCGTTGCGGACTATCAGGCCTTTGCGGAGAGTTTGAGCTTCCGCAGCATTACCGCCATTCCGCTGTCGGCTTTGCAGGGCGACAACGTGATCGAGCGCTCTGGCCAGACGCCCTGGTACAGCGGGCCGACTCTGCTTGGCTATCTAGAAACCGTCGAAGTTTCTCAAAACAGCGTCACAGAAAATTTCCGTTTCCCGGTGCAGTGGGTGAACCGGCCCAATGCCGACTTTCGCGGCTTCGCCGGCACGGTTGCCGCCGGCAGTATTGCACCGGGTGATGCGATTCACGTGTTGCCAAGTGGCTCTGAGGCAGTGGTGCGAGAAGTGGTGCTGTATGACCAAAGCCTTCCCGCAGCCCTGCCAAATCAGAGCGTGACCCTGACCTTGGATCGAGAAGTGGATGTCTCTCGCGGAGACGTTATTGTGGCGGCTGACGCCCCCTGCGAAGTATCCGATCAATTCGACACGTCCCTGGTATGGATGGATCAAGAGGCCGGTTACGTGGGACGAGGCTATGAACTGATGTTGGGAGCAAAGCGCATCGGCGCCACCCTGACCGAGATCAAGTACAAGGTGAACGTGAACACCTTGGAGCAGCTACCCAGCCGCAACTTGGTCCTCAACGATATTGGCCGGGTGACTCTGAGCTTGGATGAGCCGATTCCGTTTACCGCTTATAGCGAATGCCGTGATCTGGGATCCTTCGTCCTAATCGACCGCTACAGCAAGGCCACCGTGGGCGCGGGTATGATTAACTTCGGACTGCGCCGAGCGCAAAATATATTTCCCAAGGCGTCCTCGCTAGATCAGAGCCGCAGAGCTCAGCTGTTAGGGCACGAAGGGCGGGTTATTTGGCTCACTGGGCTCAGCGGTGCAGGAAAATCTACCATTGCAGATGCGCTCGAACGTCGCCTGTATGACGAGGGCATCAGCAGCTATGTTTTGGACGGTGATAATTTACGTACTGGATTGAATCGGGACTTGGGATTCGGCGAAGCTGATCGGGTCGAAAACATTAGACGTACCTCTGAAGTGGCGAAACTAATGGCTGACGCGGGCCTCGTGGTAATCGTTGCTCTTATTTCTCCGTTTCGTTCTGAGCGAGAAATGGCCAGGAGCCTGTTGGTTAATCACAGATTTTCTGAGGTGTATGTAGACGTTCCATTAGAAGTTGCTGAAGCGCGAGATCCTAAGGGTTTGTACAAGAAGGCGCGGCGTGGAGATCTACCTAATTTTACGGGCATTGATTCCCCTTACGAGGCTCCTGAAAGCGCTGATTTGCGACTGGATACCGGTTCGCTGTCGGTGGAGGAGTGCGTTGAAAAGTTGAGAACGCTGCTGTGACTGAGGCCGCTGCAAAATCGGCTCCCAGTCAATCCCACTGGCATAGCCTCGCCAAGGCTTTTTCTTGGCGCGTAGTCGCCACCCTGACCACTGCGGTAATCGCCTATGTGATCACCGGTGAAATCGACACGGCCCTGCTGATCGGCGGCATCGAATTTTTCCTTAAAATCGGCATCTTCTATCTCCACGAACGTTTATGGCTTTGGTTGACGTGAACCTTTAGCTGCTGCGGCCAGTGCTGTTAGGCTAGTCCCATGAATCCATCACGCTCCTTCAGCGCCTTTGTTACTGCAGCCATCGTTTGTTTGTCGGCAGGCTGCGGCCAAAGCGATCGTACCTTGGCCATCGCCACCGGCGGTCCCGCAGGTCTCTATTATCCGTTTGGCGGCGGCATGGCGTCTCTGTGGTCCGAGGTGCTGCCCGGGGTCAATGCCAAGGCAGAAGTCACCGGAGGGTCTGTCACCAACGTGATACAGGTGGCTCGGGGAGAAAGTGATCTGGGTATCGCCATGGCAGATGTGGTCACCAGTGCCTACGCGGGGACGGGCCGATTTCCAGAACCCTTGCCCTTGCGCGTGCTGTTTACCGCCTACCCGAACATTGTCCATGTCTTGACTTTGCGCAGCAGCGGTATCGAATCCATCAACGATTTGGTGGGCAGGCGCGTGGCTATCGGCGCTCAGGGTTCCGGTACTGCAGTAGCCGCTACGAATATGCTGAACGGTCTAGGTCTAAGCCTGCAAGACATTGCCCCCCGTTACCTAAGTTTTGGCGAGACAACGACGGGTTTAAAAGACGGCACCTTAGATGCCGGCTTTGTTGTAGGCGGCCTAGGTATTGCTGCCGTAACCGAGTTGGCGGTAACCCGCGACATTCAAATCATCTCTCTTACCGAAGCGCAGCTGGCGGCGCTCACCGATCAATACCCGGCGTATTCGGGCTATACGATCCCCGCTGGCACCTATGCCGGCGTGGACGAGCCTCGGCAGGCACTTGGGATTTGGAGCGCCGTGGTCGTGCACGAAGCTATGCCCGAGGAACTCGCTTATGCGCTGACTTGTGCGGTCTACCAAGAACATTCGCGGCTGTTGAGCATTTCGCCGGTGGTGAAGGATATGACGCTTGACAACATTCATCAGTTGACGGCCGTGCCTCTGCATGCGGGGACGCGCCGCTACCTGCAGAATCCTACGGCCAACTGCCTAGCATCAGAACGGGCCGAGGCTGCGCTTTAATCCATGGCGGCCCAGCAGTTTCCCAGCAGCAGCACGCCCAAGGTCCTAGCCATCGTCGCTAGCGTTGTAGCGCTGTCTTTGTCAGTTTTCCAGCTGTGGCAGCCCTTAGTGGGTTTTTTCCCTGTTGGCAGTTTGCCCTTTGAGAGTGTGCTGGGTCAGCAGCCGGCTACCTATTTCCGCCCCATTCACCTGGCATGGATTTTAGTGCTGGGGTTCTTGGTGTATCCCATTGCCCAAGAGGGCACGTGGCTGCGGTACCTAGACGGCCTCAGCATTGTCGCCGTGATATGGGCCAGTCAGCGCATTTTGATCTTCGACTACCAGTCCATCGAGCACTTGCTCAACGGTTTGCAGACCGCTGATTTTTTGGCGGGTCTGGTGCTGATCGTCGCCACCTTAGAGATGGCCCGGCGAGCCGTGGGTGCGGTCATGATGTGGGTAGGCCTCGTATTTCTGCTCTACGCGGCCTTTGGCAATGTTCTGCCCGACGTGCTGGCTACCAAGGGGTTTTCTTTTGAACGCATCGTACGTTTTCAAGTATTTACCGGGGCTGGACTGTTTGGAGCGCCCTTGGGTATTGCCGCCGGGGCGGTTTTCAGCTTTGTCTTGTTCGGCGCGTTTTTACAGGTTACCGGCGCGGGTAAGTTTCTAATCGATCTGTCCTTCGCAGCGGCAGGGCGCTATCGGGGCGGTCCAGCCAAGGCGTCGGTGATCGCCTCCGCTGCCATGGGTTCCATCTCGGGCAGCGCTATTGCCAACACAGTAACCACGGGTTCCCTCACCATTCCTATGATGAAAAAACTTGGTTACAAGCCCGAGGAGGCGGCTGGCATTGAGGCAGCGGCGTCCACCGGCGGGCAGATCATGCCACCCATCATGGGAGCAGGCGCCTTCGTGATGGCGGAATTCACCAAAACCTCTTACGGGGACATTGTCTGGATGGCCTTAGTGCCAGCGCTTTTGTACTTCCTGTCCGTGCTTTTGTATGTGCACGTGCTGGCGGTCAAAGGCGGCTTTAAGGGGATGCAGGGTCAAACCGGTGCTTGGCGGGTTCTTGTCGACGGTCTGCACTTTTTGCTGCCTCTGGCGCTGATCACCGCGCTGCTGCTTTGGAATTATTCCCCGGTGCTGGTGGGCGTGGCCGGCAGTGCCGCCGTGCTTCTGGCCAGCCTGCTGCGCAGCCACACCCGCATCAATGTTTCTCAGCTTGTGTCCGGTCTGCGTCAGGGCGCCATGCTGGCTATCTCCATATCGGTAGCCTGCGCGGTGGCGGGCTTAGTCGTCGGCACCATTGGTCAAACCGGTATTGGGCTGCAGTTCACGGAATCTGTCGTGGCGTTGAGCGGCGGTCAGCTTTGGCTGGCGCTAATACTGGTGGCCGTTGCCGCACTGGTGCTGGGCATGGGGTTGCCTGCAACAGCGGCTTACATCGTGTTGGCGGTGATGACCGGTCCGGCCCTGCAAGAACTGGGGCTGGCCCGCATCACCGCCCCTATGATTATTTTCTGGTTGGCCCAAAGCTCCAACGTCACTCCCCCTATCGCCTTGGCGGCATTCGCCGGCGCCGGCGTTGCCGGTGCCGCGCCCATGGCCAGTGCCGTTGAGGCGGTGAAGCTGGCTAGCGGCTTATTTGTGATTCCTCTAATGATGGCCTTTTCACCGCTGCTGTTGAGTGCGGAATTTGGCTGGAGCGGTGTTCTGCTGTCGGCTGGTGTTACCGGCCTGCTGATGCTGATGCTGATTATGACGCTGCAACGGTATTTGTTCGCCCCGGTTTCCGCGGGTATTCGGATTGTGGCCTTAGCCGCTGCAGGGCTGTTGGTTTACCCCAGCACAGAGTCCCGGGTGGTGGGGGCGCTACTTGCCGTAGCTGTGATGGTGGCAAATTATCAGCGCCAATCCGATAGGACGAGCCGTTGATCGGATCCAACCCTTCTAAGTGCAACGAACCGGTGAGCGAAGGGGCACCCGCTATTGATTAACGGTCTGACTCTCCCGCTCGTTTAACCATTCTTCGTGAGGTGTGTACTGTCCCTGATGCCAAAATCCCCAGTCACTGGACCTGCTGCCGGTTAAAATCAACGTCCATACCGGACGATCTTCGACCAACTGGACAATGTGCTGGTGGGAAGCCGGTCGAAAGTGAGGGCGCAAAGCGCGAACTAAGGTTTTGGGTTTATTCGGTGTCTTTTCAAAGTAGGGATCAAGGGGGAAGGTGATAAACCACCAAGGATGGTCATGAAAAGCTCTGTCGTCATCGCCCTTATGAAATCTGTGTAGCCGTAGCGTAAAGCCAAACCAAAGAATCCATCGCTCTAAATAAGGCTGTCCGCAGTCGTAAACCAGATCATGAGTCCAGCCAAAGGTCAGGGATCCAAGGGTGAAAAGGCGTTCTGAATAGATCACGAAGTAGCTGGTGCTCTGGTGGAAAGCGGTAGTATAAAGCGATGGCGTTCGCGGGGTAAGTTCTAGATGACGGATAGAGGATAAAGGAGAGAAAACCATGGAGATTTTCACAGATTCACCGGCCTTAGATAACGGCATGGTCGATGCGGCTAACTGGG
>JAYNPH010000018.1:23692-25413 GCA_038113685.1 Gammaproteobacteria bacterium
CTATAACGACATCAAAGAAATTGAGGGTCAAAAAAAGCTCTTCATTAACGACCCCCGACCGACCCTTGGTCTGGAGGTGATGGAGCAATTAGTGCAGCAAATGACCGGGCGTAAACACCTTGTCCGCAGTTTGGTGCAGATGGACGATCCGGACCATATGAAGTACCGGATGCTCACCCAAGGCTGGTTTATGGGCAGCAACCTGCGCAAGCTCCAAGCTCGGGTCGATGAACTGGCGGATATGTACATTGACCGCATGGCGGACATGGGCGGCGAATGCGACTTTGTGAAGGATGTGGCCATCTGGTACCCGCTGCGGGTAATCATGAGCATTTTCGGCGTGCCCGAGGAAGACGAGCCGTTAATGCTGAAATTGACCCAAGAGCTGTTCGGCAGCACGGATCCCGATGTGAACCGCTCTTTTGAACCCGCCGAGTTTCTCAATGTGGTGAAGGATTTTGAGAATTACTTCGCCAAGCTCAGTGAGGCGCGTCGGGCCGAGCCTCAGGATGACTTGGCTACCATCATCGCCAATGCGGAAATCGATGGTGCTCAGATTCCTGAGCACGAAGCCAACGGCTATTACATGATCATCGCCACGGCAGGTCACGATACCACCAGTGCCTCCACTGCCGGTGGTCTGCTGGCGTTACTGGAAAATCCCGATCAAATGGCCGCCTTCCGGGCGGATCCGGAGGGCCTGATGCCTACGGCAATTGACGAGATGATCCGCTGGGTGTCGCCGGTAAGGCATTTCATGCGTACGGCCACTCAAGACACTGAGATTGGCGGACAAAAGATCAAGGCAGGAGAGTCCTTGATTCTGTGGTACCCCTCCGCGAATCGGGACGAGTCCGTTTACAGCGATCCCATGTCATTTCGTATCGACCGTAAAGAGAGTAAGCAGATTGCCTTTGGTTTCGGTGCTCACGTGTGTCTGGGACAACACTTGGCCAGAATGGAAATGAGTTCACTGTATCGCAAGCTGCTGGAACGGGTGGAACACATTGAACTGGTGGGCGAGCCGAAATATACCCAAGCGGTTTTTGTCGGCGGCCTGAAGAGCTTACCCATTCGCTACAAAATGAAATAACCCTTGAAAGACCAGACCGATCTCGCGTTGAGCTGCGGTGATATGTCCGCGGTACTCTCCCTGCAGGGCGGCGGCATTGCACAGCTCAGGCGCGGGGACCAAGCGCTGATGATTCCGGCGCCGGCACCGCCGTTTTTAGCGAGCTTTGCCATGGTGCCTTTTTGCAGCCGCATTACTGCAGGGCGTTTTAAATACCGGGATCGGCCGGTCAAGCTAGCTCAAAACTTTCCCCCGGAGCCTCAGGCGATTCACGGCTTTGGCTGGCAAAGCCGCTGGCAGATTGAGCACTTAGCGCAAAACGCCTGTACGCTGGTCTACGAGCACGATCGAGACGCTGCCGCAGAAACAGGCTGGCCTTGGGCATTTACCGCCCGGCAGCATTTCGCCATCAGCGAAAGCGGTCTCACCCACAGCATTCGTGTTAAAAATGTCAGCCGCGAGACTATGCCTGTGGGCGCCGGATTCCACCCTCACTTTCCGCTTACACCGGCCAGCGATGTCAGCATGCTTTGCCGCGGCGAGCTTCTGCTGGATCGCAGCGGGCTGCCGTTGACAGAGCTGGCGCGTGCGGCACTGGGTAATACCGCGGGCGGAGACAGGTCTTACATCAATCCGCTAGCAGGCCGCC
>JAYNPH010000018.1:25423-30597 GCA_038113685.1 Gammaproteobacteria bacterium
GCCGCCCTTGGCTTGAGCGAGGCCTCGATCAGGTCTATTTGGGCCGAATCGGCAGTGCCGAGATACGCTGGCCCGATCAGCCTTGGTCCTTGGTCATAGAGCCGGATTCGTCGCTGGCCCATTGGGTGGTGTATGCGCCAGCCAATGCAGGCTTCATCTGTATCGAACCCATCAGCCATATACCGGATGCGCTGAACCTGCTTGGGCCGGGGGACCGCGAAGGAGGCGGCTTGGCTGATCTGGCGCCGGGAGAGCAATGGGCCGCCAGCACCCGGTTTGTCTCCTTGGCCAATTCTTAGTCTGACCTAGCCGCATGGGTTTTGGGCCAACGGTGCTGAGTGAAACGCTTTCGTTCTAAGCCGGCGTCGCGGAGCTATTGGGTCTTGGCTCGTTTCCGCGATTGAGTTTTCGTCCCACGTTACAGCCGCCAGTTGTCTCACAATCACCACTCCAAGGGCTGGTAAGTTCGTGATAGATTGATCTCAACAACAACAGTTTGGAGAGAGGCTGAACATGGCTGAAGCAGTTGATTACAAGCAAATCGGTACTACCCCTGTCCGTCCCGATGGTTTTGACAAAGTGACCGGTCGTGCCCAGTTCGGTGCCGACGTAAATTTGCCGAACATGATTCACGGCAAGGTTCTGCGCAGCCCACATGCCCACGCTCGGATCAAAAGCGTTGACGTTAGTGCGGCCTTAGCCATCCCCGGTGTTTATGCGGCAATCTCCGGTGCAGATTTCCCCGGTGGTCGTCTGGAAGGTGAAGCCGGCGGTGAAGGCGGCGGCACCATGGACGACATTTCGAAGAACGTGATGGCTCGGAACAAAGTTATGTATCACGGCCATGCGGTGGCGGCAGTGGCAGCATCCAGCGCTCGTCTGGCGGAGCAAGCGCTGCAGGCGATCAAGGTGGAATACGAAGTCTTGGAACCGGTGCTAGATGTGGTGAAAGCCATGGACGCGTCCTCAACCCTTGTGAATGAGGACAACTACACGGCGCTGCCGGAAAAACCCGAACACCCATCGAACATTGCCAACGTCGGTCATCTTGAACGAGGTAACGTAGAGGAGGGTTTCTTGGCCGCTGACGTGGTGGTTGAGCGCGAGTACAAATGCCCCATGGCTCACCAAGGCTACATTGAACCGCACGCCTGTATCGCCAGCATCGACGAACGGGGCCGGGGCACGGTTTGGTGTTCAACCCAAGGTCACTTTGAGCACCGTGCCGCCACCTCAAAAATGCTCGGCAAAAATATGGCTGACCTGAAGTTCGTGGCCACAGAAATTGGCGGCGGCTTTGGCGGCAAAACGGTTGTGTATTTGGAGCCGCTGGCCACCATGTTGTCCGAGAAGTCTGGCCGACCAGTGAAAATGACCATGTCCCGGGAAGAAGTTTTCCGCGCGACTGGGCCAAGTTCTGCCACCGTGGCCCGGGTCAAAGTCGGGTTGCGCAAAGACGGCACCATTACCGCGGCGAAATCTTGGATTGCTTTTGAGGCTGGTGCATTTGCCGGCGCGCCTTGCATGCCGGGAGCCATGTCGATTTATGCGCCGTATGAAATTGAGAACTTCGTTGTCGATACCTTCGATGTTCTGGTTAACAAACCCAAGGTGGCCGCTTACCGCGCGCCTGGTGCGCCGCAGGCCATGCACGCTTTTGAAAGCGCCCTCGACGAGGCCGCCCAGCAGTTGGATATGGACCCCATCGATTTGCGCTTGGTCAATGCAGCGGATGAAGGCACCCAGGCGCCCTATGGCCCGAAATTCCCACCCATTGGTTTCAAAGCCTGTTTGCTTGCCGCCAAGAACCACCCCAACTACACCAAGCCTGTGCCCGAGGGCGCCGGCCGAGGGGTAGCCGTAGGCTTTTGGTTCAATGTTGGCATGCAGTCCAGTGCTGAAGTGAACATCAACGAAAACGGCACTGTGATGATTATCGAGGGCAGCCCGGACATCGGCGGTTCTCGTGCTTCCATGTGCCTGATGGCGGCGGAAACTCTGGGTGTAGACTACGACGATGTGCGCGCCCAGGTGGGCGACACGGAGAGCACCGGTTTCTGTAATGTCACCGGCGGCAGTCGAACCACCTTTGCCACCGGTATGGCGGTGACCCAAGCTTGTGAAGCCGTGATCGCCGACTGCAAGCGTCGGGCGGCCATGACTTGGGGTGTGGATGAAGACCAAGTGGAATGGGAAGACGGTCAGGCCGTACCCGGTCCTGGAGTAAACGCAGATGTGAAGCCTTTGAGTCTGGCGGAGCTTGCCCGCAAAGCCGGTAAGACCGGTGGCCCGATCACGGCCAGAGCCTCGCTGAATGCCCAAGGTGCTGGTGCAGCATTTTCCGTGAACTTCGGGGATCTGCGGGTGGATCCTGAGACCGGAAAAGTCGACGTACTGAGCTTTACCGCCATTCAGGACGCGGGCAAGGCCATTCACCCGGCCTATGTGGAAGGCCAGATGCAGGGCGGTGCCGCTCAAGGCATTGGCTGGGCCTTGAATGAGGAATACATCTTCGACGACAACGGAGTGCTGGAAAACGCCGGTTTCTTGGACTACCGCATCCCGGTTGCTTCGGATTTGCCCATGATCGACACCCACATTGTGGAAGTGCCCAACCCAAGCCACCCCTTCGGTGTGCGCGGTGTTGGCGAAACCCCGATCGTTGCGCCCTTGGCCGTGTGTGCGAACGCCGTGTCTCGTTCGCTGGGCAAACGGATCACAGACCTGCCGATGTCGCCGCCCCGTTTGCTCGATGCCATTGAAGGTTAGGCTCACCGGGCGATGACGTGTGCGGTTGTTGCGCAAAGACCCTGCCAACCGGCAGGGTTTTTGCTGTTGGGCTGGTTGTCCGGCGCGCAGTGCTGATGGTGAGGGTAGTACTAGCCAACCCCATGGTGGAGGTCACTGGCGGTGAGCGTCAGCTTGACCTGGCGGTCACCAATTTCCGTGACTTGACCGAGCACTTGCTTACCCGGTGGCCGCGTCTGGCGGAGCCCCTGCAGCGCTCGGCGGTTGCTATTGACGGTCAGATATATCAAGACGCCTTTGCGGAACCATTGGAACCCAATAGTGAGGTGTTTTTTATGCCGCGTATTGAAGGCGGCTGAGAACAAAAACGTAATTTGGGGAGAGCGCCATGAACATCAGTTTCGGTAAAGAGTATGAGAGCTTTCGCGACGAGGTTCGCGAATTTTTGGACGAGAATCTGACCGACGAGCTGCGCGACGCGCAGCGGTTCTGTCCCGGTATTTTTCTCGACTACGAGCACAATATTGCTTGGCATAAGATTCTCTACAAAAAAGGCTGGGTGGCTCCCAGCTGGCCAGAAGAATACGGTGGCACCGGTTGGGATCTCATGCAGCGCTACATCTGGTCCATTGAAAAAGCCGAAGCGGGAGCCCCGGATACAGCACCCATGAGTCTTGGTATGTGCGGGCCTATGTTGATCGGCTGCGGCAGTAAAGCCCAGCAAGAGTTCTATCTGCCGAGGATTTTGTCCGGCGAAGACTACTGGTGCCAGGGATATTCTGAGCCGGGATCTGGTTCGGATCTGGCCAGCTTGAAACTCAAGGCCGTCTCAGACGGCGATCACTACCGGCTAAACGGCTCTAAGATCTGGACCAGTCACGCCCACTACGCAAACAAAATGTTTTTGCTGGTGCGCACCAACGAGGAAGGTAAGCCGCAAGAAGGCATTACCTTCTTGCTACTGGATATGACTACCCCGGGTATTCGGGTAGAGCCGATCTTATTTGCCTCAGGTACCCACGAAGTGAACCAAGTGTTTTTCGACGATGTGCGAGTGCCCAAGGCAAATGTTGTGGGCGAGGAAAATAAGGGCTGGCATGTGGCCAAGTATTTGCTGGAGTTTGAGCGCGGCGGGTCCACTGGGAACGCTGCCCGCAAGGTGGGTTTGGCCCGACTGCGTAAACTGGCGGGAATGATTCCACAGGGCGATTCGACCCTTGCCGAGGACACCGACTTTATTCGCAAGTTGGACGAAACCGCCGTGCAGCTGGAGGCTATTCAGTTCACGGAGTTCCGTATGATGGCGGCATTGTCTAAGGGCCAACGACCGGGGCCGGAGTCATCGGTGCTCAAAGCCCTGTCAGCGGAGATGCAGCAGCGAATTACAGAATTGGCGGTAGAGGCCATGGGTCAGTACAGTGCGGTGCATCAACCAGAGGCACGAACCGTGGGCAGCAATGTGGCAACGGTGGGACCAGAGGACGGGGTCGTGGCCTTTTCCCGTTATTTTAATCTGCGGGCAAGTTCCATTGCCGGCGGTAGTAACGAAGTGCAGCGCAATATCATGGCCAAACTCGTATTAGGCCTTTAGTCGGCTAGCCTGTTCTAGGGAGGTGTTGTCAGTGAACAGCAAACCTCAGTCAGACCGTTCCTACCGCTCGTTCTCCGAGCAGTCCCGGCATTACTTTAATCGCAGCCACGCGCGGATGCCGGATAAGACTCTGGACGCAGCAGCGGCGTGGATGGGCCGGGACTTACGAACTCAACTGCAGCACGGAACGGCTTCGTGGTGTTATGAACTGAGCGACTTCGATATCGCAGAGCTTGCGCAGGCGGAGCGCGCGGCACCACAAGAAATGGCTCAGATTGACCGTGGTAACTTTCCCCTACCAAATTTAGCCCCGCGCCTGCGCCAGTGGCGACGGCAGCTGACATCTGGACTCGGTGTTCAGGTAGTGCGGGGCTTTCCGGTGGATCAGCCCTCGGCATGGGTGCGTCGGGTATTTTGGGGCTTGGGCCACCATCTGGGCGAGCCGGGCGGGCAAAATCCTCAGCAAGAGTTGCTCGGCGAGGTGAAAGATTATGGCGAGCAGGACCCCAATGTGCGTTTGTACCGAACTCCGCATAACATCAATTTGCACTGTGACGCGGCGGATGTGGTGGGTTTGCTGTGCCTGCAGACGGCGGCATCTGGCGGACACAGTCGGATCGTAAGCACCGTGTCGCTGTACAACGCGCTGGTTACAGAGCAGCCAGACCTCGTCCCCCATCTGTTCGAGCCGTTTAAGCTGGACGGGCGCGGTGAGCGCCCCGAGGGGGCGGCACCTTTCAGTGAGCTCACACCAAGCTGCTTCGATGGTGAGCACTTAAGAACTTTCTACCACAGCGACTACATGCGTTCCGTGGAGCGACATCCAGATGTGACG
>JAYNPH010000019.1:0-9065 GCA_038113685.1 Gammaproteobacteria bacterium
TGGACGGTGGATGCGATTAGTTCACCGCCCTCGGTGAAGATGTTGCCTCGCGCAAACCCTCGGGCATCTGAAGCGCTTGGCGAATCAATGGCATATAAAAGCCACTGGTTGAGATCAAGGGGACGATGAAACCACATGGCGTGATCGAGGCTCGCCACCTGCATGTGTTCTCTTTTAAAACTGCCCCGATGAGGCAAGCGAGCGGTACCAATCAGCACGTTATCCGATTCAAACACCAACAGGCAGGCGGCCATCAGGGGGTCATCGGAAACTCTGCCCGTGGGCGTGAACCACACAAACTGCTCTGGGGGCTGGGGACTTTCAGACTGCAGCCGCCGAAACTCGTGTCGCCAGGTCACAAAGGGGGCATCCAGCAACGCGGGAGGAATTTTCTCCGCTGGCGGCGGCGCCAGTGCGGGTTTTTGCACCTGATGCTCTAACCCCGACTCTTGAATCTGAAACGAAGCGTCCATATTGAATATGGCCTCCCCCCGCTGGGTTACTAAGATGCGACGCGTCGCAAAAGAGCGGCCGTCACGAGCGCGCTCGACACGTATGACCGCCGGCACCTTAGGATCGCCTGGCCGCAAAAAATAACCATGCAAGGAATGTACGTGCAGATCATCGGATACGGTGCGGCCACCGGCCATCAACGCTTGAGCCATGATTTGGCCGCCATAGAGCCTGCCCTGGCGATCCTCTGGGTGATAGGCACGAAATACGTTGTCCTCGACCCGCTCAAGGTCGAGCAGCTGCATTAATTCATGCAGTTTTTTTCCGTCACCTAACATCTGCACAACCCCAACCCTCAGTCCACACAATAAGGTCCATATAGAGGATGCTCTTCCAAGGCCCGACGGCGACCACGCTGATCGATGATATCGGGATAATTCCACAGCTGGTTCATCGACAGGTCGGATTGGTCCATCGGGTTGGCTAAGGCGTCCATCATCACTTGTGCATCTTCCTCAATCCAAAGGTCCTGAGGCAGGGCGCAAAGCATCTCCATGACGGCTAGGATGACCGCATCCTCGGTGGTGCGTTGATCCGCAGCCTCTAAAGCCCACTGCCAAATACCCTCGCTGTCGATTTCAAGGGCCTGCCAAGACTGTAGCTTGGCTATAACTTCCTGACGGTCCAAAGCGCTCATATGGTTTTCCTTCGCTCTCTTTTTCCTTCGACTTTTGCTTATCCGTAGCCGTTAACAACCATGCCGCTACATCGCCTGTGCAACTGGTAGCTAACGGACCGGCCTTGCTTGGCAAGCCACTCGGAGTCGTTGCTGGTATTCTACGCGGTAACAGCTTAAGAACCCATGCAATCAGGTACTAGCCAACCCACAAGGGTCTGGCGACCCAAGGGGCTGCTATGAGTGCGTCAAAAAACTATGGTATTCCCCCGGCGGCTTGTGAGTTCCAGTTCATACACAGCTCGGGGCCCGGCGGCCAACACGTCAACAAAACCTCTACAGCGGTGGAGTTGCGCGTGGATACGACACTGCTAGCCCTTGATGCCTACAGTTTGGGGCGACTAATCGGATTACAGGCTAACCGCATCAACAAGCAAGGCATTTTAGTCGTACAAGCAAGCAGCCACCGTTCGCAGCTAAAAAACCGTCAACAAGCCCTTGCCCGCGTTGAAGCAATGATTCAAGAAGCAAGGCAGCGACCGAAAAAACGGATTGCCACCAGCCCGAGCCAATCAGCTAAGCGTAAACGCGTTGATCGCAAGAAAAAGCACGGCACCACCAAACAACAGCGCCAAAAGCCCGATTGGTGATTCGCCAAGAAGATAAAGACGCAAGAAGTCGGTCGGCGCTTGGCTGTCAGGGATTGGTGGTTTCTTTGTCTACCAAGAAATTAACTACGTCCAGCATGCCTTCGCTGGACCCAGCCATTTTGCCATTTATGCGGTACTTGCCATTGACAATGAGTGTCGGTACGCCGGTTATGCCATACGCTCGGCTTTTCGCCTGAGCCTGCATGACCCGACTACGAACAAAGAACGAGTTATAGGCCTTGGTAAACTCGTCAGCGGTCACGCCAGAAGCATCCACAAACAGCGCGGCCATGTTCGCTTCATTTCGTAGGTTAACCGGCTTGACGTGAACGGCCTCGAACAATGGGCCGTGCATCTGCTCACTGACGCCCAAAATTTCCGCCGTGTAAAACGCTTGGGCCATTAACGCCCAATCACTGGAAAACACCGCCGGCAGTCGACTAAAGGCGGCGTTGGCCGGTTTGTCATCGTTTTTCCAGTGCTCCAAAATCGGATCAAAGCTGTAGCAGTGGATGCACATGTAGGAAAAGACCTCTACCACCTCAACTTGAGGGGGTGTGGTATTTTCCAGCCCTGTCTGTACCGGCACATCAAGGCGCTCATAATGCGTGCCTTCAATGAACTGTTCTTGGGCCACTGCCCAAGGCGCGGTGACGCAAGCGGCTAAAAAGATGATGACAGTCTTAATGGTCTTTGAGCACATCGTCTATCTCCTTCACGTTATCGCGCTTTTGGATGCCGCTGCGCTGCAGGCAGCTTAGTTTAGGCCACTGATGTAGTCGGCCAGCACTGCTATTTCGCGATCGGACAAGCCACGCGACACGCCCCGCATCATGCCGCCATATTCTTCGTCAGATCGGCGAGCACCTTCCCGGTAGGCCACCAGTTGCGCAGCCGTGTAGGCAACGGATTGACCGCCGATTCTTGGGAATCCGGCCTGAGCATTACCAGCACCGTTAGGTCCGTGGCAAGCGCTGCACGCTGCAACACCTTTCTCTGAGATACCGCCCTTATAGATCCGACGGGCGAGTGCGATATCGTCATCGTTGCCGGTCGCTTGGGCTGCCTTGGACGGCAGACTGGCGTAGTAGGCGGCAAGATCATCCAAATCTTGCTCGCTCTTGCCCACAAGCTGAGCGGTCATCAGCGCAACGTCACGCTCACCGGATTGAAACATTTTTAGCTGCTTGGCTAGGTAACGCTCATTCTGACCTGCCAGTTGCGGGTATGAGGGATCAATGGCCGATGCGCCGTCTTGGCCGTGGCAAGAAGCACAGACCATGGACCCGGCCTTGCCTGCTTCAGGATCTCCGGCGGCCAACGCTTGGGACGTGGTCACGCCCAAGAGCGCAGAAAGGATCATTAGTTTTGCTGCGGCTATGCGAACACTCATTTATGTTTTCCCTAATTCACTGACAAATTACTGACGCGGCATCCTTGAACATATGCGACTAAACACGGCTCGGATGCACCCTGATAAAACTTGTGGCCAAGGCTATCTCGGGTAGCCCAAGGCACTTCCTCGTACCGATCTGCAAGGCTCCTCTGAGCATAATGCGCAAGCGGTGGTACACTGCCCCCTCTTCCGAACCCGATTAGCTACAGGTGCCGAAGTGCCATGCGCGTTCTGACGCTGGAGAGGCCGCGAGATTATATACAAGATGACCGAGAATGTGTCTTTGCCAGAACGTTTGGAAGCAACCTTTTTAACCAGTTCGCCTGACTTAAAACGCTGCCCACCCATTGAGGGCGCCGAAATCGCCTTTGCCGGCCGCTCAAACGCCGGTAAATCCTCTGTTCTGAATCAGTTGACCGGCAACCGGCGCACGGCAAAGGTCAGTAAAACACCGGGCCGCACGCAGCTGCTCAATTTTTTTGATGTGCGAACTGGCGGCCGGCTTGTAGACTTACCCGGCTACGGTTACGCCAAGGCGGGCAAGGAAGCACAAAAGAGCTGGCAAAGCGCCGTGAATCAGTACTTGTCCTACCGAAACGCTTTAGCCGGAATTGTTCTGGTCATGGACATTCGACATCCCAACCAGTCCTTCGACCAAGAAATGCTGAACTGGGCCGAGGCCAGTGAGCTGCCAATTCATGTCTTGTTGAACAAAGCCGACAAGCTCAGTTTTGGCGCGCAAAAACAGGCCGTCAGCAAAATTCAAAACCTATACAAAAACCATCCAACGGCAACGTTTCAGGGGTTCTCCGCCGCCCGAGGCCAAGGCAAACCCGAGCTGATTGGCAAACTGCTGGAGTGGCTGTCGACACCCATCGATGCAGAGACCTGAACTGCCCTAGCGTTGGCCGTGAACGCCGCCGGCCCCGATACGCAACTTAGTGAGCTTGATCCCAATTCTCACCTACCCCGGTGTCCACCACGAGGGGGACATTCAGAGCAGCGGCGTCAGACATGCGCTGGGTGACGCCGCTATCCAATGCCTCGACATCTACCTCAGCCACCTCAAAAACCAATTCGTCATGCACCTGCATGATCATCCGCGCATCTAGACCGCTGCTAGGCAGCCATTCCTGAATAGCTATCATGGCAAGCTTGATGATGTCCGCCGCAGTTCCCTGCATGGGCGCATTAATAGCCGTTCGCTCGGCGGCCTGCCTTCGTGGTACTGCCTTGGCATTGATTTCTGGTAAGTACAGCCTGCGGCCGAACACCGTCTCAACGAAGCCCTGCTCCGCAGCCACGGCCTTGGTTTCTTCCATGTAGCGCAAAACGCCGGGATAGCGGTCGAAGTATCGGTCAATGTAGTCCGAGGCGAGGCCCCGAGAAATGTTCAGCTGCTTGGCCAGACCAAAAGCTGACATGCCGTAAATTAGGCCAAAATTAATGGCCTTTGCGCTGCGGCGCTGCTCATCGGCTACGTCATCCGGAGCCAGTCCAAAGACTTCTGCGGCGGTAGCCCGGTGAATGTCTTGATTCTCGGCAAAGGCTTGGGTCAGCCCATGATCTGCGGAAAGGTGCGCCATAATCCGCAGCTCGATCTGGGAGTAGTCTGCTGCTAACACCACATGCCCAGGCGGCGCCACAAACGCTTGTCGAATGCGCCGGCCCTCCGCATTGCGAATGGGAATGTTCTGAAGATTCGGGTCTGATGAGGACAATCGCCCTGTTGCCGCCACCGCCTGATGATAAGACGTATGAATGCGCCCGGTTTCCCGATTTATGTCCAAGGGCAGCTTGTCTGCATACGTCGACTTAAGCTTTGCCAGGCTCCGATAAGTCAAGATTTTTTCCGGCAGCTCGTAGTCCTGAGCCAGATCAACCAACACCGGTTCAGCGGTAGACGGCTGCCCTCCCGGAGTTTTCTTCAAAACCGGCAGGCCCATCTTGTCGTACAAAATCACCTGCAGTTGCTTCGGGCTGTCGAGGTTGAAGTTCTCCCCGGCCAACGCCCAAACCTCTTGGGTCAGCTCATTCAACCGGTCTGCCAATTCGGCCCCGTGCTGCTTCAACATACGCCCGTCCACCAAGGTGCCCCGTCGTTCCACTTCTGAAAGAATTCGCACCAAGGGCATGTCGATGTCGCTATAAACTCGGCTCAAACTTGGTTGGGCCTGAAGCTGCGGGTACAAGCAGTGGTGTAGCTGCAACGTGACATCCGCATCCTCTGCGGCGTAATCACCGGCGGTTTCAAGAGGTACCTGATTGAAGGTGAGCTGTTTGGCGCCTTTGCCCGCTACGTCCTCGAAGTGAATGGTTTTGCGATCCAGGTAATAGCTCGCCAGCGCGTCCATATTGTGTCGGGTTGCTACGCTGTTCAGCACATAGGACTGCAACATCGTGTCATGGATCGGGCCTTCTATGGCCACACCGTATCGCGCCAGCACACTCATGTCGTATTTCAGATTTTGGCCTACCTTGGCGATCTTAGGATTTTCGAGCACTGGCCGCAGGGCTTCGATCGCCGTTGCCAATGAAATTTGATCCGGCGCGCTGGGGTAGTCGTGGGCCACCGGCAAATAGGCAGCGCGCCCTGGACTGACCGCAAAGGAAAAGCCCACCAGCTCAGCGTCCATGTAATTGATGCTGGTGGTTTCAGTATCAACGGCGATGAGCTCTTGATCGCTGAGACGTTGTACCCACTCACTTAGCTGGGCCTCGTTTAAAATCAGATCGTAATCGGTTTCAACCTGCGCCGGTGGCCCCGCCTCCTCTGCGGACGCCGCGTCGGTGGCAGCATCCGCCGAATTCACCTCTTCTAGCCATGACTTAAACTCAAATTCTCGGTAAAACCGGCGAAGTACGGTCAGATCCGGTTCAGTGGGTACCAGATCAGCAAAGTGGAGCGGCAGGTCTACGTCGCACTTTATCTGGGTTAAGGCCCGAGACAGCGGCAATTGTTCAAGACTGTTCCGCAAATTTTCACCGACCTTGCCCTTCACCTCATCCGCATTGGCCATCAACTCATCCAGTGAGCCGTATTGGTTGAGCCATTTTGCCGCCGTTTTTGGGCCGACCTTTGGAACGCCTGGAATGTTATCTACGCTGTCTCCCATCAGCGCCAAATAGTCGACGATCTGCTCTGGCTTCACACCGAACTTCTCTTCCACCCCGTCAGCATCCATGGTGGTCTCTGTCATCGTGTTGACCAGTGTCACAAAGGGCGTAACCAGCTGGGCCATGTCCTTATCACCGGTCGAGATCACCGTGTGTTTTTGTGATGCGGTGGCTTGAGCCGCATAGGTGCCTATGACGTCGTCTGCTTCAACACCTTCAACCATAATGAAAGGTAAACCCATGGCCTTGATCATTTCATGCAGCGGCGCAATTTGTTCGCGCAGGTCATCAGGCATGGTGCTTCGATTCGCTTTGTATTGGTCATACATGTCGTCGCGAAAGGTTTTGCCCGGCGCATCAAACACCACCGCCAGCGGGCTGGTGGGATAGTCTTTAGCCAACCGCCGTAACATACTTATAACGCCTCGAATGGCCCCGGTTGGGTGGCCGCTGGTGCTGCGCAGATCCGGTAATGCGTAAAACGCCCGGAATAAATAGGAAGACCCGTCAACCAATACAACGGGGCCGTGGAGTTCTGTCGCCTTGGGCGTTAAATTGTCTGCCACGATATGCTCCCGTTTCTCATCAATGTTCCGGTTTCAATTATGGCCTTACTCGCCCCACGATCGCTAGAAAGTGTACCGACTCAAACCTGTAAAGCGCTGCTTCTTTGCCTGCTTACCGTTATGACCCTAGCCACGCCCCATGCTGCCCAGCGAGGCCCAGATGTGGTGGTAATCGCCGAAGAAGATCAAATGGTGTACGAGTTTAGACAAAACGGGCAACTGCGTATGATCCGTGTCGTGCCTTCTTTCGGTAAGCCTTACTACCTTGTGCCAAAGGATCCGACCCAAGCCGGCAGTGATCTGCGGCGTGTCGAAAGTCTGGTGCCTAGCTGGGTGCTGTGGGAATTCAAGTAGGCCGCTTTACTGGTTCTCTTAGCCAAGCGTTTTCAGCGGCGTCAACGGGACACATTTTTAGTTAGCCTGAAGAAGATAAAGGCCGAAGTAGTCGTCTTTATCAAGCCAATGCTTTAGGCAACGAAAGCCGGCGCTTTGCGCTAATGCCAAAAAATCCGCCGGCGTATACTTGTAGGAATTCTCGGTATGTAACAATTCTCCTGCTGCAAAGTCGAAGACAGCCTCACCAATTACGACTTGCTGATCACATAGGCTGCGCAAAAACATCTCAATACAGCCACGGGCTTGGTTGTAACGAGCCATATGCTGGAAATTCTCGAGCTGAAAATTTGCGCCAAGCTCCCGGTTCAAATGAACAAGGGCATTGAGATTGAAGGCCGCGGTCACACCTGCCGAATCAGCGTAGGCCCGCTCTAAAACCCTCGGATCTTTTTTACAGTCCACTCCAACCAGAAAATAACCGCCAGCGCCAAGAGTATCGCCAACTTGCTGTATAAACTCTCGGGCTTGAGCTGGCTCGAAATTACCAATGCTTGAGCCGGGGAAAAAGCCCACTCGACGCAACGCCTCTACTTGCGTGGGAAGCACCATATCTTGGGTAAAATCCGCGCACACTGGAAAAACGCTGAGATCACAGAAGTCGTCTGACAAGGCTGTTGCGGTGCTGAGTAAGTAGTCCCGAGAAATATCCACCGGCACATAGGCACTGGGCAAAAGTGCTTCCAGCAACTTGCGTATTTTCAGCGACGAGCCGCTCCCATATTCGATTACACAGCTGTCCTTGCCGATTAAGTCGGCAATCTCGGGCAGGTGCGCGTCGAACAACGCAAGCTCTGTGCGGGTGGGGTAGTATTCTTCCAGCTCAGTAATCGCCTCAAAAAGCTGGGAACCCTTTTCATCGTAAAAAAACTTTGGCGACAGGCTTTTCGCGCTTTGGCCAAGGCCCGCGCAAACCTCCGACAGCGTGTCGTCCTTTGGAGGGTGTAGATCCAGAAAAGCAAAGTTAGGACCTGACGCGTTCATGGATCTTTGGCCAGACGGATGCCGCTAAACTGCCAAGTGTCCTTGGGATAGAAAAAATTTCGGTAGCTGGCGCGAATATGGTCGTTGGGCGTGGCACAGGAACCGCCACGCAACACCCATTGGCTACTCATAAATTTTCCGTTGTACTCGCCAAGAACACCGGGCAAGGGACGATATCCCGGATACGGTCCGTAACTGCTGCTAGTCCACTCCCAAACGTCACCAAACAGCTGTTTGTTGCCGCGACCCTGAGGCATGGGATGAAACACCCCGTTTTCGACGAAGTTGCCGCAAATGGCTTGGTCTCGGGCAGCAATTTCCCATTCAAATTCTGTCGGCAACCGGGCGTCAGACCACGCAGCGAACGCCGCCGCCTCATAGCCGCTGATATGCACCACTGGCGCATCCGGATCGAGCTTGCACAACCCGCCACTTAGCCGATACTCATACCATTCGTCGTCGTAGGTTCGCCAATAAAGAGGCCGGTGCTGATCTTCTGGGTACTTGTTTGCCCAAGCCTCAGACAGCCACAGGTCAGGGCGTCGATACCCGTCATCCTCCATAAACGCCAAGAATTCTCTGTTCGTAACCAGACGATCGGCTAGAGCGAAGGGCGCGACAAAGACCGAATGACGGGGAAGCTCATTGTCGAAGCAAAAACCCGAGGTAGCGCCTATCTCAACCAAACCCGGCTGGAATACGTCGAATCCTGGCGCCTTATGCTGGGCTTGCTCTTTCGACTTAGGGGCCACCGCCGCTTTTTCCCTGTGCACCGAATCGGTGGACAAGGGCACAAGAGACGGATGCAGCGGATTGTGGCCCAAGTTGTA